>JAEYZK010000100.1 GCA_023428085.1 Pseudomonadota bacterium
GAGCCGGAACTGGCGCACCCCGCCCGCCGCGCCGCGCTCCTCCACCGCCTCGACGCCGGGGACCCCCCCGAGCGCCGCGCGCGGGTCGCCCTCCACCGAGAGCAGCAGCCCCGCCTCCCGCTGCAGCTCGTCGAGCCGGGAGTCGAGCGCGAGCCGCCCGCCCCGCATGATGAGCACGCGCTGGCAGGTGGCCTGGACCTCCTGGAGGATGTGCGTGGACACGATCACCGTCGCGCTCCGCGCCAGGTCGCGCACGATGTCGCGCATGTGCCGGATCTGGGTCGGGTCGAGGCCGTTGGTGGGCTCGTCGAGGATCACGATCTCCGGATCGTGGAGCAGCGCCTGCGCGACGCCGACGCGCTGGCGGTAGCCGCGCGAGAGCGTCTGGAGCGGCGCGGTCGCCCTGTCGGCGAGCGCCGTCCGCGCGATGGCCCGGGCCACGGCGGCGCGGCGCCGCTCGGCGGGCACGCCCTGGAGGCCGGCGCGGTACTCGAGGTAGTCGAGGACCGGCATCTCCGGCCACGCCGGGCAGTTCTCCGGCAGGTACCCGATCTTCGCCTGGATCGCCCGGGTGTCCCGGCCCATCTCGAGGTCCCGCACGCGGATGGAGCCGCTCGTCGGCTCGAGCGAGCCGGTGAGCATCTTCATGATGGTGGTCTTCCCTGCTCCGTTGTGTCCGAGCAGGCCCACCACCTCGCCTTGCCCGACCTCGAAAGAGACGTCGTCGACGGCCACGAGCTCGCCGTACCGACGCGTCAGGTTCGCGACCTTGATCACGCGTCACCCTCCGTCACGGACGCCTCGCCTCCGGGGAGGTGCTTCGGACCACGGGCACACCTCTCCCCAGGCGTCCTGGTTTGGTTCTTCGACACCGCCGAACAACGTTCCCGGCCAGCCGATTCCGCCGGCGGACGGGCGGGCGAACGCCCTCCACGGTCCGGACCAGTAAGGCTTCCTCGCGACCTGGCAAATCGGCCGGGCTGCGGCAGGTTGCCGCGGTCACCCGGGCCGAGGCGCCCCGGCGAGATCCACGACGCGACGGCTCAGCCCGGGTCGCTCAAGGGCGCTTTCCTGAGCTCTTCAGGTAGCGGAGCACGTCGCTGTCCGTGCCGAGGAAGAGCGAGGACGACCCGTCCACCGTGGTCCGGTAGACCTCCATGGATCGGAGGAACTGGTAGAACTCCGGATCCTGCCCGAAGGCGCGGGTGTAGATCTGCGCCGCCTCCGCGTCGCCCTTGCCCTTGAGCTCCTGGGCCTTCCGGTACGCCTCGGACTCGATCGCCTTGAGCTCGCGATCCTTCCGCCCGCGGATCTCCGCGGCGCGGCCCTGGCCCTCCGAGCGCGAGCGCTCGGCGATGCGGCGCCGCTCCGAGATCATCCGCTCGAACACCTTCACCTGGACCTCGTCGACGTAGTTGATCCGCTTGATCTGCACGTCGACGAGCTCGACGCCGAACTCGGACACGACCGCGGAGGCGCGCTCGAGGATGCGGCGCGTGAGCCGGTCCCGGCCGAGGTTGACCTGCTCGGCGGGGGTGCTCCCCGTGGTGTCACCCGCCTCGTCGTCCTCGAACACGCGGTTCGTCGGGCGGACCGCCTCGATGAGGTTGAAGCTGGCGATGGCGTTCCGGGTCTCGCCGTCGATGATGTCGTCGAGCCGCGACTGCGCGGTCCGCTCGTCGCGCATGCGCTGGAAGAAGAGCAGCGGGTCGGAGATCCGCCAGCGCGCGAACGTGTCCACCCAGATGTACTTCTTGTCCTTCGTCGGGATCTGGTTCGGGTCGCCGGTCCACTCCAGCCAGCGCTTCTCGAACCGGTTGACCGTGTCGGCCAGCGGGAGCTTGAAGTGGAGCCCGGGCTCGGTGACCGGCGCGCCGCGCGGCTCGCCGAACCGGGTGATCACGGCCTGCTCGGTCTCGTCGAGGGTGTAGACGGCGCAGCCGCTCGTCGCGGCCGCGGCGAGGGCGAGCATCGGGAGGAGGAGGCGCTTCATCGCGAGGCTCCTTCCGCGGCGGCGGTGGTGGCCGCCTTCTCGCGCGGGGCGGGGTCCATGTTCAGGATCGGGGTCATGCCGCGGAGGGTCTCGTCGACGATCACCTTCTGGCCGGCCCGCGGCATCACCTCCGCGATCATCTCGAGGTAGAGGCGCCGGCGGGTGACGTCGGGGCTCTTCCGGTACTCGTCGTAGATGGAGAGGAACCGCTGCGCCTCGCCGCGCGCCCGGTTCACGCGCTCGATGGCGTAGCCCTCCGCGGCGCGGAGCGCCTGCTCCGCCTCGCCGCGCGCCCGGGGGATGGCCTTGTTCAGCTCGGCCTGCGCCTCGTTGATGGCGCGCTCCTTCTCCTGGATGGCCTCGTTCACCTCGTTGAACGAGGGCTTCACCGGGTCGGGCGGGTTCACGTCCTGGAGGACCACCTGCTGGATGTCGACCCCGGCGCTGTACCGATCCGCGAGCGCCTGGAGCGCCTCCTTGGCCTCGGTCGCGACCTTCTGGCGCCCCGTGGTCAGGACCTCGTTGACCGAGTGGTCGCCGACGACCGATCGCATCGCGGCCTCGGAGAGCGAGCCCAGCGTGTCCTCGACGTTCCGGACCCGGAACAGGTAGGCGTACGGGTCCTTGATCTTGAACTGCACGATCCACTCGACCACCGCGACGTTCAGGTCGCCCGTGAGCATCAGCGACTCGCGGTTCAGCTCGTTCGTGGCCGCGCGGTACGCCGACCGGACGTCGGCGCGCGTGGTCCGGAAGCCGAACTCCATCTTGAGCTGCCGCTGCACCGGCACCTTGTCCACCCGGTCGATCCCGAAGGGGATCCGGAAGTGGGGCCCCGGCGCGCTCGTGCCCACGTACTTCCCGAGCCGCCGGACGACGCCGACCTCGTCCGGCTCGACCTGGTAGTAGGACGTCAGCGCGCCCACCACGGCGAGCAGGAGCGCGACGACGAGCAGGGCGGGGCCCTTGCCCCCACCCTTGAAGCGCGCGCGGAGCGCGCGGATGAGATCTTCCGGCGAGCTTCCGCCGTCACCACCGCGAAGGACGTCGGGGTTCCACGCCATGGGCAAGCTCCAGGACGACGGGTGAAGAAGCTAGGTGCGGGAGACGCCGGCGTCCCGCGCGTGCGCCGGGGCGACGTCGCGGGGCCGCTCGCGCCCCTCGCGCAGGGCGCGCAGCTCGGCGCGGAGCCTCCGGACCCGGAGCACGATCGCGGCGGTCGCGAGCAGCGGGAGTGCTCCGAGGATCAGGGCGGCGACCGCACCGCTCGCGGCGAGCGCGACCGAGAGCGTCACCAGCCCCACGATGACGCCGAAGGACGCCGCGAAGGTGAGCGCCGCGATCCGATTGCAGAGCGGGGCGAGGTCGTCGGCCGCCGCGACGTCCTGCGCCGGGCGGTCCGCGGGGGTGATTCCGGGATGCTGCTTCGAGTGTGCCTTCGCCATGGGTCCCTCCAGGGTGGAGCAGGCGGCGGCTCGCCCTGTACGGGTCCGCTCCGGCGAGCACCTTGCCGGACTTCGCGCGGCGCCGGGAGCGCAAGCCTTCGCCTCGCCACGCGGTCCAGGCGCACGCGGCGCCCGGACTCCTCGTGGAGCGGCGGCCCGACCGCTCCGTTCACCTGCGGCGTGGACACGCCGCACCCATGACTCCCCGCATCTACCGGCGCGGAGGCCCGGAGTCAATGCAACCGGTCGGAGCGCCGGGCGTCGGTCCCCGGGTCGCGCGGACCCGTTGCACCGCGTATTCGCGGCCGAAGGATGGAGTGAGGGGGCAGGGGGCGGTGCCGTGTGCCCCGGAGACCAGGCATGGGGACGTTCGCGTGGCGGCCCGTCGCGGAGACGAGCTGGAGTCGGTGGATCCGGCGCCCGCTCCGGCTCCGTCTTCCCTCGCGCCTCCATCGCGCCGCCGCGGCGCTCTCGTCCGTGCTCCTGCCCTTCGTCGCGACCGCATCCGCAGCCGCGGTGCAGTACCTCGTGCTGCCGCACCCGGAGGTGGCTCCCTTCGTCTTCTTCTTCCCCGCGGTGGCGATCGTCGCGTGGCGCTCCGGTCGCGGCGCCGGGCTGCTGACGGTCCTCTCGTCGGCGATCACCGCCAACTGGCTCTTCATCCGGCCGTACGGCGCCCTGAAGGCCTCCGGGGGCGAGCTCCTGGCGACGATCCTGTTCGTCGTGGGCGCGGCCCCCGTCGCGCTCCTCTGCGGCGCGCTCCGGCAGCGGCTCCTCGTCGCCCAGCGCGCGTCGGTCCAGCTCGCCGCGCAGGCGGCGCTCCTCGAGCGGTCCGCCGTGGCCGCGCGCGAGGCCGAGGCGCGGTTCCGCTCGCTCGCCGAGAACTCGCCCGAGCTCATCGCGCGCTTCGACCCGACCCTGCGCCACCTCTACGCCAACGCGGCGGCGCTGCGCGCGACGGGCCTTCGGCCCGACGAGATCGTCGGGAGGACGAACGCCCAGCTCGGGCTCCCTCCCCACCTCACCGCGCTCTGGGAGGCGCACCTCCGCCGCGTGTTCGCGTCCGGCGCGCCGCAGGGGATGGAGTTCGAGCTCTCCGGGCCCGAGGGGCCGCGGTTCTTCGAGTCGCGCCTCGTCCCCGAGCACGACGATGGACGGGTCGGCTCGGTCCTGGCGACGACCCGCGACGTGACCCGACGCAAGCAGATCGAGCTGGCGCTCCTCCGCGCCACCGAGGCGCTCGCCGAGAGCGATCGCAGGAAGAGCGAGTTCCTCGGCGTGCTCTCGCACGAGCTCCGGAACCCGCTCGCCCCGATCCGGAACAGCCTCTACGTCGTGTCCCGGAGCGTCCCCGGCTCCGAGCAGCACCGCCGCGGGCTGGCGGTCATCGAGCGCCAGGTCGCGCAGCTCCATCGGCTCGTGGACGACCTCCTCGACGTCACGCGCATCACGCGGGGCAAGATCCACATCGCGCGCAAGCGGGTGGACCTGGTCCGGCTCGCGCGCAACATCGTCGAGGATCAGCAGGCGCTCTTCCAGCGGAACGGGATCGGGCTGGAGCTTCGCGCGGCGGACGAGGAGCTGCACGTCCTCGCCGACGAGGCCCGGCTCGCCCAGATCGTCGGGAACCTCCTCCAGAACGCCGCCAAGTTCTCGCCCCCGGGGGCGCGCGCCACCGTCACGGTCCGCCGCGCGGACGCCGCGATGGCGGAGCTCTCCGTCGAGGACACGGGGCGCGGCATCGCGCCGGAGGTCCTCCCGCGGCTGTTCCAGCCGTTCGTGCAGGCGGAGCAGTCGCTCGACCGGAGCATGGGCGGGCTCGGCCTCGGGCTCGCGCTCGTCAAGGGGCTCGTCGAGCTCCAGGGCGGGACGGTGACGGCGCACAGCGCGGGCGCGGGGAAGGGCGCGCGGTTCACCGTGTCGATCCCGCGCGAGCGGCGCCGGCGGCCACGGCCCACCGTCGCGCCGCCGCCGCCGCCGCCTCCGGCCTCCGCGGCGCGGCGCGTCCTCGTCATCGAGGACAACGCGGACGCCGCGGTGACCCTCCAGGAGGCGCTCGAGCTCCAGGGGCACGCGGTCGAGCTCGCGTTCACGGGCGTGGACGGCGTCGCGCGCGCGCGCGCGTCGCGCCCCGACGTGATCGTCTGCGACATCGGGCTCCCCGGCCTGAACGGCTTCGAGGTCGCCCGCACGCTGCGCGGCGAGCCGGCGCTCGCGTCCACCACGTTCATCGCGCTGAGCGGGTACGCGCTGGCCGAGGACGTCGAGAAGGCGCGGACCGCGGGGTTCGACGTCCACCTCCCGAAGCCGGCGGACCTCGAGGAGCTGCAGCGGACGATCGTGGGTGCGCCCGGGCACGCGGGCCCGGCGTCGATCGCACCGGCCTGACTCCATCGGAGGAGCGCGTGCGGTCGCGGCGCGCGCCGCGGCGGCCCACCAGACTTCGGGGATGAACCCGCTCTCCGTCTCGCCCGCGCGGCTCCGGCGGCTCCGGAGGATCACGCTCGCGCTCCCCGAGGCGATCGAGCAGGAGGCGTGGGGCGATCCGACCTGGCGCGTCCGCGGGAAGATCTTCGCGATGCAGAAGGGCAATCATGCCGGCGGCCGGCCGTCGCTCTGGGTGAAGGCGGCGCCGGGGGAGCAGGCGACGATGGTGGAGGCCCGGCCGGACCTGTACTTCGTGCCGCCGTACGTCGGTCCGCGCGGCTGGGTCGGCATCCACCTGGACGGCGAGGTCGACTGGGCCGCGCTCGAGGAGGCGGTGCACGAGAGCTACCGGCTCATCGCCCCCCGGCGGCTCGGCGGAGCCGCGTCGGGGAGACCAGCGAGCCTTCGCCCGCGAAGGAGCTCCAGCGCCGGACCGCGGCCACCCTCCGCGCGCGCGCCGCGCCGCGCGCGGTGAACGCGTGCAGGCCGTCGTCGTCGTCGCCATCCTGAGCTCGAGGCATGAGCCCGCCGCGGCGAGAGCGCGGCGGCGTGCCGTCCAGCCGGCAGGAGGAGCGATGAAGATCCAGGCCCTCGTCGTGGAGAGGAAGGACGCGCCCTTCGAGCTGCAGGAGCTCGAGCTCGGGGAGCCGGGGCGGGGCGAGGCGCTCGTCCGCATCGTGGCGAGCGGCGTCTGCCACACCGACGCGATCACGCGCGCCGGCGACATGCCGATGCCGTTCCCGGCGGTGCTCGGCCACGAGGGCGCGGCGATCGTCGAGCGGGTCGGCGAAGGGGTCACGCGGGTCGCGCCCGGCGACGCGGTCGTCATCGGGTGGCCGTCCTGCGGCGAGTGCCGCAACTGCCTGGACGGCCAGCCTCGCTACTGCCTGCGCACGGGCGACGCGCTGGTGTCCGGCCGGCGCTTCAAGGGCGAGCTGCGCGGCGCGAGCGCGTACGCGCGGGGCGGCCGCCCGATGAACGGGCACTTCTTCGGCCAGTCCTCCTTCGCCACGCACTCCGTCGTCACGGCGGACGCCCTCGTGAAGGTCCCGCCCGGCGTGCCCCTCGAGGCCCTGGGGCCGCTCGCGTGTGGGTTCGGCACGGGCGCCGGCGCGGTGCTCAACGAGGCGCGGCCGCGCCTCGGCGACTCCGTGCTCGTCGCGGGGGTCGGCGCCGTCGGGCTCGCCGCGATCATGGCCGCGCGCAACTCCGGCGTGACGAAGATCATCGCCGCCGACGTCCACGACAGCCGGCTCGCGCTGGCGCAGGAGTTCGGAGCGACGCACACCTTCAACTCGCGGTCGGTCGACTTCGTCGAGGGGGTCGAGCGGATCACGGGCTCGACGGTGGACTTCGCCCTCGACTGCACGGGCGTCATCGCCGTGATCGAGAAGCTCGCCGGGACGGTGGGAATGCTCGGCACGCTCGTCCTCGTCGGCGGCGCCCCCGCGGGTGCGCGCTTCTCGCTCGACCACCTCACGACGCTCTGGGGCAAGCGCGTGACCGGCGTGCTCGGCGGGGGTGGACGGACGGGGCAGCTCATCCCGGCGCTCGTGGACCTCCACACCCAGGGCCGCTTTCCGTTCGAGCGGCTCGTCCAGTACTACCCTCTCGGCGAGATCGAGCGGGCGCTCGAGGACTCGCGTTCCGGCCGCGTCGTGAAGCCCATCCTGCGGGTCGGGGAGTAGCCCCGCGCTGCGCGCCGGCGCGGTCCTCCCCCTCGAGCGCGTGCACGTCGCGCGCGAAGGCCGCGCGCCTGCGTGAGACGGATCCTCGCGGCGACCACGGGAGATCAGGCCGCGGACTGCTGGATCCGGAACTCGCGCACCTCGGGGAGCGCGACGAGCGCGCGCGCGAGGCGGCCGAGGTTCCTGGCGTCGGTCGTACGGATCACCATGCGGTACTCGAAGAACGCGCGATCGTCGGTCATGCCGTAGCTGACGTTCGAGATGCGGAAGCCGTGCTGCTCGAGCAGCGCGCGGATCTCCGCCTCGGGGACGATGGCGTCGCGCCCGAGCCTCAGGACGTAGTTGGCGTACAGGTTCACGGGGAGGAGCGCCTCGATCCAGCGGAACCCCGCGAGCACGCCCAGCGTCGTGACGGTGGTGGCCGTCGCCAGCAGGTGGAGCCCCGCGCCCATGAGGATCCCGATGGCCGCCGTGATCCAGATGGAGGCTGCGGTCGTGAGCCCACGGAGCGTCAGCCCCTCCTTGAAGATGACCCCTGCTCCCAGGAACCCGACCCCGGTCACGATCCCCTGGGCCATCCGGGTGGGGTCGAGGCGGACGGCCTCGCCGGCGCCGGGGTACAGCGCCGGTGCGTACGCGGAGAGCAGCATGAGGACGCTCGACGACACGCAGACGAGCGCGTGCGTGCGGAACCCCGCAGGGCGGCCGTGGTAGCTCCGCTCGATCCCGATCATTCCTCCGGCGAGGAGCGGCGCCAGGAGATGCATCAGGAGGTCCGTCGCGGTGATGTGCACTGTTCGTCACTCCTTTCGATCGGGCGGGCGTCTTCGTGTGCGCCGTCGGTCGGCGCGGCGCGCCGGGTGGGGGCTCGCGCGAGGGAGGTCAGCGAGGGCCGGCGCCCCCGAAGCGCGGCGAGCCGCCGTCGCGAGAGGACGGCCCCGGCGGCGGCGGCGGCGGCGAGCGCGAGCGGCGCTCCCGGCGCCGCGATGCGGATCACCTCGCCGAGGCTCGTCTGGCTCGCGGTCAGGAACGCGAGCAGCGCGAGCATCGAGAGCACGGCGGCGGTCACGCCGAGCGCGCCGGAGCGCTCGGCGAGCCGCAGCTCGTCCCGCGGGTGCTCGTTCGCCACGAGGCGGAAGTTCGGGTTCATGTGCATCCCTCCTGCTCGAGCGGGTGGTGTCGGCGAGCCGGCCTCGGGCCGCCGCGTCGGGTCGCCCCGTGCGCCGGCGAGGCGAGCGCCTGAGCTCAGATCGGGTGAGAGGTCGTTCACCGCGTCGCGCCGCGGCGATCAGCGCGAAGCGGTGGCGACGTCCTGGTCTCTCCAGACGACGGGCGCGTTCGGCGTCCGGTCAGGGCCGGTGAAGATAAGCACTCGATCGGGCGGCGCAACCGGCGCCGGTCCTCGACGGCCCGGGACGGCGGCGCGTCCGGCGCTCACGCCACCGCGGGGAGCGTGAAGGCGAACTCGCTCCCCTCGCCTGGCTCGCTGCGCGCCTCGATCCGACCGCCATGGGCCTCGACGATGCCCCTGACGATGGCGAGCCCCAGGCCCGCGCCACGCCGATCGCCGTCGGCGCCCTGCCAGAAGCGATCGAAGACGTGCGACAGCTGCGCCGGCGGGATGCCGACCCCCGTGTCCGAGACGGAGAACCGGACGGCTGCGCCCTCCTGCCGCGCGCCCACGGTGATCGTCCCGCCAGGCGGCGTGAACTTGATCGCGTTGCCGATGAGGTTGGAGAAGACCTGGAGGACGCGCCCGCGGTCGGCGAGCACCTGGGGGAGAGGCGTCGGCTCCTCCGCGACGAGCTCCGCCTGGACGGCGAGCGGGCGTGCCGCATCGAGCGCTTCCCTCACGAGCGCCGCCGCCTCCGCCGGACGTGCCTCGATCGACAGCCTGCCGGAGTCGATCCGGGAGAGGTCCAGGAGGTCCTCGATGAGGCGGTCCATCCGCGTGACGGAGCGACCGATCGCCTCGAGCGGACGTTGCAGCGCTTCCCGGGGTGCCGCCCGCTCGAGGCCGCGAGAGATCACCTGGACCGAGAGGCCGACGGTGTTCAGCGGCGACCGCAGGTCGTGGGCGACGATGCCGAGGATCTGCTCCCGCGCCCGGAGCTGAAGCTGCGCCTCCCGATAGAGGGACGCGTTGTCCACCGCGAGGGCGGCGCGGCTGGCGAGCTCCACCGCCACGCGCAGCTCGGCCGCCTGGTAGCGGCGGCCGCGCTCCGCCGCGATGAAGACGATGACGCCGATGGCCCGCTCGCGCGCGATCATCGGCGCCGCGATGTACGACTGGGGCGCGATCTCGCGCAGCAACCGCGCCTCCTCCGCGTCCTCGGCGATCGAGTCGAGGTAGGCAGGTGACAGCGACGGGACGAGCTGTGGCGCCTTCGTGCGGAGGGCCTCCTTGGCGAACGGAGGTCTGCGATGGCCGCGCGGGTACGCGCGGAGCCGCTCGGCGAGCGCGGCCCGGCGCGGATCGGCGGCTGCGGCCTTGATCCGGTGCAGCGCACCGTCCTGGAGGACGCTGATGATGCAATAGTCCGCCAGGGATTCGACCGAGAGACGCGCCACGCTGGCGAGCGTCCGCTCGTAGTCGAGCGACGCCGCGAGGAGCTGGCCGGCCTCCGAGAGGAAGCGCTGCAGCTCCTCCTCCGACGAGCACACGGTGCACGCTGCCGGGGGCTCGCCTGCCGCCGTGGCCCCGAGCTCGACGGCGACCCCGACGACACGCTCGAGCTCGTCGCCGGCGTCGTGCACCGGCATCCACGACCAGGCGAGGTGCCGGCGCTCCGTACCGCGCGCGATGCAGAGGCTCGCGGCCCGGGGCGGCGGCGCACCGTCCCGCACCGACGCGAACGCCGCCTTGATCTCCTCCACGTCTCCGCGGAACGGGAGGGCGTCCCAGAGATGACGCCCGCGAACGGACGCGAGCGCACGCCCGCTCGCCTCCTCGCACGCCGCATTCCACCAGAGCAGCCGGCCGTCCTTGTCGGTCTCGAGCACGAGCAGGGTCGAGGACCGGCCCGACAGAGCTGCCGTCATCGCGTGCACACCGACTCACTAACGAGCGGGCGCATCCGGATCCACCGGGAGGGGGCGCGGTCCTCCCCGCCCTCACTCGGCAGGCTTCGGGTCGCGCAGCATCACGAGGAGCATCCGCGTCCGCTCGTCCGCGTCGAGCGCGTGAGGGACGTTGGCGGGCATCCGGGTGATGGTGCCGGCGCCGGCCTTCACCGGTCTTCCACCGACCGTGAGCGTCATCGCGCCCTCGACCAGCACCACCAGCGCGTCGTAGGGGGATGTGTGCTCGGTCAGCCCCTGGCCCTTCTCGAACGCGAAGAGGGTGACGTTGCTCGTCCCCTTCTTCGCGAGGACGCGACTCGCGATGCCCTGCTCCGCGAAGGGGATCAGATCCTGGAAGCGATGTGCCTCGCCCGGAGCGAGGACGTTGTCGGTCGCCATTCCGGACTCTTGTCGCGCGCGCCCTCCGGTCGCCAGCGAATCGCGGGGGCCGGGCCAAGGAGCTGGCGCGGCAGCGCTAGGGGGTGACGCCTGGCGCTCGAGCTCAAGAAGTGGGACACCGCCGCGCAGCTGAAGATTGAGGAGGACGCAGAACGGGAATCGGATGTCGGGGACGGCTCGAACGTTCGCGGAGGCCGCTTGAGCGCACCCGCTTGATCGCGGAGAAGAACGATCATCCCTGCGGGGTCGAGGTCCAGATGTTTGCAGAGGAAGTGGTCCGGCGACTGCGCCTCGATGCCCTCGGGGAGGTTCGTGAAGTGCTTCAGGTTGCGGGTGACGATCACCTGCGCGCCGACCTGCACCGCTGCGGCAGCGACGTGCCGGTCCTCGTCGGCGTCGTTCATCGCGCCGGCGAGCGTCTCGTGGCCGGTGACCAGCGCCTCCGGAAAGGCACGCTCCATCGCGGAGCGGAGGCGCTCGGCCCGGCCGACGTCCATGACGCCGTTCCCCACGAGATTCCTCGTGACCTCGTCGAGGATCTGGCTCGACCAGAACGCTTGGATAAAGCCAGCGGCCGCCGCGCGGAGGAGGGTGTCCCGCAGCGTGAACGGGTAGAGGACGTTGGCGTCGGGGACGACCCTGAACGGCGCGGGGAACACGGCGAGAGCGCGGCTACTTCAGCTCTCCGTAGCCGCCAAACTCCTCGCTGAGGTTCGTGAGCTCGGTCAGCGCCTCGCCGCGCTCGCGGTCGCGCTGCGCTTTGAACGCGAGGACGTCCTCGATGCGGAGCCGACGATGCTTCCCGGTCCTGATGAAAGGGATCCGGCCCTCCTCGAGGAGCCGCACGAGGTACTGCCGGGAAACGTTGATCAGGTCGGCCGCCTGCTGCGTGGTCAGCTCCCTGCCCACGGGCACGATCGTGATCGCATCTCCGCGCGCCATCACGTCGACGACGCGCTCGAGCACGCGGAACACGGCCTCAGGGATGGCGATCGACTCGCCCTCAGGCCCGATCAGCCGGCAGGCAGGCACCCGCCGCCTGCCCTTGTGGGGAAGCGCACCGAGCGCTCTGGACAGCGCGACGACGTCGGCACGCTGGTCCGGCGGCGCCGTGACGGGGGTCATCCGGCGAACGAGGTCCTCGAGGGACTGATGGGGAGCGGCGGCCATATCAACTCTCGCTGGACAACCTACGAGATAGTCGACCCAAACGCAACTGGGCCTTCTATGGGGGTGGCCGCCCACGTCGGTGTCCGACGCGAGGCGGTGCCTCGGCCGGGCCCGCGAGTACGAGACGCCCTTCGCCCGCGACCTCGCCGTGCTCGAACGGCGGATCAGTCAACATCGGATGGCGCCTCGCGCTGTGGCCCAGGGGCCAGAATCGCGAGAGGATCCGGCTCACTTGGCCGCAGAAGGGGAGGGCACAGGGTTCGCGGAAGTAGCGGCCGCGGCCGACTCGGCGGACCCGGGCTGGGCGCCGGCGTGCACGTTGTCCAGTTCCTCGTCGATGATCTCGATCTTGGCGGTCTCGCGAAGCTTGGCGACGAAGGCATCGAACTGCTTTGCGTTCACTTCACGCGAGAGCCGCGCGGCGATCTGAGCGCGCGCCTCGTCAAACGTCCGGTTGAGCGCAGGCTGGCGCACGGTGAGCTTGAGGATGTGGAAGCCCCGCTCGCTCTCGATGATGCCCGACACATCGCCGGCCTTCACAAGCGCGAACGCGGCCGCCGCCAGCTCCTTCGACTGGGCGCTCTCGAGGTCCGCGCGCGTGCGGAAGCCGAGGTCGCCGCCGCTCAGCTTGGTCCTGGGATCGTCCGACACCTCGCGCGCGAGGACCGAGAAAACGAGCGGGTTCTTCGGTTCTTCCGCCTTTAGCCGGGCGAGGAGCTTACGCGCTTCCGCCGCGCGCGCACCACGATCGGCGCTGCCGCGGTCCGCGCGCAGGAAGATCTGCGAGACACGGATCCGCTCCGGTCGGACGAACTCCTCAAGATGCTCGTCATAGTACTTCTTGATCTCCTCTTCGGTTGCTGCGCCCGCCTTGGCGTCGTCGAAGGCCTTCCGCACGAGGCGCTGGACGAGGATCTTCTGCAAGGTCGCCTGGACCTCCGGGTCCTTGTCGAGCCCCTGGCGCTTCGCCTCGGCGGTGAGCAGCTCGAAGCGGATCAGGTTTTCCAGGAACTCCTTCTTGCGTTCGCGCGTGCTGTACCGGGCGCGGACGAGGGGGGACTGCTCGTCGAGCCTCGCCTGGAACTCGGCTGTCGTGATCTGGACGCCGCTGCCCTTCGCGACGAGAGCGCCGGACTTCTTCGTGTCACCCGAGCAGGAGAGGCCCAGGCCACAGGAAAGCATCAGGACCACGACGATCCGCGTACGCATCGAACCCCCTCCAACGCTTGTGCAGGCGGCGAAACTGCGAGCGAATGTGCACTCACATCGCCGGCAAGTGAGAATGATGAAAGAGAGCACATGGCCTCGAACGCGGTCAAGCCGGGTCAGGTCACGACTTTCAGCCGAGTCGTTCACGTCGGACCGATGAGCGATGGCTCGACCAAGCAATCGTCCGTTCGGTGCCGGCGCTCTTAGTTGCTGGATTCCAGCGCACCACACCGCCAGTGAACGAAGGTCCCTGGACCAAGGGACACCCTCGACCTTGCTTCAGATCAGTTCCGCAGAGCCAACCGCGAGCACCCGGTACAGCGACCGAGCGAAAACATGCAATCAGCTCCGGCGAGCAGCAGTAAGGCTTGACGAGGCGCAGGCGGGCCTGCGAGCCTCGGCGCAACATTGCCAAGCAAGGCCGGCCTGAGAGGCCGGAACCAAGCACGTGGGCCGCACGACCCAGGTGCAGCGAAGCCTGTACGCGCGTCAGCCGCCGCGTTGTCGGGTGCTGTTGAGGGGGGGGCCATGCGCCTCGGGCGGAGCACGAAGGCATCGTCTGGGCTCGTTCCCGCGTTGTTCGCGTGGGCTGCGGCGTGCGTGTTCGTTGCCAGCCCACGGATCGCGGTTGGCCAGACGCCTCACGTGGCGGTGGTTCATGTCGACCCGGGCACGTACGCCGTCGAGAGCTACACCGCCCGCCAGGAAGCAGCACAACAGTTCTATTCCACGCATCGCGACGCGTACGACTTCATCGTGGTCTTCCCGATCTTCCCGATCGACCGTTCGGCGTCGGTCGCGAATGGCGAGACCGATGGACGGCACTTCCTCGTCCGCAACGCGGTCACCGGGATCGGCATCCCGATCACCGACTTCGGTGCGTCTTTCGGTAGCCCTGCGCGCCTCCAGGGATTCATTGACGAGTACGCGCTGGTCCCCGGGGGCGGGCAGGATCTCGAGGCGGCCCTGGCGGTGGTGGGGCATGAGATCGCCCACCAGTGGTCGGGCGCAGCCCGGTTTCGCGACCCGCACTCCGGCCAGAACAGCGATGCGCTGCTTGGCCTCGAGAACGCGCACTGGAGCTACTTCCTCGACTCCGACGCGTCGGTCCTCTACGGGGCCGACTGGCTCGCTTCGGCCGGGGGGACCTACACCGCGGCCGCGGCGTTCAGGCGGTACTCGGCCCTGGACCTCTACTTGATGGGGTTCCTGACGGCGAACGAGCTCGGTGCGATCACCCTCCTCCAGCCCGCATCCTCCGTGACCACCCCAGCGGCGTCCCTTCCTCCTGCGGTGGGGACCCGGATTGCGGCGACGCCGATCGTCGTGACGGCGGACGACCTCGTCGCCGCGATGGGACCCCGCCTGCCGGCGCCCGCAACCGCGCAGGGGAGCTTCCGGGCGGCGTTTCTCATCGCAGCCGCTCCCGGGCAGGACCCGACACCGGAGCAGCTCGACTTCGTGGACGCCGTCCGGAGGGAGTGGGCGAATCGGTTCTTCTTCATGACGCGCGGGCGCGCGGTCATGGAGACCGAGCTCCTGGAGCACGTCCCCACGGCCGTCGCCTCCGACCCCTCCATTCAGCTCGGCATCGACTACCTCCTGACTCGCCAGCAGCAGGACGGAGGCTGGGCTGACGATCCGGGAACGCAGGTGCGGGACACGCAAGCGGCGCTCGAGGCGCTCTCGCAGCTCTGTCAGCGGCCGGACGTCTCCCCGGCATTGGCGCGGGCCGCTGGATACCTGCAAGGCGTTCTGCCGCTCGACACCGACACGAGCGCGCGACGAGCGCTCGCGCTGAGCGCGGCGGGGGCGAGCCTCGAGGGCGGACCGGGCGCGCTGGTCAGTATCGCGGACGCCAACTCCGACGGCGGTTGGGGCCTGGCCCCGGGGTACGGCTCGACCGTGATCGACACCGCGCTGGCGGTGCTGTCCGGCGCAAGCGGTTCCAGCGAAGCGGTCTCCTATCTCCTCTCCGTGCAGAATGCCGACGGCGGCTGGGGCATGCTCGCCGGCAGCCCGAGCGACATTTCCACCACGGCGCTGGTTCTGCACCTGCTCCGGGAGGCGGACCTCAGCCAGGAATCCGTCTTCGCGGCGCAGCGCGCGATGGACTTCATCCGGCTTCGCCACTCGGGGGGCCAGCGGTACCTGGAGGAGGACGACGGCCGGGACCGGACCGCGGAGGCCGTGCTCGCGCTCGCGGAGTGGACCGCCCTGACTCCGTTGGAAGCGCAGGCGGCGGTCCAGTCGCTCCTTTCGCAGCAGCTCGCGGACGGAAGCTGGGAAGGCTCCGTCGAGCGCACCGCGATCGCGGTGCGCGCGCTGCGCGCCCTCATGCTGCCGAACCCGGCGGTGGAGTCCGTCGACGTGGTGCTCACCCCTTCGTCGGTGAGCGAGGGCGAGCCGTCGATCGCGCGGGTTCGGGTCCGCAACATCGGACACGCCGAGGCCACGGGCGTCGTGGTCCAGGCTTTCGCTGCGAGCGGGGCTCCCTTCGGCCCGCCGGCCGCGGTTGCGTCGATACCAGCGGGCACCTCGGCGGTGGTGAACCTCGACCTCGAGACAGCGGGGCACGGGGGCGCGAGTCAGGCGTTCGTGGTGGTCGATCCGGGCGGAGTCCTGGACGAGATCACCAAGGCGGACAACCGCGCCGCGGCCGCGTTCTCGGTCGCCGCCCGGCCGGCCGGTCCCGACCTGTACGTTGCCGCAGGATCGCTCACCGCGACCCCGGCGACCATCACGCGCGTGGGCAGCACCGTCAGCATGACTGCGCGCGTGGGCAACGTAGGGCTCAGCGACGTGGGGTCGGCTACCGTTGCACTGCTGAGCGGATCGACGACGCTCGCGACAACGACCGTCGCCCTTGCAGGCGGGAGTAGCCAGTACGTCGTGCTGGGCGGCAACTTGCCCATGGGCGACCTAACCACGCAGCTCACGGTCCGGATCGATCCCGAGAACTCCGTCGCGGAGGCCCGCGAGGACAACAACCAGGGCATGGTCTTCCTCGAGCTTCGACAGACGGTGGACCTCTCGGTCCACCTGGTCTCGATCGCGCCGAGCCCGGTGCCGCTCGGGCAGGACGTCGAGATCACGTTCGACGTGAAGAACGTCGGGACGGCCTCGTTCCAGTCCGCACGCGTGATGGTCACCGTGCTCGACGCGGCCGGGAGCGTCCTGGCGACGTTGCCGGAGCAGAGGATGACCGTCGGGAGCGCGGTGACCGAACGTCGGCGCGTGACCTGGCGGGCCGGCGACGCCCGGGCGGTCGCGGTGCGCGTGGAGGTGGAGGCCGGGCTGGACCTCGATCCTTCCGACAACGCCGCGACCGGCCCGTTCGCGGTCCTCGAGACCGGCGAGTCGAACCTCACCATCGCTGGCGCGCCCTTCATCACCCCGGCGCCGCCGCTCGAGGGGAAGCCCGCGCAGCTCTCGGTGCGCGTGAGGAACGCGGGGATCGGCGCCGCCGAGGCGTCCGCCCTGGAGCTGTGGCTGGGCGATCCCGCCGCGGGGGGACATCCGGCCACGCGGGTGAGCGTGCCGCCGCTCGCGGGCGGAGAGGAGTTCGATGGTTCGCTTCCGATCGCGGCGGTCCCAGGGACACCCACCACGCTCGTCGCGCGGGTGGATCCGGACGACGCGGTCGAGGAGTACGACGAGAGCGACAACGACATCGTCCTGTACGTGGAGCCGCTCACGAGGCCCGACCTGGCGATCCTGGACGGAAGCATCGAGCCTTCGTCCGCGTTTCCGCGACGAGGCGACCGGGTGAGCGTCCGCGTCGCCGTCGACAACCTGGGCGGCCAACAGGCGGGGCCCGCGCTCCTGGAGCTGTTCGCCGGCGCGCCGGAGGCGGGCGGGGTCGCGATCGGCGCCGTGCAGCTCGCGGCGATCGGGCCCCACGGCAGAACCGAGGCGGCGTTCGAGTGGGACACGGCCGCCTGGGGCGGCACGGTGGAGCTGGTCGCAGTCGTGAATCGCGACCGTGCCGCCGAGGACGCGCGCCCGGAGAACGACCGCGGTGCGCGGGCGGTGCTGGTCCAGGCGGGCGCCGTGGCGCTCTCGAACCCGTACATCTCTCCGAACGGAGACGGGGTGCGAGACTCGACCGAGCTCTTCTACCGCATCGACGACCCCGGGGCAGCGGTGCTGGCCGCCGTCCGCGACGAGCGCGGGCGCACCATCCGTACGCTCCGCGGTACGGCGGGCGCGGACGGGTCGGGCTCGCTGCTCTGGGACGGGCGGACCGACGCCGGAAGGGTCGCCTACGACGGGTCCTACCTCATCGCGCTGCAGGCCGGGAGCACGTTAGCGCTGGCGCAGATCCCGGTGGTGGTCGACACGAACCGCGCCTCGGTGCTGGACGCGCCCGCCGCGCTGCGGACGCCGGTGCTCCTCGACGAGATGTTCCGCGCGCTCCTGCCACCGGACGAGCCGCACCTCAGCCTGGATCTCGTGGGCCTGCCCGACGAGGCCAACGCGATCTACCACTACCGGCACGAGCTCAGGAACGGCGGGCGCGAGTGCGGCTTCTACCGGGTCCCCCTCGAGGGCGGGATCCCCGAGCCTTTCACGCCGCCCGCCTTCCCGTGCACCGATCACCTCCGGTCCGTGCTCTCGCCCGACGGCGGAGCGGTGTACTCGCTCTCCTATGGGGCCGACTATCGGGAGTTCGTCAGCCGCTACGACTTCGTGACCCAGACGTCGGTCGCCCTCACCGATCCCGACGTCACGCCCGTCGGCTGGCCGTTCTGGCTCAGGCCGGACGGACAGCTCAACGTCGGAACGGACGACGGCGTGATCGCGATCGATCCCACGACGGGGGCCGTGAGCCCGGGCGTATTCCCCGGGATCGAGCCGCTCCCGTCGCCCGATGGCCAGTTCGCCGCGTTCGTGGTGGAGGGCCTCCACGGAATGGAGCTCCACGTCGCCAACGCCGACGGCACGGGAGCACGCGAGGTCGTCGTCGAGTACCCGCACCCGCGGTGCCTGGAGTCGTATCCGGACGGTCCGTGTATTCGCTGGGAGCCGACCCCCATCGCCACGCCCGACGGCGCGGTGGTGCTCGCCGAGGACGCCCCGCTCGGGATCTTCACCTGGGTCTCGCCGACGGAGCTCGCCTATGACGGCGGAGGCGTGTGGCTGCTCGACCTCGAGACGGGGCTGACCTCACTGCTCGCTCCCCGGGGCGTGCTGGGCGAGTGGGTCCAGGACCTGGTCGCCGATCCGGCCGGACGGAACCTCGCCATCACGGTGCACGGAGCCCCGGTCTACGCGCCGGAGGTGCTCTCCGTGAACCTCGCCTCCGGAGACCTGTCCTTCGTGGAGAACTGGTCTCTGCCGGAGGGCCAGCTCGCGAGCCGGTTCACCCCGTTCGGCTCGGCGCTGGCCGGTGAGTTCGGCTGCGGGGCGTGGGGTTGTCTCGCCCGCGAGGTCGATCTGTTCTCGAAGGGGAACCTCTACCTCAACGTCGCCGGACGGCGCCAGGCGGGCAGCCCCGAGATCGTCTTCCGCGGGACCGTCGCCGATCTCAATCTCGAGTCCTGGCTGCTCACGGCGCAGCTGCGCCGAGGCGGCGGGGCTCCCATCATCGTCGCCAGCGGGTCGAGGATGATCATCGACGCCGAGCTGGGCCGTTGGACGGCGCCCGGTCCCGGCACCTGGGACGTGACCCTCACCGGTCGCGATCTGGCCGGCAACGCGCGGTCGGTGACCACGCTCGCCAGCTGGGCCGACGTGCCCCCGATCGCGAACCTCCGCGCCGCCCCGCGGTACTTCTCGCCCAACGGCGACGGGCTTCAGGACGAGGCGATCGTCTCGTACTCGGTGCAGGAGCCCGTCTCGGCGACGCTCCAGATCACCTCCAGCACCGGGGTGGTGGTACGCAGCCTCCCGGTCGTGCATGCGTCGCTCGGTGAGTACTCCGTGCGCTGGGATGGCCGCGACGAGAGCGGACAGCTCGTCCCTGATGGCACCTACGCGATCGCGACGTACGGCAGCAAAGCCGAGGTCACCGTCGATACGACGCCTCCCGGCACGTACCTCCACATCGGCGTGACGAACGAGTTCGCGATGTTCGACATTCGCCCCGAGAGCGAGGGCACGTGCACGGTCCCGCCCCCGGTGGATGGGCAGACGCCGCTCGCCGGGCTCAGCATCGTCCCGATGCTCAAGGTCGGCTTCTCCCCGACCGCGGGCGATCTGTACCTGAGCGGATGGGCGCTGGAGGCGGCGACCGCGGCGCGCCCCGACGACTACTTCGTGACCTACAGCGGGAACTCCATCGTCGATACGCGGAACCGCCTCGAGCTCTTCGCGCCCGCGTTCCAGGCGACCGGGCACTGGTTCCGGCTCGTCGCGGAGGATTACGCCGGGAATCGCTCGATGTCCTACCCGAGTACCGACTGGGAGACGTTCCAGGTGAGCGCCTTCGGCGCCGCGTGGTGGGCAGTGCCGGCGTGCGCGGGCGTGAACGTGTTGATGAACTCGCCGGTCGGCGGCCCGGTCGACGGCGGCATTCCGCTCCAGAACCTCGGGACGTCGCTGGCGGACGCCGGCGTGATGCCGCGCCTCGACCAGATGTTCCCGGGCTGGGATCCGCTCGGGAACCCCCGGTCGTTCTGCTACCAGCCCGCGTACCACGCCTTCGCCTTCCAGGACACGATCCGCGCGCCACTCATCGGCGCCTCGGTCGCATACTCCACGGATAACGGGGCGAGCTGGACGGTCGACCAGGAGCGCGTCGCGCTCATGCCTCACGGCGCGATCCTCTGGGACGCGCGCACCGCCCCGCCGCAGATCAACGATCTCCGGGTCTCCGTGATGGACGCGGAGGGCCGTGAGTTCTCGCAGGACGTCCGGGTCCAGTGCGACGTGCCCGGATCGGGGAACATGGCGGAGGTCTGCTCCACGGCCGCAGGGCTCCCTTCCCTCCACCTCGCGATCCAGGCGAGCATCCGCGGAAGCGCGCGGCTGCCGGGGTTCATGCTCCGGGAAAGGGTGACGAGGACCCTCCGACCATTGGACCTCGGGGAGCCGGTGATCGACGACGGGCCCGACGGCACGAGAAGTTACACGTTCACGACGAGCATCGATGCGGACGCGCTGCCGGCGTGCGAGTGGGATGTGGTGACGGTCGATCCCGTGAAGCCGTCCGCGGCCACCGCGGGGCCGCTCGAGAATGGCCACTTCGACATCTGCGGTCTCTCCGTCGCCCACCTGGAGGTCCGGGGGGACACGGCCACCGCCAGCCTCGGCGCGCGGTTCCGCGATCCGCTCTCCCGGTTCGATCTCTACGTTCGAGAGACGGCCCGCGTCGACGGCCCGCCGCCGGCGACGGGGGAGCCCGTGCTCGTGGCCTCGCTCCCACCATTCTCCGGGCTCTCGGCTCCGTTCTCGTTCGATCTCGGCCGATTCGGCTTCGGGAACGACCTGACGCTCATGGCGAGGGTCGTTCACGCAGACGGGACGGTCACCGAGCAGCCGATCATCGGGAACAGGGGAGAGTGTCGCGGCGCGAGCCGGTTCTCCCGGCCGGGCGTCGAGGTGAGCGCGAACGTGGTACCGCTCCCCTCACCACGATGCGCGGAGACGCCCTCCGACCGGATCGTCCTGGCGACGGCGAGGAACCGAGGCGGGGACGTGGTCGGGGTGCATCTCGAACTGTCGGCGCCCGGACTGCCTTCGTTCACGTTCACGGGCGTCCCCGTCATCGATGGTGACGGGATCAAGCTCTCGCAGATCGTTCACGCGGACGATCTCGTCCCTGCGCAGTGGTCTGCGACCGCGGTCGCGACGGAGGCGAGCGGCCGCGTCACCCGCTCGGAGGCGGTGGACTTCAGCAACGAGGTGTCGCCGCCCTGGGCGATGTACGTCGACGCTCCCGCGGACGGCGAGCGGGTCTGCCCGGTGGTTCACGGCACGGGTGCCTACGCGCGCCGCACCGTGCGGGTCGAAGGAGAGATCCTGGGTTCGCGCCTTTCCACCACCGAGGCGTACCTCGGCTGCGGGGCTGAGCCGCTCCGGCCGGTGCCGCTCGCGCCGGTCGCCGGTGCGCTCGGCTTGCTCGACGTGAGCGGCCGATCATCGAGGGACTGCGAGCTCGTGCTCGAGACGCGTGACCAGGCGGGCGCCTCCTACTGCACCGCCCCTTCGCGGTTCCACCTCATTGGCGGGGATCCGGTGGCCGCCAGCGTGGTCCCGGGCCTCTTCTCGCCGAACGGCGACGGAACGCTGGATCTCGCGTCCGTCTCGATCACGGTGAGCGAGCGATCCACGGTGACGGTGAGGGGGGTCGACGCGAAGGGCCGCAGCGGTGCGGCTCTCTCCACCGCGGCCGACGAGGGGAACAACCTGGCGCCATGGGACGGCGCCCTCGACGGTGTCGTCGCGGCGGACGGCGACGTGCGCCTGCGGGTGGAGGCGGTCGATCCGTGCGGAACCGTCACCTCGGCGGAGACCGTCGTGCGCGTGGACAACACGCCTCCGATGGTCCGCATCGACGAGCCGGCCCACGGGACGCGCGTGGGCGGTCGGGCGACGCTCACCGGCGAGGTCTCCGACGAGAACCTCCTCGCGTACGACGTGGCCATCGGCACGGGCTCGGCGCCGGGGGTGTACCAGACGGTCTTCACCTCAGAGCGCGTGGCGCGCGGCAGGATCGGAGAGGTCCCCACCGACGGGCTCGCGCCCGGCGTATACACCATCCGTGTACAGGCGCGGGATCGCGCCTGGAACTCGTCGACGGCCACCGTCGAGGTCGAGGTCACCTCGAACCAGCTCATCCGCTCGCTTGCCGTCGAGCCGGCGCTCGTCTCGCCCAACCACGACGGACTGCTGGACGCCTCGACCGCGACGTACGAGACCCTCGCGCCGGCGATCGTATCGCTGGAACTGCTGGCCGCAGGCTCCGGGACGGTGGTGCCCGTCCTGCCGCCCGTGTCGACGCCTGCGGGCGTGGGCGAGGTCGAGCTCCCCGCGCCGCTCCTCGCGGCGCTGAACGACGGGCTCGTCACGATCCGGCTCACCGCCACGGCGGGAGACCTCGTCGAGACCGAGGACGTGGTGCTCACGCTCGACCGGATCCCGCCGCGCCTGGCGATCGACGAGCCCGCGAACGGAGCCGTCGTCGCGCAGGCGACCAATGTGGTGCAGGGACAGGTGGACGACGATCACCTGGAAAACTGGAAGCTCACGCTGTTCCAGGGTGGCCTCTCGAGCGAGATCGCGGCTGGCTCCGCGCCACGGGCCGGGGTCCTCGCCTCGATGTCTCACCTTGCCGAGGGAGACTACGGACTCGTCCTCGAGGCCCGCGACGGGGCGGGGAACGCCGCCACGCAGCCCTCGAGCTTCTCCATCGACCGCACTCCACCGGACGTCGCCCTGGACGCGCCCGCGCCCGAGTCATGGGTGACGGGCAGGAAGGGAACGGTCGAGGTAAGGGCCCGCGCCGTCGACGCGCACCTCGCGAGCGTGCGGCTCGAGGCATGGGCCGAAGGAGCCGAGGCGCGCGAGCTGTTCCACGGCGCGTCGCTGCCCACGTCGGGTCACGTGGCCGACTGGGATGTCCTGGCCGAGGCCGACGGTCCGCTGCAGCTTCGCCTCGAGGCAACCGACGCCGCGGGAAACGCGAGCGAGGCCTGGACGCCGGTGTACGTGGACAACACCGTCCCGGTCGCGACGCTCAGCGCGCCTCGCGACGGCTTCGTGCACCCGGGCGACCCGATCACCGGCGTCGCCACGGACCAGAACCTCGAGCGCTGGAAGCTGGAGCTCACGGCCGGAGCGCCCTCCACGATCTCCGTCTGGGTGCCTCTCGCCGAGGGTACGGAGGCAGTGCAGGACGACGTCCTCACCGCGCTGGGGGCGCTGCCCGCGGACGGCACGTACGGGCTGCGGCTCACGGTCGTCGACCGGGCCGGCAACGAGGCCGTCGACGTCAGCTCGTTCACCGTGGACACCACGCCGCCGCGCCCGCCGACGGCACTGGTCGCGACGCTGCAGGGGCCGGACGTGGCGCTCGCGTGGGCGCCGAGCCCAGACGAGGACGTGGTCGGGTACGTGGTGCTGCGGGCCGGCGCGACGGGCGTGTTCTTCCCGGTCGGCGCGATGGTCACGGACACCTCGGCCGTCGATCCGGCGATCACGGACGGCCACCACCGGTACCAGGTCGTCGCCGTCGATCGCGCTGGGCTGAAAAGCGATCCGAGCGAGGAGAGCCGGCTCGACGTGGATCGGACCCCGCCGCGCGTGGCCATCGACGCGCCCTCGCCGGCTTCCGCCGTGAGCGGGATCGTGTCGGTCGTGGGCACCGCGTTCAGCGCCGGGGACTTCAAGGAGTATCGGCTCCTCGTCGGCGTGGGCGAGAGCCCGACGTCCTTCACGCTGGTGCGCCGCTCGGGTCAGGCCGTGTCGCGCGCCGAGATCGGGACGCTCGACGCGAGCGCGTTCGGCCATGGAACCTCGCTGACGGTTCGCCTCGAGGCGGAGGACCTGAGCGGGAACGTGGCCGAGGCGCACGTCGGCGTGGTGGTGGACGCCGCCGCCCCCGGCGCACCGGTCCTCGTGTCCGCGACGCCGGTGGGGAGCGCGGTTCAGCTCGCGTGGCAGCCGCCCACGGATCCGGACGTGCTCGGCTACGTCGTCTTCCGCAACGGGACATTGGCCAACGCGCCGGACGGCGTGGACGCCGCGCAGCTCCCCGCATACCTGGTGCCTGCGGAGATCACCGAGTACGTCGACGCGGGGCTGCCCGACGGCGAGTACACGTACGAGGTCCAGGCATACGACCGCGCACTGAACGCGAGCGCGCTCTCGAACTCGCTCACTGCCGTCGTCGAGATCACGGCCCCCCGGGCCACGATCGTGGCGCCGGTACAGCTCGCTCGCCTTGACGGCGTGGTGGACGTCACCGCCGAGGTAACGGACCAGGACGTCGCCAGCGTGCAGTTCGAGGTGAGGCCCGCCGGCGCGAGCTCATTCCAGGCGCTCGGTGAGGCCGTGACCCGTCAGCCGTTCACGGTCGCGCTCGACCTCGCCGCCTTCGGCGCGTCCGTGCTCGAGCTGCGTGCGGTGGCGACCGACGCGGGCGGAAACTCCGACGCTGCGCCGCCGTCGACGTTCGTGTTCCACGCGCCGGCCCCCGCCGCGCCGGACGTGACCGCAGCCGTCACCGGCGCGGACGTCCGGGTGACCTGGTCGGATCCAAACCCGGCCGGCACGATCGCGGGGTACGAGGTCCAGCGGGACGGCACCTCGCTGCTGCCGGCCGCTCTCCCTCCAGCCGGGACGGCGACGGCGAGCATCTCCGCCGGCACTGCCGGCATGGCATACGACAGCTATCCCTGGTCCGCCTGGACCGCCTCGCCCTCGACCCGTCCCTGGTGGCGCCTCGATCTGAGCGCACCGACCCTGGTGAACGCGCTCTACGTGCAGCTCTTCGCGCAAGCCGAGGTGGAGATCGCCGTCCGGGTGCAGGACGCCTGGGTCCCGGTGCGCACGGGAATGATGAGCGGCGGCGTTCACGTGCCGCTCGCGGAGGGTCTGCAGATCGACGGCGTGCGGGTATCCTTCCTGGCCGGCGCGCCCACCGTGGGCCTGTACGAGGTCACGCTCGATCCGACGCCGCTCGTCCCGGGGCCGACCTGGCAGGACTCGGACCTGGCTCGGGGCACGCACGCCTACGGCATCGGCGCGGTCTCGGTCTTCGGGATCCGCGGCTCGGCGACCGCGAGCGCGCGCGTCTACGCTCCCGTCCTCGACGCGCCCGAACCCCTGGTCTCGAGCGCGAGCCTCCACGTGACCGGTGCCGGCGCGACGCCGGGCGCGACCGTCACGGTCTCCCGCGACGACGTCGAGGCGGGTTCGGGCCTGGCCTCCGCGGACGGCGGCTTCTCCGCGGACGTCGAGCTCACCGAGGGTGAGAACCACCTCGTCGCCCGCGCCACCGATCCCGAAGGGAACGTGAGCTTGCCGTCCGAGCCGGTCTCGGTCGCCTTCGAGGCGGCGCCGGACGTGGCCCTCGCGCTCCGGCTCACGGGCGTGCACGGGTCCTCGGTCGAGCTCGCGTTCGACGTGGGCGGCGATCCGTCCGGGATCGCCGGATTCCTCGTGCGGCGCGCCGGCGGGAGTGCGGCCGCGGTCGTGGCCGATCTCGGCAAGGACGTGCGGTCCGTGACCGACGCGCGCGTGCCCAACGGCACGTACACGTACACGGTCACCGCGTACACGGACCACGGGATCGAGGGGGCGCCCTCGAACCCGGTCGAGGCGACCGTGGCCGTGCCGCCGCCTGCCGCCGTGTCCAGCCTCACGGTCGCCCAGGTGCAGGGGTACCCGGCGCTGCGGCTGCGCTGGGAGCTCGGCGTGGCCGGCGACCGGTACCTGGTCGAGCGTGCGCTCTCGCAGCTCGGGCCGTTCTCGGCCGTCAACGCCGATCGCCTCGCGACCGGGGACACCTACCTGGACGCCGGGCTCACGCCGGGCGTCACCTACTTCTACCGTGTCCGCGAGGTAGATCCGGCAGGGAACCCCGGAGCGGCGTCGCCCGTCGCCTGGGGCGTACCGCTCGCGGGAGCGCTTGCGAGGCCGTGGATCTTCGAGCCCGTCTCACCGGCGGAGGGGTGGATCACCATCCCGTCGAACACCACGGACGTGAGCGGGATCGCTGATCCGGGCGTTCTGGTCGAGCTGCGAAGCAACGACGTCTGGGTGGCGGAGGCGCGGGCCGGCGGTGCGGAGCTCCATGCGGAGACGATTGTCGCCGTCTGGAACAGCCGTGGTTTCGGCGTGTCTCCCGACGGCGAGACGATCGCCTATGGAGAGAACTGCTGCGGGACCGAGTCGCTGCATGCACCGGGATTGGGGGTGTGGATCGAGGCCCCCGGTCTGCATTCGTTCGGACGCGTCGTCTTCTCGCCCGATGGGCGGTGGATCGCCTTCGAGGCAACCGCCAGCGAGGACGGGCGCAACCACGTTTGGATCGCTTCTGCTGACGACGGCAGCTTCCAGCGAATTGCGACCGAGCCAGGGGAGGAGCGAGCGCCGGCGTGGGCACCCGACGGAACGAAGCTCGCGTACGAGGTTCGGCGCGATGCGGGGCCCGCCGACGCCATCGGGGTGCTCGAGATCGCGAGCGCGACGGAGCAGGTGCTGGGTTCCACGTCAGGCGCGGCTCTGTTCCGCCCGGCCTGGACGGCCTCCGGCGAGCCGCTCGCGCTCGCGTCCTCCGTCGGTGTCCCCGGGGTCCAGGTGGTGCGCTTCGACGGCGGCTCCTGGCAGGAGGTGTACGCGTCCGACGCCGACATGCTCGATCTGGTCGTCTCGCCCGACGGGATGCACGCTGCCCTCCTGGGCGACGATCCGGGCACCCCGGTGATCCTCGTGGATCTCGCGTCGGGTGAGGTGACGAGCAGGGACGAGACGCCGGCGAACATGCGCCGGGCTGCTTTCAGCCCGGACGCATCCACTCTCTTCCTGGTCCTCGACGGACAGTTGATCCGCACCTCGCTCGTGACCGGAGAGACGGAGTTGCTCGGCTTCACGGGACCGGTCGAGGTGCTCGCGGGCGCCGCGCACGGTGCGGTGGCGTTGCTCGAGACGGGCGACGTGACCCGCTACCGGTACGGCGGCGTCTTCCACGTTCCCGCCGTGCCGCTGTTCGAGGGCGACAACGACCTGGTCGCGACCGCCATCGACGGCGAGGGCGGCCGGAGCGAGCCCAGCGAGTGGATCACCGTCACGGTGGAGCAGCTCGAGCTGGCGGATCTGGCCGTGACGGGCGTGGCGCTGCTCCCGACAATCCCGGTAGCCGGTGACACCGTCCAGGCGGTGGTGACCATCCGCAACATCGGAGACGTCGAAGCTGGGCGGTTCACGCTCGTCGTCAAGGAGGTCGGGCCGGACGGAATCGAGCGGGAGCTCTCCCCGGCCGTCATCGCGGGTCTGCCCTCCGGTGCGACCACCTCGGCCGTCGTCACGCTCGGCGCCGTTACGGGCGCGGGAGAGCACGAGGTCATCGCGCTCGTCGACGCTGCGGGAGCAGTTCCCGATCTGGACCGCCAGAACAACCTCGGCCGCGCCCGGTTTACGGTGCTCGCCTCGCGCGACCTCCAGCTGTCGGTGGCGGCTGATCCATCGTCGGTCGGGTTCGACGGTGAGTTCACTGCGCGAGTCACCGTCCAGAACCCCGGCGCTCCGGTGGACGCAACCATCGTGACGCGCCTCGCGGACCTCGGGGGCACGGCCGTGTTCGAGGCGCCGCCGACGGTCTATCAGCCGCTGGCAGGGGGCTCCACGACCTCGTTCGAGACCGTGCTCCAGGCGGGGACCGCGCTCGCGGGGGACTATCAGGTCGTGGCCATCCTGACGGCGGCCGGCTCCGCGCCCGTCATCGCCTCGACCCCGGTCACCATCGAGCCGGAACAGAGCGCAACCCTCGCCCTCTCTGCCGATCGGTTCCGCTACGCGCCGACCAGCCAGGTGAACCTGGACGCGGTGGTGACGAACGCCTCGAGGAACGCCTCGTTGAGCGGCGCGACCTACCACCTCGAGATCCTCGGTGCCGGTGGCGCAGTCACCTGGACAGAGGAGGCGCCGATCCCGGAGATCTGGACGGGCGGCGCCACCGTCCTGTCGCGCGCCGTTGGTGCGGCGACGCTCGGCGCGGGGGAGTTCGTGGCGCACGGGTGGGTGAAGCGGCAGGGCACTGTCCTCGCCGAGGTGTCCACCTCGTTCACCGTGCTGGCCACGCCCACGCTCGTGGGCACGCTGGCGGTGGCAGGGCAGGGCGACCCGCCGGTCGTGCCCGCCGGAACCGCAGCGGCGGTGACGGTCACCTTCTGGAACGCGGGATCCGCAGATTCACCCGCGACCAGTGGCCGGCTTATGTTCATGTCGCCGTGGAACGCCGCGGTCCTGTCCACCGAGGAGATCGCCGTGCCGGCGCTGGTGCCCGGAGCGAGCGCGGCCCAGGCCGTGGCCATTCCGACGACCGGGCTGGCACTCGCCACCTATGGCCTCACCTTGGTGGTCGACGGCGAGGGGACCGCCTCGACCCTCGCCACGGCACGTTTCCGCGTGGCGGATCCGACGCCGCCGACGCTGACGCTGCAGTCGCCGGCGCAGGGAGCCGTGGTGCCCGGGGTGGTCTATCCGTGGATCACCGCGCAGGACTCCGCCAGCGGCGTGGCGCTGGTCCGTGCCAGCGTGGGAGCTGCGGTGACCCCGCTCACCCTCGCGAACGGGAACGGCTTCGAGGGCATCTGGAGCGCCTCGGTCACGCTGGGCGCCGACGGCCCGTACACGCTCGTCTTCACGGCGGCGGACGCCGAGGGGAGCGACGGGCTCACGACCCCGAGCGCCACCAACCCGATCACGCTGACGGTCGTCAGCGACCGGACCCCGCCCGTGCTCGAGGTGGATGGTGTGGCCGATGGAGCGATGGTGAACGCGCCGGTGGTGCTGGACGTCACGGCCACGGATCTGCACCTCGCGTCCGTCTTCGCAGAGATCGACGGGTTCGCGTACACACCGGGCACGAGCTACTCGTTGGACGGCACGCACGTGTTCCGGGCGTTCGCGGTGGACCTCGCGGGCAACACGAGCTCTGAGGTGCGCGTCTTCGACCTCGACACGATCCCGCCGGACGTCGTGATCGTGGGAGTTACCGACGGGCAATACCTGGGCTCGGCCGTCGCGCCCTTGGTCCTGGTCTCCGATCGCAACGCGATGACCCACGAGATGACGCTCGACGGCGGCGCGTGGCCGGGTGACCCGATCGCTGCGGAGGGCCACCACCTGCTCGTTGTCGATGCGCGCGACGTCGCCGGGAACACGCGGCACGTCGAGACGGGGTTCTGGATCGACCTCACGCCTCCCACGCTCGCCATCGGCGGGGTGGAGGAGGGCGCCTGTTCCGCCCTCCCGGTGACGCCGGTCGTCACCGCTGAGGACGCGAACCTCGGGGCGGTGACCGCGACGCTCGACGGCCAGCCGTTCACCTCTGGCTCCGCCGTGAGCCAGGATGGCGGGCATACTGTCGCCGCGGTGGTGGTCGATCTCGCCGGCCACCAGGCCACGGACGAGGTCTCGTTCACGATCGACGGCGTTCCGCCGGTCATCACGCTCCCCGACCTCGACGGGAGGTTCTTCGCGGAGCCCGTGACGGTCACGTACGAGGTGACCGACGCGACGGCGACGAACGTCCAGGCGACTCTCGACAGCGAGCCGTTTGCGTCGGGCGTCGTGGTCTCGGCCGATGGACAGCACCTGGTCGAGGTCCGGGCTCGCGACTGCGCCGGGAACGAGACGAGCCGTACTGCGACCTTTGTCATCGACCGGACCGCGCCCACGCTCACCCTCTCGGGCGTCGCGGATGGCGCCATCGTCTCCGGACCGGTGGAGGTCTTCGCCAACGCGAGCGATGCGAACCTGACCTCGGTCGTGCTCGAGCTCGACGGCGCGCCGTACGACTCGGGGACGCCGATCGAAGGGAGCGGGGATCACCTCGTGACCGGTGTCGCGACCGACGCGGCCGGGAACACGACGCGTGCCTCGCTCGGTTTCACGCTCGACGACGCGCCGCCGCAGATCGCCGTGGATGGGGTGGCGGACGGCGACGTGCTCGGCGGGCCGGTCACGCCCATCGTGACGGTGACCGACGAGAACCTCGAAACGTGGGATGTGACGATCGGCGGAGCGCCGCTGCCTTTGGGCGGATCCGTCCTCGGCGAGGGAGCGCACCGGCTGGTCGTCACCGCGCGGGATCTCGCGGGCAACGAGGCGGTGGTCACGATCGACTTCACGATCGACCTCACGCCGCCCTCGATCAACGTCGGGGGCGTGGATGGTGGCGTCTGCTACGTGCACGACGTCGCGCCGACCTACTCGGTCGAAGACGCTCACCTGGCGAGCACGAGCGCGGTCCTCAATGGCGAGCCGTTCGTCTCCGGTACCGTGGTGAGCATTGAAGGGGACTACGTCCTCCTGGTGTCGGCGCGCGACGTCCTGGACAACGCCGGCTCGAGATCAACGGCGTTCGTTCTGGACAAGACGCCACCGTCGGTGGTCCTGGCCGAGCTGGACGGCCGTTCCTTCGCCGGTCCGGTCACGCCAAGCTGGTCGGCGACGGACCCGCACCTGACCGCGGCGACCGCACAGCTGGACGGAGCGCCGTTCGCGGCGGGCGACCTCGTCTCTGCTGAAGGCGAGCACACGCTCACGGTCACGGCTCAGGACTGCGCCGGGAACTCGGGCACGCAGGCGGCACTCTTCACGATCGACCTCACGCCACCTCTGCTGACGCTCTCAGGCGTCACCGAGGCGGCCATCGTCACCGGTCCGGTGAGCATCAGTGCGACCGTCTCCGATGTGAACGGGGCCACGCTGGAGCTGACCCTGGACGGTGCGCCGTACACCTCGGACACCGCGATCACCGCGGCCGGCCCGCACACCGTCTCGGCCGTGGCGACCGATCCCGCCGGGAACGTCGCCCGTGCCAGCCTGTCGTTCACGATCGACGACCTTCCGCCGATGATCGAGATCGCGGGGGTGAGCGAGGGCGAGCTCACGAACGAGGACGTCGTGCCGGTCGTCACGGTGACCGACGCGAACCTCGAGGGCTGGACGGCCACGCTGGACGGCGAGGAGCTGCCTGCGAGCGGCGTCGTCTTTGCCGAGGGAGAGCACACGCTCCTCGTCGTCGCCCGGGATCTCGCCGGCAACGAGGCGCGAGCGAGCAGATCGTTCGAGATCGATCGCACGGCACCGGTCGTCGTTGCCTCGGTGGAGCAAGGCGTGGAGTACGCGGGTCCGCTCACGATCACGTTCTCGGCGTCCGACCTCCATCTCGACGGCGCCGCCTCGGCAACGCTGGACGGCGCTCCCTTCGCGAGCGGAGGGACGATCGCCGCGGCAGGGCCGCACGAGCTGATCGTGACGGCGGAGGACCTCGCCGGGAACCAGACGTCGGAGAGCTACGGGTTCTCGATCAGTGGGGCTGCGCCGGCCTACCGCGTGACGAAGCGCCTGGTCCTCGACGAGCTGAGGGTGCTCGCGCGGGTGGCCTGCGGAGCGACCGGAGATCTCAGCGCCGCCTTCCTGAGCGATGCGCTCCCGGATGCGCACGTCACCTACGTGCGGAACGACGTCGACCTGCTGGTGGGGCTGCGTAGTGGTCGCTACCAGTTGATCGTCCTCACGGGTGACGTCGAGACGGCCCACGGGCACGGGGCAGCGGCAGGGGATGACTACTCGGCCAACTGCCACGATCCCGCTCCTCCCTGCCCGCCGGTCGGGCCGGTGCCTCCGTTGAGCGTCAATGAGCTCGATCGTCGGCTTGCGGCCGAGCTCACCGAGGCGGTCCATCGTGGGCTGGGGCTCCTGGTGTTCCGGGCGATTCCCCCGGCGCAACCCTGGCTCAAGGACGTGTTGGGAATCTCGTTCCTCGGCAACGAGGGGTCGGGGACGGTGGTCATCGCGCAGACCGCGATCTCCGGGCCGCTCGACCTCGGAACCTCGGATGGAGTGGCGCTCAAGCTGGTCGGCGCCTCCGGGTTCGGAGTGTTCGAGCCGAGCGGGAAGGTCGCCGCAGCGATGCACGAGTACGGCCTCGGAGCGGTGGTCGTGCTGGGCTTCGACCCGGCGGCAGCGACCGGGGACGCGGCATCTCTGGTCACCGGTGCGGCGTCGTTCGTGGTGGGCGAGAGCGCACTGGCGCCCGGAGGCGTGGTGGCCGTCCGGATCGAGGTCGAAAACGGCTCCGCGGCGTCGACCACACGAGTCCGTGAGCAAGTCGATCCGTCGCTGTCGATCGCGGCCGTTCGCGACGGCGGCACGCTGCTGCCGGATGGCGACGCGGAGTGGATGATCGACCAGGCCCCGGGGCAGCTCGACGGCTTCGAGTACCTGCTCCGGCTCCCCGAGCTGGCGGGCGCGTACCTGACGACTTCGGAGGTGGCACGAATGGTGGCGGGCCAGGTCCAATCGAGCGAGACGCACTCGCTGACCGTCACCCTCGGCGAAGGCATCGAACAGCTACAGGATCGCGCCGAGCAGCTGGCTACCGCGCTTCCCGCCGACAGCTCAAACAAGATGCATCGGCGAAAGATCCTGGACGACCTCGCCCTCGTGCGCGCCAACCCGGGCGCGACCGCGGAGGACCGCGAGAACGCCATCGGGGCCCTGCTGGACGCGGTGGACCACGTGAATGCGCTCAAGGGAGTGGACCGGATGCCGCTGCGGCTCGCGATCGACTCGTTGCTGGCGGTGTGGGAGGGGCGGCGATGAGAAACCTTGCCTGCATCCTGCGTCGTGCAGCGGCGCTTTCGATCGCTTTGTTCGCCGTGACCGTTCGCAGCGCCCCGCTTCCCGACGTGCGCGTGATCGGTCTTCCGACGAGGCCGCCGAGCTCCCCGGCCACCGCGCAGGTGGACTGGGAAGAGGTGCGGGAGCGTACGCGGCGTTTCCAGGATCGGGCCGTTCTCGAGAACGCGTTGTCGTCTCGGGTGCTCTTCTCGAGCGTGGACGTGAGGGCGGTCGAGGAGCTGCATCGACGTCTGGGAGAGCCTTCGGGGTTCCTGGCCCGCCTCTCGTTCCCCCAGGTCGACGTGCAGGAAGCGGGAGCGGTGCTGCTGGCGTTCGCGGACGCGGTCGAGCGTGACCGCGCGGCCGCGGACGCCTGGTTGGCCGCGATTTCCGCCGGCTCGGATCCGGACTCTGCGGCGCGCGGGAAGGTCCTCGCGATCCAGCGCCGGGTCCTGGCGTCACGGGCAGCCGAGGTCCGTGCGCTTGCGCTCGCGGCAGCAGACGCCTTCCGGCTCCAGAAGGGCGGGTTCTTCAGCCGGGTGCGCCTGCGCGGACGACACGTCTTCCGACGGGACGGGGCGACGCTGGTGGCGAGGCTGTGTGATCGGTTGCACCGCTGGGGAGCGCTCCAGGGATCCCCCGTGCTCGGGGCCGAGCTCACCTATGTGGAAGGTGCGCAGCGCCCTGGCGCTCTGCCGTCGAACTCCATCGCTCCTGCCTATCAAGCAGCGGGCAGTGCCGTCCTGTCGCTCGAGGACACCTTGCAGGGCAGCGAGGTCGAGCTCACCGACCAGATCCGGGCGAAGGCTCAGGAGCTCGGGTCCGCGCGCGGGGCCTACGACTTCGTCAAGAACGAGGTTCGCCTCGACTGGTATTTCGGGTCGCTAAAGGGCTCGGGGGAGACGCTGCGCGAGCGCCGAGGAAACGACGTCGATCTCGCGGCGCTGCTCATCGCCCTCCTGCGCGCGCAGGGCACACCGGCGCGATACGTGCGGGGCACGATCGAGCTGTCGCCCGGTCGTATTGCGGAGCTGATGGGGCTGCTCACGGTCGACGAGGGGAACGCGCTCCACGGCGGAGCGGGGCTCGACCTCGACCCCATTCGGCGGCAGCAGGTCCTCTCGGTGCTCGCAGCCGCTGGAGTGCCTCACGAACCCGTCATCACGGGTGGACGCGTCACATCCGTGCGCCTCCTGCACACGTGGGTGGAGGCCCATCTCCCGTACGGGAGCTACCGTGGAATCGGCGCCGGGCCCGGAGGAGCTCAGTGGGTCCCCATGGATCCCGCCATCTCGGGGGCCGCGAAGTACGCCGCGAGACCCGCGGCCATCGACCTGCTGGGGGAGATGGGAGCGGATGCTTCTCAGCTCGTGAACGCCTACCTTCGCGAGGGAGAGCCAGGCCAGTCGCCGCTGGCGTTCGTCCGGGCGCGGGCGGAGTCGTGGCTGTCCGCCTCCGGGCCGGCGGGGATGACCTACGCGCAAGCGCTGCGCTCCGTTGCAGCGCGCCAGGAGCCGCTGCCCTTCATCCCGGGCTCGCTTCCGTACGCCGTTCCCGCAGTCCACGAGGAGTATGCACTCCTCCCGGACGCCGCGAAGCAGCGGATGCACCTGCGCGTGGAGAGCGGGAGCGGAACTCTCCTCGACGTCACCGTCCCGATGCACGCGGTCGTCGGCAAGCGGACCGTCCTGGCGTTCGAGCCTGCGACGGACGAGGATGCCCTCGCCGTCGCGCTCGCGGGAGGGCTGTACCGCGTCGATGCCGCCTCGGTGAGCGTGGTTCCGGTGCTGCGGGTCGCGGGCGAGCCCGTCGGGCGAGCCTCGCGGGCGTTGGGGCTCGGTGAGCGAGCGCGATGGACGATCGAGCTGCTCATGCCGAACGGCTCGAGCCGGACGATCGCGAACGAGGTCGTGGCGGGCAACCTCATCGCGATCGGCTTCGGCGGGCCGGTGAACGGGTACTCCACGGCGCTCGATGGCGAAGCGGGTGCGGACGGCGAAGCAGCCAGGGTGCTGTACCGGATCGCGGCGGAGTTCGCGAACTCGTGGACGGCAGGAGAGGAAGAGCTGGCTGCATTGCTGGGGGTGGTGCCGCTGCGACCAACGGCGAACCTCGTCCTGGTCGAGAACCAGCTCGAGGTCGATCAGGCGCTGGGGATCCGCCGCAGGTTGATCTGGAAGGGCCTCCAGGTGGATGCCGACCACCGGAGCATGACGCCGCTCGAGCTCGCGCCGGGGCGTGGCCGCGAGCTGCTCCGACTCTCCGGGTTCGAAGGGTCGTTCCAGGAAGCACGGGTCCTCCGGGAAGCGACCGGCGAGGACGCCGTCTCCGCCGTGACCGTCATCCAGGAGGCTCACCGGGAGGGAATCCCGGTGCTCAACATCACTCCGGCCAGCGCCGCGTCCGAGCTCCCGAACCTGAGCACGTCCGAGACCGTCCGCCAGGAGATCGAGGATCAGCTCGCGAGAGGACGCGAGGTGATCGTCCCCTCGGTGGATCTCACGATCCGCGACTGGAGCGGGACGGGCTTCATCGCGCGTGATCCCTCGACGGACGAGGGCGGGTACTTCCTCTCCGGCGTGATCTCCGGGGGCCAGACCATCGTGTCACCCGGCTCCTGGCGGGATCAGGAGCTGGTCGAGCGGCTTCAGTCACCGACCCGGCAGGAACCAGAGACCGACAGCAGCCTCGCCGCTCGGATCGTCAAGGCCTCACCGGGCATCCAGCGTGGCATCGTCGGGAGCTCGCACGAGATCGCAGTCTACGTGACGACCGCGAACGGTAAGCCGGTCGAGGGCGCCTGGGTCCTCTTCCAGGTGCATGCTCCATCGGAGGGTACGCTGGCGTCGCTCATGGCCCCGGGCGGATCGTCCGAGCTCTCGGTGCGCACCGACCGCTACGGTCTCGCCAAGGTGACCGTGACTCCCGATCGGGCGATTGGGCACGTCTCCATCCTGGAGCGAGGGTCCCCCCACGACGTTCTGGTCGGCTACAACGAGGTCATGGCGTCAGTGGACAACGGCGCCAACCGAGTCGCGCTCGCGACGCCGTTCGTGGTCCTTGCCGACAACGATGTTCCCGCGGAGATCCGGCTCGCCAGCCAGATCGAGAATGCCGTGTATCCGGCCGCTCTTCAGATCGGTCAGGATCTCTGGGCCTTCGTCCTCGACAGGCACGGGAACGCAGTGCCCAACACCGTCCTCGTCTGGAGCACGTCCCCGCTCGCGGGCGTCTACCTCGACTTCGACGAGCTGCCGGACCGAGCCCCGAGGGTGCTGGACGCCAGCGACCCGGCGCAACATCCGGAGCTGCCACTCGTCACGTCCACGGACGGGGGCGTGGTGGCGAGCTTCATTCCCTTCCCTGTCGTTCCCGGTGCAACCGGGACGACCTACCTGCGCGCAGACGTCGGTGCTCTTTCCGCCAGCTACCGGATCCGTGTGGAGAACCCGACCGCGGAACAGGACAAATACGTCCTGTACATCAAGCGGCAGCACCTCTGGAGCGACGACGGCGTCTTCCGAACGGATTTCCCGGAGCCCGTCGGCGGACAGGTGCTGCGGTGGAACGAGGAAGGGGGGCGGCTCTGGGAGGCGCTGACCGGCGACGAGCCCGGGATCAACCGGGTGGTCGTCCGGATGGAGACCGTCGATCTCTACAATCCCGACGCGCCCATCACCATCCGCACGGAGGAGATCGAGCCTCGGCAGAGGACCTTGAAGTGGGCCCCGTGGAACGCCTTCGATGACGAGAAGACCGCCGCCTTCTGGCCTCGATCCGAGGTCAATGGAGGGCTTCAGCACAACTACCTCACGTTCGAGGTCGAACGGAGCGACGGTGTCCGTATCCAGTCGGACCGGCGCTGGAGGATCGAGTCGTGGTCGCTCCGGCCGGAGATCGAGCGGTTCCGCCTGTTGCCCGGGTTCGAAGAGCGGGCGACCGACGAGTTTGGCTCGGTTTCTTCGGACGACCTGGCGGCGGTGTTCCACGTGACCAACCCCGCGGGCTATCCCATCTACGCGCGCATCACCTCGGAGCCGATCATCGTGGCCGAGGAGCTGGTGGTGCTTCCGCCGCCGGACGAGATCGCGCGCCACCCCGAGGACCCGGAGCTGATCGTCATTCCACCGCACCGCACGCGCGATCTGCGGCTCGCGATCATTCCCGGATCCCACGGTGGCAAGGTTCGTCTGGAGATCAACGTACCGAATCCCAAGCTGGGTCCGACCGCGGTCCACAGCCTGGTGTTGTGGGACGCGACCATCCACATCTCTCCGCCCGGCGCGAGGCTCGTCGGGGGCGACTCGCCGCTCGTGGCGCAGGTCATCTTCCCGGTCCGAAACTTCGCCGCGACCGCCACCCCCGCGGATGGGAAGGTGTACCCCGACGACGCCGATCTGCCCATCCTGCGCGACGCCATGCTCGACTTCCGGGTGAAGGGAGAGGGGCGCGCGACCGTTTCGGCCGGCGGGAACGTGGTCGCGGCGGCCGACATCATCGCGGATGACGACGGCACCCTCCTCGCCATGGCGCCGGTCGCTGGCATCGCCCCGCTCCAGCTGAGCCCGACGTACGGGCTCAGGGCGCCGATCCCGCCGGCTCCACCCACCGTGAACGAGGTGGTGGTCAGCTTCCAGCCCCGCGTGGAAGGTGACGTGCAGACCTGGAGCGTCCCGTTCCGGACGGAATACAAGGACATGGGGCCGCTCCCGATCGGCCACACCTTCGTGCGCGACGTGTCGGTGGTGGACGGGCACCTCGTGAAGCAGTCCGTCGACGTCGCGGTTCCGGGGAGGGGCGTCGGGCTCACCTTCCAGCGGAGCTACACGAACAGGAGCTTCGAAGACACGGTGATGGGCGTCGGCTGGACGCACAGCTACCGCTCCTTCGTCATGCGCGACCTGTCGATGGGCAAGATCCGCTACGTCGTGGTGGGCGGAGAAGGGAGCGGTCAGGTCTTCGATTGCACCGCGTACTTGCCCGACACCACCCCATGCTCGAACCAGCGCGGGTTCCACGGGCGGCTGGAGCTGACGGAGGCGGAGATCGTCTACTCCGCACCAAACGGCGTGAAGTACAGGTACGGGAGGCTGGAGACGGGGACGGAAGGCGTCCGCTGGTGGCTCACCGCGGTCGTCGATCCGCGCGGAAACACGACGACCCTGCTGTACGCCGAGGGCGGCGCTGGCGAGGGAGAGCCCGGTGACGGAGACGAACCGGGCACCGTCTTCTCCGGCGAGCTCGCCCGCGTGTACGAGCCCGGGAACCGGCGCGCCCTGCAGCTCGGGTACGAGTGGCCCGCAGGAGCGATGCGGCCGCGGCTGTCGAAGGTCGAGCTCATGGCGGCGGACGGGAGCGCTCCGGACCTCGCGAAGCCTCTGGCGCCTATCGACGAAGCAGGCGTATGCGTCGCGTACGACCACGACGCCACTGGGAACCTCACGGCGGCGCGGCGATATGACGGAGCGTGCAATCCCGAGGCACCGGCCCTCCGCGAGGAGCTGTACGCCTACCTGGACAGCCCGCTCGAGGTCTCGCGAAACAACCTCGTCGCCTATACCGATCCCAATGGCAACACGACTCGCTACGCGTACTACGCGACGGGAGATCGCTTCCAGGGCGAAGGGCAGTTCCTGCTCATGGGGGACAAGGCGGAGCGGATCCGATCCGTCACCGAGCCCGATCCCGGCGGAACGACGTCGTTCTCGTACGTGCTCGTGCCGACGAGCACACAAGTGTTCGGCTCCCCACAGCTCCTCTACCGGACCATCGTGAGCGGTCCGCGCTCTGGTATGCCGGCGACGACCTACTACCTCGATCCCAGCGGCGCGAGCAGCCGGGTCGAGCGTCCAATCTCGGCGGGCGTGTTCGCGATGAGCGACACGGTCTGGGACCCGATCCATCTGCGTCCCGTGGAGGAGATCGATGCTCGGGGGCGGCGCACGACGTCCACCTACGACGAGCGCGGGAACCTGGTCTCGAGGGTCACGTTCACCCCGTCCCTCGCAGATCCGGGTGGGAAGGCGCGCACCGGTCCGCTGACGGACGCGGATGGCAATGTAGTGGACCGCGTGGCCGAGAAGTGGAGCTACGACCCCGACTGGTCGGCGGAGTCGTGCCATTTGGACGCAGAGGGGCGGCTCACGACGACGGAGTACGAGCTGGGCCTCCCGGTGGTCCGCCGGGTGTACGCGACGGCGCTCGGGGCGGCGGCGGTGCGCACGGAGGCGAGCTGCGAGGCGCTGGCGCAGCTGGCGCAGCCCTCGAGCGGAGACCACGTCCAGACGTTCAGTTACTGTGGCGTGAACGCGCCGTGCGCGGCCACTGGCTCCATGCCGGGTGACCTCGTCGAGACGACCGAGGGACCGCGCCGGACCATGGTTCGGGCGTACGACGCCCTGGGGTTCCCGCGCTCGACGAGCACGGTGATCTCGGGGAGCGCCACGCTGGACAGGACCCTCGTCCACGACGAGCGAGGGCGGCTCACGAGCGAGAGCGACAGCCAGGGTCATCTCACCACGAGGGTGTTCGACGGACTCGATCGGCCGACGCGGGTCACGCGCGCGAACCGCACCGGCGTCTCGCCGGGCACGGAGCAGACGTTCTCGTACTTCCCCGGCGGCCAGCCGCAGGAGGAGAGGCTGGGAAATCCCGGTTTTCCGGGTTCGGAGTGGACGCGGGTCTGGACGATCAACGGCCTCAACCGGCCGGCGATGGAGGTGCTCTCAGGAAAGAACACGACCGCGGTCGTGACGACGACAGGGTACGACCAGGAGGGCAACGTCGTCTGGGTGACGGACGGCCGTGGTGTCCGTCGAGAGACGACGTACGACGAGGGGGAACGGCCGAGGTCGGTGAGGCTGAGCCTCGCGGATCGCGCTCGGTTCGAGTCCCAGGGCGGCGATCCCGCCGGGTTCGAGAGCGGGCACGTGATCGCCACCTTCGAGCACGACGCGGCGGGCAACAAGGTCGCGGAGACGGACGTCCACGGGCACAGGACGCAGTACGAGCTCGATCCGCTCTACCGCGTCGTGGGCGTGACCCAGGGCGGCGTTCGCAACGACGTCCAGCAGAGGTCGGAGTACCGGACCACGCGCCGCTACGATCTCGTCGGGAACAAGGTCCGCGAGACGGACGCCGATGGGCACGAGACGCGCTGGACGTATGATCACGAGGACCGGATCCTCGAGGTGGTCGATCCCGTTGGTCGGTTCGAGCGGCGGACATACGACGCGCTCGGCCAGGCGGTGCGCGAGGAGTTCGGTGCAGGCACGACCGTTCGGCTGACCCGCACGTCCAAGGGGCACGACGGCCTTGGCCGCACGCTGGGCATCACGGAGCAGTTCGCGACGGTCGGGGCTCCCACGGGTGCGCCGCCGGTCCCGAACACCGGCAGCACGTACGAGGTCGACGTCGCCTACGACGATGCCAAGCACCTGGTCGCGACCCGCGATCGCCGCGGATACGTGACGGTGCAGCAGCTCGACGACGTGGACCGGGTGTACCGGGAGATGGCGGATGCGAGCGGTACGCTCCTGGCGCGGCAGGGCGATCCGCGGGTGGGCCCGGCACTGAACTTGACGACGGAGTACGAGTACGACGCTTCGGGGAACCGGGTGGCGGTGGTGGACGCGGAAGGGCGGAGGACGGAGACGACCTTCGACGCGCTGAAGCGGGTCAGGGCGCTCCGGTCTCCGATGGGTTACGAGGAGCACGCCTCCTACGACGCGGCCGGAAATGTGGTCGAGCGGGTGGATGCCCGCGGGATCCGCTGGTGGTCGACGTTCGACGCGCTGGGCCGCCCGACCTCGGAACACGTGGAGGACCGGCTTTCGACGGGGGCACCTGACCTGCGGATCGCCTCGCGGACCTATTACGACTCGCCCGAGGGGACGCGCATCCTCGAGACCGATGCTCGTGCCAACTCGGTGATCCGCCACACCGATGGTCTTCACCGCGAGTATCGGGCGGAGAAGGGCACCGCGGTCGTCGAGACGTGGTTCGATGCCGACGAGATACGGCGTAAGCGCGATCCGAAGGGCTACGTGACGGAGATCGAGCGGGACGCGGCGGGCCGAGTCACGGCGCAGCGGGAACTGGATCTCGGAGGGCAGGTCGTCTTCGAGCAGAGCGTCGACTACGACGACGCGACCGGCACCCGGACTGCGTACGACCGGCGCGGGACTCCGACCACGTCGATCCTGGATGGCCTGGGGCGCGTGGAGCGGGTGACGAGTGGGGTGGCCGGCGCGGGAGACACGTCGCTCGTGAGGACGGACGCGACGCTGCACGACGGCGCCGGAAACGCCGTGGTGTTGGTGGACCCGAACGGACACGCGACGGAGCGCGTTTACGACGGGGCGGGGCGAAGGATTCGCGAGGTCCGAGCGGTCGGAAGTCCGGCGGCGGCCACGACGGCGTACACCTACGACCGCGTCAGCAACGTCATCGAGCAGAAGGGGCCCAGGGCCACGGGCCGCCCGTTCGACGTACGGGTGAGCTACGACGACCTGAACCGCGCCGTCCGGGCGGAAGACGCGCTCGGGAACGTGAGTAGCGTGGCGTACGACGGAGCGGGGAACCGGATCTGCGAGAAGCGGCCTCTGGGCGGAGATCCGCTCGGCTTCAACGGCGCGAAGGGACGAACGGGCGCTCAGATCGAGGCGCTCGTCTGCGCGGGCAGCCACGTGACGCGGTGGAGCTACGACGAGGCTTCGAAGCTCTTGTCCGTCCGTGACGCGGCGGGCGGGGAGCACTCGTTCGTCTACGACGAGGCGAGGAACCTCATCGGGAAGCAGGATGCGAACGAGAACCTGACGACCTACGCATACGACCACCTCGACCGGAGGACGGACGAGTGGCAGCACCTCGACGTCCACGCCCGGGTGAGGAGCCGGAGAGAGATCCTCGGTCGAAACCAGGAAGGCCCGCCGGACCCGGTGAACGGGGCGGGAGCGCTGCACTGGAAGTGGGAGCTGGACGCGAACGGGAACCCGCGCACGACAACCGATCCGAAGGGGCTGGTCACGACGAGGGAGTACGGAGTCCTGAACCGGCTCGAGCGAGAGAGCTACGACCGGCCGCTGCTGGTGGCGTACCCGCTGCTCCGGAGCGTCGCGTACGAGTACGACGCGAACGGGAATCCGGACCTCGTGACGGAGGAGAAGGAGACAGCGACCGGGACCGTGCTCGAGGTGACGGACAAGACGTACGACGTGCTGGATCGGCTCGCGAGCGAGCTGCGGTACGACGGGAAGCTCGTGCAGTACCGGTACGACCGGAAGGGGAACCGGAAGGAAGTCATCGACCCGGACCAGGTATCGACGGGCTACGAGTACGACGCGCAGGATCGGCTCGTCACGGCGACGACGCCGGAGGGTGTGACGGCGCAGCGGTGGTGGCCGGACGGGCTGGAGCAGGGGAGGACGTTGCCGAACGGAGTGGTCGAGGGACGGTGTTACGACGCAGCGGGTCAGCTCACGCAGCGCGTGACGGCGCGAGGAGCGATCGGGACGGATTGCACCACGTCGGCGGCCGTGGTGAGCCGGTTCACGTACCAGTACGACGGGAACGGGAACCGGTCGGTACAGGTCGAGCAGCGGACCATGCCCGGGCAGGCGCTCGGAGCGGTGGAAGAGACGCGCTACGGATACGACGCGCTCGATCGCCTGGTGGGGGTGAGGTACGGGGACGGGCGGGTGCTCCTGTACCGGCTCGACGCGGTCGGGAACCGTACCGGCGAGCGCGAGCTCGTGAATCAACCGGCCGGGGTGGACCTGACGAGCTTCACTGCCGCAGATCCGAGCGCGCTGGTGCGGGACGTGACGAGCGCGTTCAACCGGGCGGACTGGTTGCTCACGCAGACGGACGCGAAGGACGCCGCGAAGAACGCGACGTTCTCGTGGGACCTCGCGGGGAATCTCGTCTCGAGGGCGAAGGCCGGCCAGACGCGGCAGCTCCGGTGGGACCCCCGGAACGCGCTCATCGCGGCGATCGAGAATGGGTCGGTGGTCGGGAGTTACGACTACGACGCGAGCGGGATCCGGGTGAAGAGGAGGACGTCGACGGAGCAGGTGGAGTACGTGCTCGATGAGAAGTACGTCCTGCAGGAGGCGCGCGGCAACGTCGCCTCGCACCCGAGCTACCGGCGGTACCACTACGCGTACGGGCCGCTTTCGGTGACGGACGCTGCGGGGACGCGGTACATCGGGACGGACGCGCTGGGGTCGCCGACCGACCTGACCACGACGACCGGCACGGTAGTCGCGGCGCACCAGTACGACGCGTGGGGGCAGTACCGGAACGGCACCGCGCCGAGCGCGGAGGAGCCGAAGCTCGGGTACACGGGGCACCAGTACGACCCGGAGACCGGGCTCGTGTACGCGAGGGCCAGGTACTACGACCCGGAGATCGGGATCTTCATCTCGCGGGACTCGTACGAGGGCGAGCTGGAGGATGGGCCGAGCTTGCATCGGTTCGCGTACGCGTACGGGAACCCGCTCGGCTACATCGACGAGGACGGGAACGCTGCGTACGAGGTCGCGGACGCGTGGGAGAAGAGGCAGCGCGAGGGGGCCTGGACCGCGGAACAGGTGATGGAGCAGGCGAGCGCGAACGCCGATCAGATCGGGCGTGAAGCAGAAGCGGAGTTCTACCGGAACCACGGGAACAACGAGTTCATGCGGTTCCTGGTGGGCCTGAAGGTGGCAGGGCGGATGACGATGGAGCAGCTGGCGGGAGGCATCGCCGGCACGATTGTGGACCCGACGGTGATCGTTCGGGCGCCGATGCGGATCGGGACGGGCGCCGCGGAAGGGGTGGAGGACATCCGTGAAGGGCGGACCGGCGAAGGCGCGCTGAAGATCGTGGCCGACGTCGCCGGGGCGGTAGAGACCGGAGCGGGCGGACTCTCGATAGCTCGGGGCTTCGTTCGCCCGCGGGCCGGGGTGCCCGACGAGGCGGCCCTCTCGGCGGCACGGAAGCGGGTCGCTCGCGAGCGGATCGTCCAAGAGGTGAAGGCGGCGCGAGCGACGGAGCAGACCGCTCGCGTTCCGGCGCGGGGGACTGGGCCCGAAGCGCCTACGGTGGTGAGGCTGTTCGAGAAGCACCGGGCCGACTTCGAGACGCTCATGGCTCGCGAGCAGGCGGGGTGGCCGGCGGGCACTGCCAGGCTGGCTCAGCGGGCGGCGAACGAGCCGGGGTTCATGGTCGCGATGGACCGGGCGCCGCTCCGAGCCCCGCCGTCGCCCGCACGAAGCGCGGCGCTTGGGCTGGGAGAAGGGCTGGAGGCGTTCGCGCCTGGTCGAGGCGTTCCGTGGGAGAACTGGAGCGGGACGCTGACACGCCGAAGCACGTCGGGTAGGAACTTCGGGCGGGCGTTCACGGACGCGATGCGCAACGCTGAGAGCATCCAGTTCAATCTCACCGGGATGAGTGACCTGTCCGCATCGTTCGCGAGAGGGCGCGCGGGCTTCAAGTATGCCTTCAGGGATGGAGAGTGGATCCCCACGAACGCAACCAACACAGAGTTCGCCACCGTCTTGCGCAACCCTTCACTCCGGAACAAGACTACGTTCTGGCGGGGTGGGAGGAGGGTGAGAACCACCGAGGTTCTGAACGAAACGCTTGGGGAGTAGACGACTCTATGTGGCTACCACTGAACAATCCGGGCTTAGTGGCAACCTACGTCGCGGAGTTCCCGGCTGGCTCGGGCGCCCCGCCGGCCCTCGTAAGGCTGCTGGAGTCGCTGCGGGATGTCGAACCGGATCGGCAGATCTACGCGGTCACATCTCTGAGAAACCTGTGGTTCACGACGGCCAGTGACTACGGTCAGGCCGACCTCCACCCGAGCGTGGCCGTTCTTCCGCGCGCCGGGAACTTCTCCGTTTCCTACGCGCGAGCGGGAGAACGGAAATCGAGCTCCGGCGCCATGGTTCCAGAGTCCCAGCTGGAAGGCACGGTCAGGGCGTTTCTTGCACATCTCGCAAGGGGGGACGAAGGACAAACCTAGCCTTGCTGCTTCCGCCGCTCTAATTCTGATCCACTCCGCCGCTCGAAAACTGATCCACCAGGGCGGTTCCTGACAGCCTAACTCTTCCTCGCTCCGCTTGTCGCCGCAGCCGGCTCCGCAGCCTGCCGGCGTCGCATCCGGAAGCTCTTCCCCTTGGTCGTGATCACGGTGGCGTGGTGGGCGAGGCGGTCGAGGAGCGCGGTCGTGAGCTTCTCGTCCCCGCCGAAGACCTTCGGCCACTCGCTGAAGGCGAGGTTGCTCGTCACGAGGATCGACCTTCGCTCGTACCGGTCCGCGACGAGGTTGAAGAGCAGCTCGCCACCGGTTCGGTCGAACGGCACGAAACCCAGCTCATCGAGGATGAGCAGGTCGACGCGGTTCATCTTCCGCTGCAGGCGCGTGAGCTCGCGTCTGTCGCGAGCCTCGAGCAACGCCTGGACGAGGTCCGCGGCGCGCCAGAAGGCGACGCGCCGGCGTTGACGTGCCGCCTCCAGCCCGAGCGCGATGGCCAGGTGCGTCTTCCCGGTGCCGATGGGGCCGGCGAAGATGAGGTTCTGCGCCTCCTCGATCCAGCGTCCACGCGCCAGGTCCGAGAGCTGCGCGGGGTCGATGCCCTCGGACGCCTTGAAGTCGAAGGTGTCGAGGGTCTTCGCCTCCGGAAACCGGGCGTCGCGGACGCGCTGGCGGATCGCGGAGTCGGCGCGTGACTGGACCTCCACCGCGAGCACTTCGTGGAGGTACTCCTCGTGCGTCCAGTGCTCCTCGCGCGCCTGCCGGGCGAGCGCCTCGTACGCGCGGAGCAGGCCGGGCATCTTGAGAGAGCGCGCCTGCGCCTTGACGACGTCTGCGGCGACGACCGCGCGGCTCACTGGTCACCTCCGAGCAGTGCGTCGAAGTCGGCCGCGGACGCGGCGGCGACCTCCACGTTCCGCAGCGCGGCGGGGAGGCCGTCCGGCGCGACCG
>JAEYZK010000105.1 GCA_023428085.1 Pseudomonadota bacterium
GGCGTACGGCCCACGCTCGGATCCGCGCCCGCTCGTCCTTCGACAAGCTCAGGATGAGCGGCTGCTCGAGATGCGCTCCACCTCGCCTCAGGGAACCAGGAGGCCGATTCCTTCACACTCTCTCAGGCGCTCGCGGGCTTGGTCTTCTGCGCCACCTTCCCGCGCAGGCTCGACTCGAGCAGGAGCCGGAACTGGTTGCGGACCGCGGCCGCCTCGGACGTGGACGCCTCGACGTCCTTCTCCGGGCACGGCTCGGCGTTCTCGAAGACGTCCTTGCCGCGCCGGAGCGTGAGCGTGAACCGCGCGCCCTTGCCCGGCCCGTCGGAGGCGGCGACGATCGCGCCCTGGAGGTAGGTCGCGAGCTCCTTCACGAACGCGAGCCCGATGCCCGAGCCGCCCCGCCGCGCCGCCCGCTTCCGGGCGCCGTAGCGGACGAAGATGCTCTCGAGCCGCTCCGGCGGGATGCCCTCGCCGTCGTCGGCGACGGCGATCTCGACCTCGGCGTCGCGCACCGCGAGCGAGAGCCGGATCCGGCCCTTGCCCGGCTCGACGAACTTCGCGGCGTTGGAGACGAGGTTGTGCATGATCTGCTCGACCTTGTCCGGATCGGACCAGAGGTCCTCGACCTCCGCCTCCGGGAGCGCCTCCTCGAGCACGATCCCCGAGACCGCCAGGACCGGCCGGTAGAACGCCGCCAGGTCCTGGAGGAACCGCCGCGGCCGCAGCTTGCGGATCCGCAGCACGAGCCCGCGCTCGTCCATGCTGGCGAGGTCGAGGAGCCTGTCGATCGCGACCTTGAGGCGGAGCGACGCCTCGTAGACGATCCCCGAGAGCTCGCGGATCTCCCCCACCCCGCGGCGCTCGTCGGCCTGCATCGCGAGCCAGGACGAGTCCATGATGATCGTCACGAGCGACCGGAAGTCGTGCGTGACGTTGGCGATGAACTCGTTGCGCATCCGATCGACGTCCTGCAGGAGCCGGTCCTTCTCGCGGATCTCCTGCACCATCATCGAGGCCTTGAGCGCGCTGCGGATCTGCCGGCCCAGCGCCAGGCCCGAGATGTCCTCCACCGGGTCGTAGGCGAGGCCCATGAACCCGACCTCCTCCTCGCCGAACACGAGCGGCTGCCAGGTGATGTTGTACCGGTCGCCGGCCTCGAGGATCCCGGCGGGCAGGAGCTGGCGGGCCGGGTAGGTCACGCCGTCGCCCACCTGCTTGCGCCCCCGCTCGTCGAAGGCGAGGAGGAGCCGCGCCTCGTCGTACGCGCGCTCTGCCGAGGCGTGCACCGCGAGGTAGCACCGCCGGATGCCGATGCGCGGGAGCTCCCGGGCCATGTTCTCGAGGAGCGCGGAGATGTCGAACGAGCCGATGAGGGCCTCGATCACGTACTGCACGAGCTGCGTCTTCCGCGCGAGCATCCAGTTGACCCGCCACTGCTGCTGCCGCGCCGCCTCCTTCACCAGCACGCGCGCCTGGTGGAGGAGCGTCTCGCCGCCGCCGCCGCGCGCGCGCAGGCTCGCCGACTCGGTCCGGAGCGTCGTCAGGAGCTCCTCCCAGACGTCGTCGGAGAGCTCCCGCCCGAGCGGGCTGCGCAGCCAGGAGTCGAGCGTGGCGACGAAGCTCCCCGGCGCGCCGCCCTCGAGCACCTCGGCCGCGAGCGCGCTCACGAGCGCCTCGACGCAGGCGCGCCCCCGGTCGCCGAACGCGGCCGGCACGTTCTTCCGGCCGAGCGAGGCGATCACCGCCTCCGACATGTCGCGCGGCGTGGCGCCCGCGTCGCACGCGCGCGCCGGCTCGCCCGCCCGCTGCACCGCGTCCGAGAGGCACCCGCAGGAGCGGCGGAGGACGAGCTCCGTCGCGAACCGCTCGACGGGGGCCGCCGGCTCGCCGCGGATCATGCCGAGCAACACCTGGGTCGCGCGCTTCGCCATCTCCCGCGTCGGCTGGCGCACCGTCGAGAGCGGCAGCACCAGCCGCTGGGCGGCGGCGACGTCGTCGAACCCGGTGACGGAGACCGCGTCGGGCAGCCGCACGCCCGCGTCCTCGAGGCACTCGACGGCGGCGACGGCCATCTCGTCGTTCGCCGCGACCACGGCGTCGAACGGGATCTCCTGCGCGAGCACCTGCCGGATGGCCGCGCGGGCCAGGTCCGGGTGGAAGTCGGCCCGGAGGACGAGCCGCTCGTCCACGGGGACGTCGAGCGCCGCGAGCGTCTCGCGGAACACGCGCTCGCGCTCCTGGGCGTCGTGGTTCTCGGCGTAGCCGGCGAGGAACAGGAAGCGGCGCCGCCCGTGCCGGGCGTGCAGGTGCTCGAGGAGGCCGCGCAGGCCGCCCTGCCCCTCGCACACGATGGAAGGGATCGTCGCGAGCGGGAACCCGAGGCTCACCATCGGGAGCGGCCGGAAGCGCGCGCACCAGTCGTCGAGCTGCTCGGTCCCGAGGTACTTCGCCGCCAGGCACGGCACGACGATGACGCCGTCCAGGCGGTCCGCGGACATCAGCTCGAAGATCGAGTTCCGCCGACACGCCGCCGGCGACCACACGTCGCCGCCCACGAAGTTCACGACGTTGGCGCCGGCCTCGCGCGCGACCGCCTCGACCCCCGCCCAGATCGCCCGCTGGTAGTCCTCGTCCACGCTGTCCAGCATCACCCCGACCGTCGGTCGCCGAGGTTCAGCAGGATGCGCTGCCGTGGCCATCTGATCCGCTCCAGATAGGGAACGCCCCAGTGTACGCCTTATGGGGCGGGCGAAAAGTCCCTCCTCTTCGCGTCTACCGAAGCCACCAATAACCTACCCGAACGGGACGACGCAAGGCGTCAACATGCCCGTACGCGGACACTGGACGTGCGTGGGGGAGCGGCGCCGCAGGCGCCGGGCGACGCTCCTCTACCGATGCAGCTTGGAGAGGAGCCGGTCCTTCTCGCGGAGCTCCTGCATGATCATCGACGCCTTGAAGGCGCTCCGGATCTGCTCGGCGAGCGCGAGGCTCGAGATCTCCTCCTGCGGGCTGAACTCGAGCCCGATGAAGCCGATCTCCTCCTCGCCGAAGATGAGCGGCTGGTAGACCAGGCTCGCGCGCTCCGCGCGATCGAGGAAGCCCGGCGGCAGCAGCGCGTGCGCGGGGTACTCGAGGCCCTCGCGGTCGAGGGTCCTCCGCCCCGCCTGATCGTACGCGAGCAGGAGCCGCGCCTCCTGGAAGGCCGCAGCGGGCGAGGCGTGGACCGAGAGGTAGCACCGCCGGATGCCGATGCGGGGCAGCTCGCGGGCCATCGTGTCGAGCAGCGTCGGCGTGTCGAAGCAGCCGATGAGCGAGTCGATCACGTACTGGAGCGTGAGCATCTTCCGCGAGAGCCGCGCGTGCGCCTTCCAGAGCTGCTGGCGCTCCGCCTCCTTCACGAGGACGCGCGCCTGGTGGAGCAGCGCCTCCGCGCGCGCCTCGGCCGGCGGGGAGAGCCGGCCGCCGGTCTCGCGCCGGAGCAGCGAGAGGAGGTCGTCCCACACCTCGCTGCTCGTCCCCTGCGCCAGGCTCTCGCGCAGCTCCGTGTCGAGCCGGCTCGCGAACGCGCCCGGGCCGCCGCCCACCTCCGCCACGAACGCCTGCACGAGGCCGGCGATCCCCTCCGGCCCGCGCGGCCGCAGGAGCGCACCGCCCTCCTTGCGGAGCACGGCCATGATGGCCTCGGTGAGCTGCGGGGACGGGGTGGCGTTCGACCGCCGCCCCGGGCGCGGCTCGCCGGCGCGCAGCGCCGTCTCGGAGAAGCAGCCGCACGAGCGGCGGATCACGATCTGCGTCGGGTGGCGCTCGACGGGGAGCGCGGGCTCGCCCCGGAGGATGCCGAGCAGGACCTGCACGGCGCGGCGCGCGAGCTCGAACGTCGGCTGGCGGACCGTGGTGAGCGGGAGGCGCTGCCGCTGCGCGCTCGGGATGTCGTCGAACCCGGTGATGCTCACGTCGTGCGGGATGCGGAGCCCGGCGTCCGCGCACGCGTCCGAGGCGGCGATCGCCATGTCGTCGTTGGCGGCCACCACCGCGTCGAAGTCGAGCCCCTGCCCGTGCACCTGCCGGACCGCGGCGTAGACCCGGTCCGGGCGGAAGTCGCACGGGCGGATGAGGCGCGGGTCGATCGGGATCCCGTGCTGCTTGAGCGTCTCGCGGAAGATCCGCTCGCGCGCGGCGGTGTCGGGGTTCCGCTCGGTGCCCCCGATGAACATGAACCGCTTGCGGCCGTGGCGGATGATGAGGTGCTCGACCAGGTCGCGCATGCCGAGCTGGCCCTCGGAGACGACCGAGGGCATCGAGTCGAGCGGGAACCCGACGGAGACCATCGGGAGCGGGGCGTACCGCCGGCAGTGCTCCTCGAGGGGATCGGAGCCGAGGTGCGTGGCGAGCGTCGTCGCGACGACCACGACGCCGTCCACGCTCGCGGGCGAGATGAGGTCCCAGATCCGGTTGCGCTTCACCATCAGCGCATCGTCCGGATCGAGGTTCCCGCCCACGAGGCTCACCAGGCTCGCCCCGGCCTCCTTGGCGGCGGACTCGAGCCCGGCCCAGATCGACCGCTGGAAGTCGTCGTCGACGTTGTCGATGAGGACCCCCACCACGGGCCGCGCCGGTCGCCCGGGCTTCGACGGGGGCGGATGGGTGCCGCTGGCTTCCATGGCGCCTCAGGACGGCTGGACGACCGCGGCGGTCAACGCGGCCCCGGCGCTCGCCAGGGCGCGCTCGACCTGGGCGCGCGACGCGGCGTCGAAGGTGGGGTCCTCGTCCGCCGCGAGATCGAGCTGCTCCGCGAGGTAGGCTGCGAGCGCCGGCTGCACCTCGCCGAGCGGCGGCGGCTCCTGCTCGAGATCGCGCAGATCCCGGAACTCGACGGTCCCGAGCCGCTCGCCGAACGCATGGTCGAACATGGCCCACGCCTCGAAGGCGAGATCCTGGAGCGTGAGGATGGCGAGATCGCCGAGCGGCAGGCTCTCGAGCCAGGCGGCGAGGTCGGGCTGGACGTTCGTGAACCGGTCGCGGCGGCGCTGGAGCTCGCGGGGCGACGCGTCGGCGAGGACGCGCCACATCCCCTCGACGATCTCCGGGGCGAGCACGTCGCCCCCCTGGCTGCCGCGCTCCGGGAGCAGCACCGCAGGCGGCTCGGCCCCCTGCGGCTCCGGCGCCGGCTCCGGGACGATCGCCGGCGCGTCGTCGTGGGAGCCGAGGCCCGCGGCGAGGCGGGCCCACAGGCCGAAGAGGTTCCCGTACAGCCGGCGCGCCTCGTCCGCGCTCGCGAACCGCGGCTCGTCCGGGAACAGCCCGGGGATGATCGCCGAGCGGGGCTCCCCCGCCGCGAGCGCGCGACGGAACCGCTCCGCGGCCTCGTCCGCGCCGTGCGGGGAGCCCGCCTTGGCGAGGAGCGCCGTCAGCACCTCGGGCCCCTCGTAGACCGCCGGGATGGCAGGATCGCCGCCCTGCCCGCGCCTGCGGCTCATCGGCGCCTCCGTTCCACGCAAGCCGCCGGGAGCCGCGCGCGCGCGGAGCCGAGACCTGGCGAGGCGTCCGCGACTGCTTGGCAGGGGGCGGCGGAGAACATCCGCCGATCAGTCTAGCCCCCTGCAAACGAGAATGCTGCTCGGATCGTGACGGGGTCGCCCCCGGGGCCCGGCTCTAGATGTCGTCCGACGGATCGTCCTCGTCGGCGGCGGAGGGCGCGCCGTGGCGCGAGCCGCGCATGTTCCAGCCGGGACCGTCGCCCGGACCCATGCCCTGCCCACGCCCCGGGCCGTGGTGGCGCATCGCCCTTCGCTCGATCCGGTCCCGGAACGTCCCCAGGAAGAGCGCTGCACGGGCCTTCTGCTCGGGCGAAAGGTCGCGGGTCACGGCCTGGAGCATCTCCCGGTCCAGCGCCTGCATCCGGGTCCGCGCCTCGAGGAGCTTCGCGATCGCGCCGTCCACCTCCGCGGCGGTGGCCTTCCCGCCCCGGGCCGCGGCGCGGAGCACGCCGTGCGCGTCCGCGGCTTGCTTGCGCGCCACCTTGCGACGCTCGTCGAACCTCGCGAGCTGCTCGCCCAGCCGGAGCGCCGCCGGCGTGTCGAGGTCGAGCGCCTCGGCGAGACCGAGCGTCCGCGCGAGCCGCATCCGCTTCTCGGCGCGCGCCGCGTCGGATCCGCGCTGGGCCTGCGCGGCCTCGACCTTCGGGGCCTCCGCCCGCCCGAGGGCAGGCGCCAGGACCACCGCCATGAGCACCACCAGGATTCGCCGCATCTCGTCCCTCGCTTCCCGATCCTGCGCTACTCGCCCGCCCACGCGTCGTACGCCGCGAGCGCGTCGTCGCCCCACCCGTCTGCGGCGGAGGCCGCGTCGTCCGACAGCTCGAGGACGGCGCTCGCGGTCCAGAGCGCGTCCACGTCCGGCACCTGCCACCCGGCCTGGGCCACGACCGGCGGCGCCGGCGCGCGGTCCCGGAGGAGCACCGGCGCGAGCAGGAGCAGCACCGCCGCGGCGGCCGCCAGCGCGACCCCGGCGCCCGCGCCGAACCGCAGGACGG
>JAEYZK010000145.1 GCA_023428085.1 Pseudomonadota bacterium
TCGCGGCGGTGCCCCCGGCCGCGCCGGCGGCGGCCGAGCCGCCCGCGCCGCAGCCGGTCGCGCCGGACCCGGCGATCGTCGCCGAGACGTCCGACGACGCGCCCGACCCCGCGAGCCCCTTCGACGAGGAGGGCGCCGTCTTCCGGTGGACCGACGCGCAGGGCGTCACGCACTACGGCAGCGGCGCCGACGTCCCCGACGACCGCCGCGCCACGGCCCGCAAGGTGAGCGATGGGCTGACCGTGGTCGAGCCCGGTCCGGTGATCGCCCCGGTGCTCCCGCCCGCGGTCGAGGTGTCGGACGCGTCCGCGCCCGCGGCTCCTGCGCAGGAAGCGGCTGCCCCGCGGGAGCGGGGCGACGCGCCGGCGCTCGACGCGCAGGGCCTCCCGATCCCCGGCACGATGAAGGAGACCGCCCACACGCGGGCCGTCCGCCAGGCGACCGGCGTCGAGCTGGATCCCGCGGCCGTGGAGCGCCGGTACCAGGAGCAGCTCCGCGAGATGAAGTGCGTGGAGAAGGACGGCGCGATCGTCTGCGGGTGAGGCGCCGGTCCGGCCCCCCGCGCGGTCACTCCGCGGCGCCGGCGCGGGTGCCGGCCCCCACCCGCCTCGGCGCTCGCGCCCGCGGGTGGCTAGGGGATCGCCATGGAACCCCACGCGCACGCGACACCTCCAGGGGTCCCGCTGCGGGAGCGGGACGACGAGCCGGTGGACGCCGAGGCCTGGGCCCGCGAGGACCTCCAGCGCGTCCTGGCCGAGCGCGCGGCGTGGACGCGGGAGGAGCTCGCCCAGGCGCTCGAGCGCCTCCCGCTCCGGCGCCGCTTCGTCACCGACTCCGGCATCCCGATCCCGGACGTCCTCGACCCGGCCTCGATCGCGGGCGTGGACCCGGTCCGCGACGTCGGCTTCCCGGGACGCTACCCGTTCACCCGCGGTGCGCAGGCCACCATGTACCGCGGCCGCCTCTGGACCCTGCGCCAGTTCGCGGGCTTCGGCGCGCCCGAGGACACGAACCGGCGCTTCCGCCACCTCCTCGCGCAGGGCGTGACCGGGCTCTCCGTGGCGTTCGACATGCCCGCGCTCATGGGGTTCGACGCCGATCACCCGATGAGTCGCGGCGAGGTCGGCAAGGAGGGCGTCGCCGTCTCGTCGCTGCGCGACTTCGAGGCCCTCCTCGACGGCCTCCCGCTCGACCAGGTCACCGTCTCGATGACCATCAACGCCACCGCGCCGATCGCCCTCGCCATGTACGTCGCGGTGGCCGATGGGCGCGGCGTCCCGCGCGACCGGCTCGGGGGGACGCTCCAGAACGACATGCTCAAGGAGTACGCGGCGCAGAAGGAGTGGATCGTCCCGCCGGCGCCCGCGTTCCGGATGAGCTGCGACGTGATCGAGTTCTGCACCCGCGCGCTGCCGCGGTGGAACCCGATCTCGATCTCCGGGTACCACATCCGCGAGGCGGGGGCGACGGCGGTCCAGGAGCTGGCGTTCACGCTCGCGAGCGGGCTCGCCTACGTGCAGGCCTGCGTGGATCGCGGGCTCGACGTGGACGACTTCGCGCCGCGGCTCTCGTTCTTCTGGGACGTGCAGAGCGACTTCTTCGAGGAGGTGGCGAAGCTCCGGGCCGCGCGCCGCCTCTGGGCGCGGGCGATGCGCGAGCGGTTCGGCGCGCGGCGCCCGGCCTCGTGGCTCCTCCGCGCCCACGCCCAGACCGCCGGCGTGTCGCTCACGGCCCAGCAGCCCTGGAACAACGTCGTGCGGACCGCCCTGCAGGCGTTCGCCGCGGTGCTCGGCGGGACGCAGTCGCTCCACACCAACTCGCTCGACGAGACGTACGCGCTCCCCACCGAGGAGGCGGTGACGCTCGCGCTGCGCACGCAGCAGATCATCGCCCACGAGTCCGGGGCCGATCGCGTCGTCGATCCGCTGGGCGGGAGCTGGTACGTCGAGTGGCTCACCGGCGAGCTGGAGCGCCGGGCGCTCGCGGAGATCGGGCGGGTCGAGGCGATCGGCGGGATGCTCCGCGCGGTCGAGGCGGGCCACCCCCAGCGCGAGATCGCGGAGAGCGCGTGGCGCCACCAGCAGGAGCTCGAGGCCGGCGCGCGCGCGATCGTCGGCGTGAACGCGCACCGGAGCGCGGAGGAGCCGCCGATCCCGACGCTGCGCGTGGACGAGGCCGTGGCGCGCGCCCAGGTCGAGCGGCTCCGCGCGGTCCGGGCGGCCCGGAGCCCCGCGGCGGTGGACGCGACCCTCGCCGCCGTGGAGCGCGCCGCGCGGCGGGGCGAGAACGTCCTCCCGCCGCTCGTGGACGCGGTGAAGGCGCTCGCCACGCTCGGCGAGCTGTCGGACGTGTTCCGGCGCGTGTTCGGCGTGCACCGCGAGGATCCGCGCCTCACGTCCACCCCCATCGGGGCCCGCTGACGCGGCGCGCGGTCCGGCCGCAACGTGGAGGGATCATGAGCGAGAGCGGGCCGAGGATCATGGTCGCGAAGGTGGGGCTCGACGGGCACGACCGCGGCGCGCGCGTCGTCGCGCGCGCGCTCGAGGAGGCCGGGTTCGAGGTCGTGTACTCCGGCCTCCACCGGACCCCGGAGCAGGTCGTGGCGATGGCCCTGCAGGCGGGCGTCGACGCGATCGGCCTCTCCATCCTCTCCGGCGCGCACCTGACGCTGCTCCCCGAGGTCGTCGCGCGGCTCTCCGCCCGGGGCGCCGCCGACGTCGTGGTCTTCGCGGGCGGGATCGTGCCGCAGGACGACGTCGCGCGGCTGCGCGACGCCGGCGTCGCCGAGGTGTTCCTGCCGGGCACGCCCACCGGGCAGGCGGTCGCGTGGATCCGCGCGAACGTCCGCCCGCGGGCGGCCGGCGCGGCGCCCGCGCCCTCCGCCGCGGCGGCCGCGGCCTCGTGATCCCGGGCGCCGCACCTTCCAGTGATGGAGCCCCGCGTAGGAGAGGTCGTCCCCGACCGCCCACCCCAGCCGGCGCCGCCCGGGCTGGAGAGCGCGCGGCTGCTCGCCCGCCTGCTGGACGACGCGATCCCCATCCCCGGGACGCCGTGGCGGATCGGCCTCGATCCGCTGCTCGGGCTCGTGCCCGGGATCGGCGACCTCGTGGGCGCGCTGCTGTCGAGCTGGCTCCTCGTCGTCGCGGCGCGGATGGGCGCGCCGAAGGCGATCGTCGCGCGCATGGGCCTCAACGTGGCGGTGGAGACCATCGTCGGGATCGTCCCCGGCCTCGGCGACCTCTTCGACGCGGCGTGGAAGGCGAACGTGCGCAACCTGGCGCTGCTCGAGGCGTGGCAGGCGCGGCCGGTGGCGACGGAGCGCGCGAGCCTGGCGCGGGTCGCCGCCATCCTCCTCGGCGTCCTCGCGCTGACGCTCGCCGTGGTGTACGGCGCGTGGCGGCTCCTCGCCTGGGCGGTGCAGGGCGCCGGCGCGGGGTGAGGTCAGGGGGGGACGGGGTCCGCCGCCCCGAGC
>JAEYZK010000155.1 GCA_023428085.1 Pseudomonadota bacterium
GTGCGGGCCGAGGCGCGCGCGCCCCGTCGCGGCGACGTCGTGGAGCTCGGCCCGCGTCCGGCCCTCCGCGTCCTGCCACCAGAGCGTCGTGTCCCGCACCTCGAGGCGGCGGAGCGCGAGCGTCCAGCCGCCCAGGGGATCCCGCCACGGCGCCCGCCGCGGTGGCCGCGCCCGGTCGGTCCGGGGTCGCGCCGGGGCGAAGGCGCGGGCGATCGAGAGCCGGCCGTCCTCGTCCTCGTCCACGAGCACCGCCGCGCCCTCGAGCGTGACGGAGAACCCGACCACCCGGCTGCGGAGCCGCGTCAGGTCCGCCGACACGAGCAGCCGGTCCACCTGGAGGACGAGCCGGTTCTCCGGGTCGAAGGCGGCGAACTCGCGGACGGCGATGGTCCCGCCGGGCAGGAGCTCGATCGCGCCCAGCTCGAGCCGCCCGGCGACGCGCTCGTCCGCGAGCCGCACGAGGTACGCGGCGACGACGGGCCGCCCGCGCGACGAGCCCGCCCAGAGGGCGAGCCCCGAGAGCGCGACCCCCGTGAACGCCAGGAGCCCGAGCAGCGCCCAGCCGAGCAGGCGGATCGACGTCCCGAGCGCGCGCATCCTAGAAGGCCTCCCCCACCGTCAGGTGCAAGGACAGGATGCGCTCGTGGCGCGTCCCCGGCGCGCCCTCCGTGCCGGGCACGGTGGGGAACCGGTCGTCGAAGTCCACGTCGCTCGAGAGATCGGTCGGCAAGCGGCCCGCGAGATCGAGCCGGAGCGGGCCGATCGGGGTCCGGTACCGGATCCCCACCCCGGCCGCCCACTGGAGCCGCGCGGGGGAGAACGCGTACTGGTAGGCGTTCGGCACGGCCGACGGATACGAGACGTAGGCCGCGTCCACGAAGACCGCGCCGAACAGGTTGCCGCGGACCGGGAACCGCGTCTCGACCGAGTACTCGGCGAGGCCGTTGCCGCCGAGCGGGATCGCCGGGACGGCCTCGACCGCCGGCGAATCCTCGGTCGCCGGCTGCGCCGGCCTGCCGGTCGAGTACGGCGAGAGGCGGTTGAGGCCGTACCCGCGCATCGACGAGGGGCCTCCGGCCTGGAACAGGGCGACCGTCGGCGGACGGTCGGTCTCGTCGATCGGGATGAACGCGCCGAAGCGGGCGCGCGCGGCCAGGACCGAGCGCTCCCCGAGGGGGAAGAAGACCCGCGCCTCGGGAACGACGCGCAGGTACTGGTAGCCGTACCCGCCGACGCGCCCGCCTTCCTGCACCGACAGGGCGAGGTAGAAGCCGCGGCGCGTGTTGAGCGGGTCGTCGCGCCCGTCCCACTCGATCCGCTGCTCGAGGTACGAGAGGAGGCAGACGCCCTGGGTCGTGGAGTCCCCCACGGGCTTGCACGAGGCGAGGACGGGGCTCGCCTGGGTCTGGGTGGGATCGTCGGGGTCCGGCAGCGCCTGCGCGTTCTCGAGCTCGTACACCTCGAGGTTGTAGGAGGGCACGACCGTGACGCGCTTCGAGAGGCGGATGGGGAGCGACAGCCGGAGGCGCTGCGCCCAGAAGTCGTACCCCTGCTCGAGGCCGCGCTGCAGGCCGATGCGCGCGCCGAAGTCGATCGGGCGGGCGCCGAGCTCGGTCTGCGAGAAGTCGAGGTCGAGCGCGCCGACCGGTCCGCTGCGGATCGCGTCCTCCTCCTCGGACTGGAGGACGAGCCACGCGTACCCGGCGGAGAGCGAGAGGTCGAGCTTGCGGAGGTCGCCGAGGAAGTTGCGGTGGGTCCAGCCGGCGATCCCCGACGCGTCGATCCGGCTGCCCGAGACGACGCCGAGGCCCGGCCCCGCGCGGACGCTCCGGAACGGCGCCTCGCGCACCGCCACCACGATGGGGATGATCCCGCGCTCGGCGTCGGGGGTGCCGCGGTTCACGCGCGCGCCGGCGAAGACGCCCATCGCGAAGACGCGCGCCTGGGCGACCCCCAGCCTGCTCTGGTCGTACCAGGCGCCCGGCGCGATCTCCTGCGCCGCCCGCCGCCGGATCCGCTCCTTCGCCACGGCGCCTGCGCCCGTGACGAAGATGGGCCCGAACCGGTACCGCGCGCCGGCCTGGACCGTGTACCGCACGATGGCCGCGTGCTCCTCGGGCAGGACCTGCGCCTCCTGCGTCACCTCGGCCATCGCCCACCCGTTGTCCTGGAGCGCGGCGGTGAGCTGATCGCGGAGGGCGTCGTAGGCGGCGACGGTGAACACGTCGCCCTCCCGGAGGGCCGGCTTCCTCATCGCGGCGGTCGCCGCCGCCGCGCCGTCCATGCCCGTGATCTCGACCTGCCGGACGCGCACCGGCGCGCCCTCGTCCACCACGAACACGACGTCCACCTGCCCGGGGCCGACCGGGATCACCTGCGCGTCGCGGACCCGCGCGTCGTAGAACCCGTGGTCCCGCGCGTACGCCTCGATCCGCCGGCGATCGACCTCGAGCTGATCGCGGTCGAGGAGCGAGACCATCGTGTTCTTGCCCGAGCTCCGCAGCGCGTAGAGCGGCGGGCCGAGGATGGGGATCGGCGGCGGCTCCTCGAGGTGCGCGAGCTCCTGGCGGGCGCCCGCCACCTGGTGCATGAGCGGGCCCACGATCGGGATGGGTGGCGAGTGGTCGGACTCGTGCGTGGCGAGACGGTCCGCGAGCTCGCCGGCGTCGAGCTCCTTCAGCCCCTCGAACCGGACGCGGAACACCGCCGGCTGCTCCGGCGTGCCCCGGATGTGGACGCACCCGGACGCGAGGACGGCGAGCAGCAGCCCTGCCGGGGTCCACGTCCACGGGCGGGCGAGCGCTCGGGCTGGACGCGGGCGAGGGTGCACGCGGGGATGATGTCACCTTCCGGCGCGGTGCGCCGCCTTTCCCGCGGGGTTCCAGCCGGTGCACCAGCCTGCGCCCGATGGGAGGATCGGGCGCGGGCTCGTGTACGGGGAGTTGCTTCACGCGGGCGACGAGAGGAGGAGCGAGAGGTGCTGCTCCTCCCACGCCTTCGCGCGCGCGTGATCGGGGTACTCGCGCTCGCGCGCGCGGAACTCGCGCCCGTGGACGACGCGCCGGCCGTTCACCTCGACGGCGGGGACGGCCTGGTGGAGCATCTCGTGGTAGACGACCGCGGCGACGTAGAACTCCGGGACCTCGGGGCGGTCGAGCGTGGGGTGGATCCGGATGATGCGCGCGTCCTGGACGTAGACGCCGGTCTTCACGGTCCGCCGCCGCCGGCCCGCGCGGACGGGTCCCCACCCGATGCGGGCGTCGATCCGCCCCTGGAAGTGCTCGGCGTTGAGCCGGTCGAAGATGGCCTGGAGATCGTGGGCGCGCCCGCGCGGCTGGAGCGCGGCGGCGCGGGGGGCGGCGATCACCGCGCGGTGGTCGCGGACGAAGGCGTCGATCCGCTGGCCGGCCTGGCGGCGCCGGGCGGTCGCGCCGGCCCGCGGCGGCCCCGCGAACGCCGCGAGCGCGGTCACCACGTCGTCGGGCGCGCCGAGGAACATGTGGTGCACCCGGTAGTGGATCTCGCGATCGGCCCGCCGGAACGACACCATGGTGGAGCGGTTGTCGTGGACGGTGAGGCGCACCCGCTCCGCGAGGAGCGACGAGAGATCGTCGGCGAGGCGGTGCGCGGCGGCCACGCGCGACTCCCGCGCGCGGAACAGGGTGAGCTGGCGGTTCGACTGCTTCTTGTCCACGCGGGTGCGGCGCAGGGCGGTGGGGCCCTGGGCCAGACCCGATCCTAGGTGGCAGGGCGCCGGCCCATCAAGGGTCCCCCCGGACCGTGCCTCGGAGAGCGTGCGTCGGAGTGTGCCCGCGGCGCCAGCCGCCGGGCGAGCGGGCGCTGGATCGGTTGTCAGTTGTCAGTCTTCAGTTGTCAGTTCCGATCCCCGACAACTGATCCCCGACAACTGATCACCGACAACTGATCACCGACAACTGATCACCGACAACTGATCACCGACAACTGATCACTGATCCCCGCTCTCCTCCTCCGCGAGCAGCCGCTCGAGGCGCGGCGGCTCGGTCCGGAGGAGCAGCACCTTCTCCTGGCTGTACGTCACCGCGCCGGGCGCCGCCCCCTTCGGCTTCCGCACGTACTTCGCGCGGGTGTAGGCGACGTCGGCCTGGGGCGCGCCGCGCGCGTCGGAGAAGTGGACCGCGAGGTGGGCGGCGTCGAGCAGCGTGTCCTGGTCGGCCGCCCGGCCCTTCTCGAGCCGGACGACCACGTGCGCGCCCGTGACGCCGCGCGCGTGGAGCCAGAGGTCGTTCCCGCGGGCGACCCGGAGCGTGAGCGCGTCGTTCTGCGCGGCGTTCCGGCCGACGAGGATCGCGGCGCCGGCCAGCGAGCGGAAGGCGCGGTACGGCGGGAGCTTCTCCTGCTTCTTCTTGGGCAGGGGGGCGCGCCGCGGCGCGGCGCCGAGGCGGCGCGCCTCCTTCTCGAGCCGGGGCAGCACCGCGAGCGGCGCGTCCTCCACCTCGGCGAGCAGGGCCTGGACCGCCCCGTGGAGCTTCTCCACCTCCGCGGTCCGCGCCGCCACCTGCGCCGCGCTGTCCGCGATGCGCCGGTAGCGGCGGTAGTACCGCTCCATGTTCGCCTGCGGCGTCAGCGCGGGGTCGATCGCGAGCCGCACCTCGCGCGGGCCCTCCTCCGTCCACTCGGTGACGGCCACCTCGCGCGCGCCGCGCCGGACGAGGCGGAGGTTCGACTTGAGGAGGTCGGCCTTGCGTCGGTCGTCCTCCGCCGCGGGCACGCGCTGCGCCTCCTCGGCGAGCTTCACGAGGGCGCGCGTGGCGCGCGCGAGGGCGGCGCGGAGCGGCTCCCGGAGCCGGCGGCGGGCCTCGAGCAGCCGCCGCTCCTCCTCCTGGCGCTCGTAGGCGGCCTCGATCGCGGCGGAGAGCGGGAACGGGCCGGCGCCCGTGGGCACGAACCGCGGCGGGCGCTCCTCGCGTGCAGTGGACACGCCGGGCGCGCCGGGGTCGGGCACAGGGAGGCTCGGCCCTGCGTAGGGCTCGCCCGGGACCAGGCGCCGGCGGAGCGAGAGGTTCCGGGCCGCGCTCGCCAGGATGACGCCGACGCCGTCGCCGCCGACGAGGAACAGGTTGCCGTGCCGGCCCGTGAGCTCGGCGACGAGCCGGACCGGACCGCGGGCGCGATCGAGCTCGATCGCGACGACGCGATCCCCGGGGGACGCGGCGAGGCGCGCGAGCCGGGCGCCGTCGATCTCCCGCCGGAGGACGGCCTGGAAGGGGAATGGGGACTCGGGCTGCGGGGCCCGGCGCGTCGCGACGTGGAGGCGGGAGCGGTCCGCCTCGGCGGAGACGAGGAGGAGCGCCCCGCCGGCGCGGCCGTGGAGCTCGAGGGTGAGCGCCCGCTCGCCGTGGACCCAGACCGAGGTCACCCGCGAGCCCACGAGCGGCTGGAGCTCGGCGGCGATCTCTGCGATCTCGCGGACGGTGAGGGACAGGACGCGCTCCTCCGGGCCGCGTCGATCGCAGGAAATCGCTGCGGCGCAGGCTGAAAATAGCAGCGGCCGCCTCTCGGCGGCCGCATGCCAAACGAATCGGAGCCGGCGTTACTTCTTCGCGGTCTTCTTCTTGGCCGCCTTCTTCACCGGCTTCTTCGCAACCTTCTTCGTCGTCTTCTTCGCGGGCATCTGTTCCCTCCTCGGAACGTCCATTCGATCGATGGACAACCCTAATGCACAACTGCGACGGAGGTTAACGCGGTGAGATCACGATCGTCAAGGAAGCGACAAAGGAATTTGCATCGCGCGCCGGGCCCCGGACCCGGATGGATCGTGCCGCCGCGCGGCGCCTCCGGACCCGTGATTCACCAACCGTGACTGCGAGGCGGGCTACGCACCCGCCTCGCGCATGATCTCGGCGAGCCGCCCGCGCACGAGGCCCTCGATCTCGGCGAGCCGCTCGGGGGTGCGGGCCTCGAACCGCAGCACGAGGAGCGGCTGCGTGTTGGACGCGCGCACGAGCCCCCAGCCGTCGGGGAAGACCACGCGCACGCCGTCCACCGTGACCGCGTCGTACCGCGCCTTGAACCACTCCTGGGCCGCGCGCACCACGCCGAACTTCTTGTCCTCGGGGCAGTCCACGCGGAGCTCGGGGGTGGAGTACGTCTTCGGGACGTCGGCGAGCAGCGCGGAGAGGGGTCGGTCGGCCTGGGTGAGCAGCTCGAGCAGGCGCGCGGAGGAGTAGATGCCGTCGTCGAACCCGAACCAGCGGTGGGCGAAGAAGATGTGGCCGCTCATCTCGCCGGCGAGGAGCGCCTTCTCCTCCTTCATCTTGGCCTTGATGAGGCTGTGTCCAGCCTTCCACATGATCGGCCGCCCGCCGTGCCGGGCGATGTCGTCGTAGAGGGTCATCGAGCACTTCACCTCGCCGACGATCGCCGCGCCCGGCTCCTCGCGGAGGAGCGCGCGCGAGAAGAGGATCATGATCTGGTCGCCCCAGAGGACGTTCCCCTTCTCGTCCACCGCCCCGACGCGGTCGGCGTCGCCGTCGTAGGCGATCCCGAGGTCGGCGCCCACCTCGAGGACCTTCCGCCGCAGGTGGGCGAGGTTCTCCTCGACGGTCGGGTCCGGGTGATGGTTCGGGAAGGTGCCGTCCATCTCCAGGAAGAGCGGGACGACGTCGAACCCGAGCGCCTGGAAGATGGGCACGGCCACCACCCCGCCGGTCCCGTTGCCCGCGTCCACCACCACCTTGAGCCGCCGCGGGCCGCAGCGGAGGTTCTCGCGGACGTAGCGCTGGTACGGCGTGACGATGTCGTGGGTCGTGACCGTCCCCTGCCCGGTGGCGAAGCGCCCCGACTCGGCGAGGGCCCGCAGCGCCTGGATCTCGGCGCCGTGGTAGGTCGCGGACCCGAGGCCGAGCTTGAGCCCGTTGTACTCGGGCGGGTTGTGCGAGCCGGTGATCATGCAGATGCCCTGCACGTCGAGCGTGTGGGCGGCGAAGTACGTGAGCGGCGTCGGGACCGTGCCCAGATCGACGACGTCGATCCCCGTGGCGGTGAGGCCGTCGATCATCGCGCGGGCGAACCTCGGCCCCGAGGTCCGGCAGTCGCGGCCCACCGCGACCCTGCGGCCGCCGGCCTCGCGCACGCGCGTGCCGAGCGCCTTGCCCACGAGGTGGACGGCGCCGTCGGTGAGGTCCTGATCGACCGTCCCGCGGATGTCGTACTCGCGGAAGATGGTCGGGGAGAGCTTCGGCATGGGAGTTCCTCCAGGTGGGCGAGCGCTGGCTGCGGGGACGGCGGCTAGAGCAGATCTTCCCGGCCGCGGCGGGCGAGCTCGTCCACGGCCTTGCGGACGTCCTGGGCCCGATCGCGGCGGCAGACGAGGACGGCGTCGCCCGCGTCCACCACGATCACGTCGTCGAGGCCGATGACGGCGACGGGCCGGCCGGCCTCGGCGAGCACGATGGTGTTCTTGCCGTCGAGGACCATCGCGTCGCCCTCCTTCACGTTCCCGTCCCGGTCCGTCTTGCGGACCTCCGGGAGCGCGGCGAACGAGCCGACGTCGCTCCAGCCGAACTCGGCCGGGATGACCGCGATCCGCTGGCTCTTCTCCATGACCCCGTAGTCGATCGAGATGGCCGGGCACTCCGGGAAGACCTTCTGGAGCGTCTTCGCGTAGCGGCGCGTGCCGAGGTCCTTCCCGATCCGGTCGAGGTGCTTGCGCAGCGCCGGCATCGCGGCGCCGATCTCGTCGAGGATGACGTCGGCGCGGAAGACGAAGATGCCCGAGTTCCAGAGGTAGTCGCCCTCGGCGAGGTAGCGCGCCGCGGTGACGAGGTCGGGCTTCTCGACGAAGCGGGCCACCTTGTGGGCCGCGAGGCGTGACCGGCCGCGCGGCCGCACCGCGAGCCGCGGGCCGAGCTTCAGGTAGCCGTAGCCGGTCTCGGGGCGCGAGGGGCGCAGGCCGATCGTGGCGATGGCGCCCGTCTCGGCGAGGTGCGCCGCGGCGGAGAGCGCCTCGCGGAACGCCTCCGGCCGGGCGACGTGGTGGTCGGCGGGGAGCATCGCGATGATGCCCTGCGGGTCGCGCGCCGCGACGTGGAGCGCCGCCAGGCCCACGCACGGGGCGGTGTTCCGGGGGCAGGGCTCCACCACGAAGTTCTCGGGCGGCAGCGAGGGGAGGATCTTCCGCGCCACCTTCGCGTGCTGCGGCCCGCAGACGACGAAGGTTCGATCCGCCTTCGCGAGCGGCGGGAGCCGCTGGACGGTCGCCGCCAGCAGCGGCGCGTCCCCGGCCAGGGCGAGGAACTGCTTGGGACGGCTCCTCCGGGAGAGCGGCCAGAACCGCGTCCCCGAACCGCCCGCCATGATCACCGGATGGATCTTCACGCTCGCCTCCACCACCACGACGATGTGTCCTTGCGTCTCCGCCGGCCGTTGCGCGACCCCCGCAGGGCGCCGTCAGTGCGACGGCAGGACGCCTCGGACGAGGAGCACCGCGAGGACGACGCCAGCCACGATCCGCCATACCACGAACACGTAGGTGGTACGCGTGCGGAGCCAGCCGAGGAGCCAGCCGATGACCAGGTACCCGCAGATCGCCGAGACCACGGTCCCGACCAGGGTGGCGGCCGTCCAGGCCGGCTCCCCGCGCAGGTCGGGCAGCACCTTGTAGAGCTTGTACGCGCCCGCGCCCAGGATGATGGGGACCGAGAGCAGGAAGCTGAAGCGCGCCGCGGCCTCGCGCTGGAGCCCGAGGAGCATCCCGGTGGTGATCGTCGTCCCCGAGCGTGAGCAGCCCGGGATGAGCGCCACCGCCTGCCCGACGCCGACGAGGAGCGCGTCCACCGCGGTCACGTCCTCGACGCCGCGCGTGTGGCGCGCGAGCCGCTCCGCCAGGAGGAGGACGAGGCCGAGGCCGATGAGCGAGCCGACCATCACCCAGTTGCCGAGCGCCTCGATCCGGCGCTCGAGGAGCTTGCCCGCGAGCGCCGCGGGGAGGGTGCCGAGCACGATGTACCAGGCGAGGCGCGACTCGCGCGTCTCGAGGGGCCTCAGGCGCGCCAGCGACCGGAGCCCCGCGCCCGCGAGCCGGGCGAGCTCGGCGCGGAAGTAGACCAGCACGGCGACGGTCGTGCCGCTCTGGATGATCGTCACGAACGCGCGGAAGTGCCGGTCGTCGAGCCGGTGACCGAAGAGCTCCCCGACGATGAGGAGGTGCGCGGTGGAGCTCACCGGCAGGAACTCGGTGAGCGCCTGCACCACCCCGAGCAGCACCGCGAGGAGGACGTTCATGAGTCCGGAGTGCTAGCGGAGGTTGAGGGGTGAAGCAACCCCGTGAACGAGCCCGGGCTCGGCTCCGTTCAGTACCGGTAGTGGTCCGGCTTGAAGGGCCCGCTCGGCGAGACGCCGATGTAGGCCGCCTGCCTCTTCGTGAGCTTCGTGAGCCTCGCCCCGATCTGCGCGAGGTGGAGCGCGGCCACCTTCTCGTCGAGGCGCTTCGGCAGCGTGTAGACCTGCTTCGCGTAGGCGGCCCGGTTGGTGGCGAGCTCGATCTGGGCGAGCGTCTGGTTCGTGAAGGAGTTGGACATCACGAACGAGGGGTGGCCCGTCGCGCAGCCGAGGTTGAGGAGGCGCCCCTCGGCGAGCACGAGGACGCGGTGGCCGTCGGGGAACACGAACGCGTCGTACTGCGGCTTGATGTTGACGCGCCTCGTCTCGGCCTTGAGGGCGGCCATGTCGATCTCGTTGTCGAAGTGGCCGATGTTGCCGACGATCGCGCAGTCCTTCATCGCCCGGAGGTGCTCGATCGTGAGGACGTCCACGTTGCCGGTGGCGGTCACGAAGACGTCCGCCTCCTTCACCACGTCCTCCACCCGGACGACCTGGAACCCCTCCATGCTCGCCTGCAGCGCGTTGATGGGGTCGATCTCGGTCACCACCACCCGCGCCCCCTGCCCGCGCAGCGCCTGGGCACAGCCCTTGCCCACGTCGCCGTAGCCGAGGACGACGCAGAGCTTCCCGGCGAGCATCACGTCCGTGGCGCGGTTGAGGCCGTCCACGAGCGAGTGGCGGCAGCCGTAGAGGTTGTCGAACTTCGACTTCGTCACCGAGTCGTTCACGTTGATGGCCGGGAAGAGCAGCTCGCCCGCCTTCTGCATCTCGTACAAGCGGTGGACGCCCGTGGTCGTCTCCTCGGTGACGCCGGCGCACTCCTTCGCGACCCGGGTCCAGCGCCGGGGGGCCTCCCGCAGCGTCCGGGCGAGGAGCTTCAGGATGACCGCGTACTCCTCGGAGTCGCCGGCCTTCGCCGCCGGGACCCGGCCGCGCTTCTCGAACTCGACGCCTTTGTGGATGAGCAGCGTCGCGTCCCCGCCGTCGTCCACGATCTGCGTCGGCCCCTGGCCGCCGCCGAAGTCGAGCGCCCGCTCGGTGCACTCCCAGTACTCCTCGAGCGTCTCGCCCTTCCAGGCGAAGACCGGCACGCCCCGGGGGCGCTCGACGGTGCCGCCGCGCCCGACCACGACGGCGGCCGCGGCGTGGTCCTGCGTGGAGAAGATGTTGCAGCTCGCCCAGCGCACGTCGGCGCCCAGGTCGGCGAGGGTCTCGATGAGCACCGCCGTCTGGATGGTCATGTGGAGCGAGCCGGTGATGCGCTGGCCCGCGAGCGGGCGCTTGCGCGCGTACTCGCGCCGGATGGCCATGAGGCCCGGCATCTCCTTCTCGGCGAGCTCGATCTCCTTGCGGCCCCACTCGGCGAGCGCGAGGTCCTTCACCTCGTGCTCCAGCGCGGGGGCGGGGGTCGAGGCCCTGGCGCGAGCGGGGACGAGCTTGAGCGAGGGCTTCTTCTTCGCGGCGGAAACGGGCATCGGTGCTCTCCTTGTGAAGCGTGAAAGGTCAGGAAGTCGCGACCACCAGCCCGGGGCCGCTCGCGCCGGGCTCGGGCGGCAGGGCGCGCGCGGTCGCCTCGGGGAAGCCGGCGGCGCGGAGGCGCCTCGCGAGCTCCTCGGGCTCGAACCCGGGCTCGACCTGCCCCATCCGCCGCCGGAGCTCCTCGTCCTGGTGGCGGACCGCGTCCACGACGACGAGCCGTCCGTCCTTCCGGAGGACGCGGCGGGCCTCGGCGAGCACGGGCGCGGCGTCCGGGAGGTACGCGAGCACGAGCACGAGGAGCGCGGCGTCGGCGCTCCCGGCCGCGAGCGGCAGGTCGGCGAGGTCGCGCTCGTGGAGCTCGACGTTCGCGAGGCCGGCGGTCCGCTTGCGGGCCGCCTGGAGCATCGCGGCCGAGCGGTCCACGCCGACGACCCGCCGCACCCGCGGCGCGAGCGCCGCCGTGAGCGCGCCCGTCCCGCACCCCAGGTCGAGGGCCGTCCAGGTCCGCGGGAGGAGCGAGAGGAGCGCCTCGGTCCCGAACGTGCGGCCGTAGACGCGCGCGCGGAGCTCGTCCCAGGCGCCCGCGGCGCCGGCGAAGAACCGGCGGGCGTCGTCGCGCCGGGCGAGGACGCCCTCCAGCCGCTTCGCGTCCTGGTGCGCGACCGGCCAGCCGTCCGTCTCCGCGCGCGCCAGCGCCCAGAGCTTGCGCGCGCCGGCGTCGAGGTCGTCCGCCCAGGCGGAGAGGCTCTGCGTGCCGTGCCGCCGGCTCTTCACGAACCCCGCCGCGGCGAGGGCCTTGAGGTGACGGCTCACCGTGGACTGCGGGAGCGCCAGCACCTCGCACAGCTCGAGGACCGAGAGCTCGCGCTTCTCCAGCGCCCGCAAGAGGCGCAGCCGGGTCGGGTCGGCGAGCAGCTCCATCCAGGCGAGGAGGGCGGCGGGGGTGCGGAGGGCCGGCTGGTTCATCCGTCTATCCGGATGGAAGGATAGTCAGACGGCCGCGACGGATCAAGGCTGCCGCGGTCCCGGAGCCGAACCCGCTCCCCGCACCCGGCTTCTCGCCTCTTCGCTAGGCGTGCGCGGTGACCTGCTTGAGGATGTCGAGCTCCTCGAGCGCCTTGCCCGCGCCGATCACGACGGACGAGAGCGGGTCCTCGGCGAGGAACACGGGCAGGCCGGTCTCCTCGCGGAGGAGCACGTCGAGGTTCTTGAGGAGCGCGCCGCCGCCGGCGAGGACGATGCCGCGGTCGGCGATGTCGC
>JAEYZK010000159.1 GCA_023428085.1 Pseudomonadota bacterium
CCGCCGCACCGGGCGCGGCGCCGCCGCCCGCGCCCGCAGGGGCCGAGCCGCTCGCCGCGGTCGAGGCGGCGCGACGGATCGCGGCGGAGGTGCAGGAGCTCGCGGCGCGCCCCGAGGGCGAGGGCGAGGAGCGCGGCGGCGATCCCGATCCGCGGTTCACCACGTGGCGCCCGGGCTCGGGAGAGCGTCCCTTCATCCCCGATCCGGAGCCCATCCCGGCGCCGGTCCCCGCGCCGTCGGACTTCGCGGTGATCGCCCCGGAGCTGCTCGGCGGGAACGCTCCGTCCGACGGGCCGCTCACGATCCTGCCGGCCGCGCCCGCCGCGTCCGCGCAAGCGCCGGAGCCGCGGCCGGAGCCGGTCCGCCCCGCCGCGGCGGCGCGCTGGTCGCCGGCGCCGGCCCGGAACCCGCTCGAGGAGTTCTTCTATCGCGAGGACGAGGAGCTCCTGGGCCTCGTGGCGCTGCCCGGCGAGGGCGAGCACGCGGAGGCCGAGGCGCACGAGGACGCCGCGATCGAGGAGTACCTCACCTTCGCGCTGGGCACCGAGGAGTACGCGGTCGCCATCGATCGCGTGCGCGAGGTCCTCAAGGCCCAGACGATCACCGAGGTGCCGCGCGCCCCGGCGGGCATCCTGGGGGTGGTGACGGTCCGCGGGGACGTGGTCGCGGTCTTCGATCCGCGGCGGCGCCTCGGCCTGCCGGGTCCGACGCCGCTGGACGGATCCGGCCGGATCGTGATCGTGGACGACGGGGAGGGGCCCTGCGGCCTGCTCGTCGACGCCGTGGCGAGCGTGGTCCGCCTGGCGCGCGGCAGCATCGAGCCATGCCCGCAGGGCATCGGCGGCGCGAGCGCGGACTGCCTGGCGGGGATCGGGCGGGAGCGGAGCCGGCTGTTCACGGTGCTCGACCTCGGCGCGCTCCTGCGGCGCGCGCCGGCGGGCCCCCGGGCCGGGAGGAGCGCGCATGCCGGCGCATGAGGCGGCCGCGCGCGCCGCGGTCCCCCCGGACGCGCTCGCCCAGCTCTGCACGTTCCGCGTGGGCGGAGAGGACTACGCGATCGACATCATGCGGGTGCGGGAGATCATCAACCCGCTGCCGGTGACGCCGGTCCCGCGCGCGCCGGCCTTCGTCGAGGGGGTGATCCGGCTGCGGGGCGACGTCATCCCGGTGCTGGACGTGCGGCGCCGGCTCGGGCTCGCGGTCACCCCGCCCACCCGCAAGACCAAGATCCTGATCGTCCACGTCGCCGGCCGGCGCCTGGGCCTCGTGGTGGACGAGGTGACCGAGGTGCTGCGCATCCCGCGCGCCGAGATCCGCCCGTCGCCCGGGCTCGTCGAGGGCGGCGGGGCTCGCTTCTTCCTCGGGGTCTGCGGGGGAGAGAGCGCGTCCGGCGGCGGCCGCCGCGGGGCGGCGCGGCTGCGGCTGCTGCTCAACGTGCGTGCCCTGCTCGAGCCGGTCTCCCCGGGGGAGATCGAGGCGGCCCGCTCGGAGGCGGAGACCACGAGGCGCACATGACCGCTCCACGCGATCCAGGAACGGTCCGCGCCCGGGTCCGCGCGCCCGAGGAGGAGGTCCGGTACCGCGCGGCGGGCGAGCTCGACGCGTCGCGCGAGGACGAGCGCGAGCTCCTGCTCGGCCTGCTCGGGGACCCGAGCTGGCGCGTCCGCAGCGTGGCGGTGGAGCGGATCGTCACGACGGGCTCGGTGAAGGAGGTGCTCCCGGCGCTCCTCGAGCTGCTCTCGGGCGGCGCCAACGTGGGGATGCGGGACGCCTCGGCGGCGGCGCTGGCCCGGCTCGGCGCGGACGCGGTGCTGCCGCTCGTCGCCCGCCTCGACGGCCCCGACGCCGATCTCCGGCAGGCGGCCGCCTCGGTCCTGGGCGTCATCGGCGACCGCCGCGCGGTCGTGCCCCTCGCGGCCCGCCTCGCGGACCCCGATCCCAACGTGCGCGCGGGGGCGGCCGAGGCGCTCGGGAAGATCGGAGGGCCGGAGGCCGGCGCCACGCTGCTCGCCGCGCTCGACTCCGACGAGCGCACGCTCCGGCTCTCCGCGCTCGAGGCGCTCCTCGCGATGCGGGTCTGCCCACCCGCGGCGCGGGTCCGCCCGCTCCTCGAGGACAAGGCCCTCCGGCGCCCGGCGTACCGCGTGCTCGGCTTCAGCGACGAGTCCGAGGCGGGAGCGCTGCTCGCGGGCGGCCTGGGGGAGGAGTCGCGCGGCGCCCGCGAGGCGGTGCTCGCCGGGATCGGCACGCAGCGCATGCGCCGGGCGGCGGCGGAGCTGCGCGATCTCGCCGCGGCCATCGCGGCCGCGGCCGGCGCCGGCGCCGACGTCCGCGCGAACACGGCGTCGCTCGAGGCGGACGACGCGGCCGTGTGCGTGGGCGCGCTCTCGGTGCTGGGCTGGGGCGGCGCCGTCTCCGAGGTGGGCGCCATGCTGCGGCTCGCCGAGGACGACCGGCTGCGCCCGTTCGTCGAGGACTCGGTCGAGGCGTTGCCACGGGGGCAGGGGCTGCGCGACGCGATCGCCGCGGCGCTCGAGGGGCAGGGACCGTTCGGCCGGATCGCCGCGCTGGCGCTCCTCGCCCGGCTCGGGAGCCCCGCCGCCCTCGAGGCCCTCGTCCGCGAGGCGAGCGATCCGAGCGGGTACCTCCAGGCCGAGGCGATCGCCGCGCTCGGACACCTCGGGGACGCGCGCGCGGTGCCGCCGCTCGCCGGCCTCCTCGGGGACGACGCGCCCGCCGTCTCGGGCATCGCCGCGACGGCGCTCGTGCACATCGGCCAGGAGTCGCCCGAGGCGCGCACCGCGGCCCTCGCGGCGCTGCGCGACCGCTTCGACACGAGCCCCTCCGCCTCGCTGTTCCGCGTGCTCGGCGCGCTCGGCGCGGCCGAGGACCTCCCGCGCCTGCGCGCGGGCCTGGGCCGCGCCGCGGTGGTCCAGCGGATGGCCGCGGCGGGGGCGATCTCCTCCCTGGCGCAGCGCGGGGCGCTCGCCGGCGAGGAGCTGCCGGAGCTCGTCGCGGCGCTCGGCGACGGCACGTGGTCGGTGCGGGCCGCGGCCGCGCGGGCGCTCGTCGAGGTGGCCC
>JAEYZK010000284.1 GCA_023428085.1 Pseudomonadota bacterium
GAGCCGCTCCGCGCGCGCCGCGAGGAGCGTGCCCGGGAGCGGGACGACCAGCGCCGCGCCCGCCGCCCGCCAGCGGATCGCGCCGGTCTCGCGGTCCGCGCACACGAGCGCCTGGAGGCCGCCCGCGACGATCCGCCGGTCCGGAGCGGCCAGGCACGCCGGCGCGCCGACCTCGAAGGAGACCACCTTGCGGAAGGAGAGGCGGCGGAGCCGCCCGGGCCCGAGCGGGCGCGGATCGGCCCGGCGCTGCTCCGGAGCGCGCGGCATGGCCGGCCCGGGCGCTGCGGCCGCGAGGTCCCCGGCCGCGAGCTCCTCCAGCTCGGCGAGGCGCGCCGTCGCCGCCGCCTCGAGCTCCGCGAGGTGGACGTTCTCCGCCTGCCGCGCGTTCTCCTCGCGCGCGACGCGGCAGAACTCGAGCGCCGCCTCCGCGACCGCGCGCAGCAGGGGGAGCGGGGCGCAGTCGATCGGACGTCCGTCCAGCGCCACCGCGCCCGCCGCGAGCTCCAGCGCGACCGTGGAGACGCCGCGCCCAGGGCGCGCCAGCGGGATCTCGATCCGCGCGTCGCCGCGGCGGACGGCGCAGAGGGCGCGATCGGCGGCCGAGACGAGGTCGCGGAGCGCGAGGAAGGGGTGCCCGACGATCGCGAGGAGCTCCGCGCCGCTCGGACCGAGCAGCGCCAGGCGGCCCGGCACGAGGAGCGATCCGAGATCCGGGCGCCCGCCCTCGTAGGCGGCGAGGAGCCCCTCGCGGTCGTCGATCTCGATCGCGCAGCCGAGCTTCCCGGGCGGCGGCCGCGCGCGGCGGAGCGAGGGCTGCGTCGCCGCCCCTGCAGGGTCGCGCGGCTCCGCGCGGGCGAGCAACCGGACGGCGGTCTGGAGCGGCCGGGCATCCCGGGCGAACCCGGGCGCCGCGGCGGCGAGATCGCGGCAGAACTGGGCCGCTGCGTCGAGCGCGGCGGCGGCGAGCGCCTCCACGTCCACCGCCACGTCTCGGGCGAGGATCCGCGATGGCCGGCCCAGCGCCACCACCGTGAGGAGCACGCTGTCCGCGCGCCGCCGCAGGACGAGCTCGACGCCGCCGTCGCCGAGCACCACGGCCGCCTGCGCCCCACCCGAGACGACGCGCGCCACCGCCGAGAGGAGCTCCTCGAGCGACGGGAGGAGCGGCGCCTCCGCGAGGCCCGCCGCGAGGTCCACCCCCTCCACCTCGAAGGCGAGCGCATCGGTGAGCTCGCGCGCGGTGGCCCCGCCTGCGCGCAGGGCGCCGGTCACCCGCGGGTCGTCCCGCCAGCTCGTCCCGGTGCGGATCCGGATCATCGTCCTCCAAGAATCACCGCGGAATCAGGGAGTTTCAACGTTGACAGGGCAGGGGTCCGGCACGAATATGGACGCCTTGGGCAGCTCGCCGGCCTGGCAGGCGCCTCCTCTCCTTTGAACCTCACTCCCCAGCAGGAACATCCATGACCTTCACGGAAGCCGCCATCGAGGTGCTGCGGCGCGAAGGCAAGCCACTTCACTTCAGGAAGATCGCCGAGATCGCGGTGCGCGAGAGCCTGCTCGACCACGTCGGGAAGGTGCCCGACGACACCATGGCCGATCAGCTCGCCGCCCACTGCCGCCTCCCGCACGAGGACCGGCGGGTGATCCCCATCCTGAGCGGTACGTTCGCGCTCGTGGAGTGGGGGATGGACGAGGATCCGGCCGGCCTCGAGAACCTCGTCGAGCCGCCGCCGCTGATCGAGGTTCCGTACCGGGGGCGGGAGCGCCACCCCATCCCGTCGCGCGAGGTGGCGCGCGGCGGCGGGCGCGGTGAGCGCCGCCGGCGCGAGGAGGAGGGCGCGCGGCCCCGCAAGTTCCCGCCGCCGGCCGAGGTGGCGTACGAGATCCTCGCCGGAGCGGGTCGGCCGCTCCCCCTCGTGGAGATCGCGGCGGAGGGGGCGGCGCGGCTGCTCATGCCGGACGCGTTCGTCCGCGACGCGAGCGCGCTCCAGGCCGCCCTGCTCGAGGACAACCGCCGGCGCGAGGCGAGCGGCCGCCGGCCGCTGTTCCAGGTCGAGGACGACGCCGTCACGCTGATCGCGCAGCCGGAGCCGGGCGAGAAGCCGGCGGTCGCGGTGGCCCGCGCGCCCGTCACGGCCGCCGATGCGCGGCGCGCCGGGCTCGTCGCGCTGCGCCGGCGGCTCCGCGAGTGCGACGGTCCCACGGTGGAGCACGTCGTCTGCCGGATGCTGGAGAAGCTCGGCTTCACGGAGCTCAAGGTCGCGAAGCGCGGCCGCGAGCACGTCATCTACACGGGCCGGCGCAAGCTGGGGCTCGCCGACGTGCGGCACGGCATCCGCGTCCTGCGGACCTCGGCCGACGTCGGCCGGCGCGACGTCACGGAGCTGCGGCGCGACCTGGGGCACTACGGCGCGCAGATCGGCGCGGTCGTGAGCGCGGGCGAGGCCGGGCGCGAGGCGCGCGGCGAGGCCGTGGCGCCCGGGCAGCTCCCGATCGTGCTCCTCTGCGGCGAGGCGCTCGCCGAGGCCTTCGCCGAGGCGTCCGTCGGCTGCACGCAGGTCGTCGTCCCGGAGGTGGACGAGGCGTTCTTCCGGGATGCCACCGCGGCCGCCGAGCAGGAGGAGGCTGCGCGTCGCGCCCGCAAGGAGGAGCGCGACCGTCGCGAGGGCCGCGAGGGCCGCGAAGGCCGTGAAGGCCGTGAAGGCCGTGAAGGCCGCGAGGGCCGTGAAGGCCGCGAGGGCCGGGAGGGCCGCGAAGGCCGCGAAGGCCGTGAAGGCCGTGAAGGCCGTGAAGGCCGCGAAGGCCGCGAAGGCCGTGAAGGCCGCCGTCGCGAAGAGAAGCCCGCCGAGGCGACCGCCATCATCGTCCCGATGGCAGGGCGGGCGGGAGCCACCGATGCCGCGGCCGCGGGAGGAGCGGCCGAGCCGCGCATCCTCGAGGTCGCCGCCTCGCTGCCGCCCGACGTCGAGGCGGTCGAGGCCGGGCTCGAGGACGCGGAGCTGGACGGCGAGGACGAGGGCGACGACGACGCGGACGCCGGGGGCGCGGAGGCCGGTTCCCCGGAGGCGGCCCAGGCCGAGGGCGGTGCGGAGCCTGGCGCCGCGGGCGAGCGTCGCCG
>JAEYZK010000287.1 GCA_023428085.1 Pseudomonadota bacterium
GCGCGGCGGCGCGCTCGTCACGGCGCGCGTGCGTGTGGGCCTCTTCCTCGCCGGCGCCGCGGTGGCCGCCCTCGTGGCGTGGGCCCTGGTCCTCGCGCTCCGCCCGTACGCGGACGCCTGGGCCGCCGCGCTCGCCCGGCTCGTCCCGCGCATCGCCGCGGACCCGCTCGCGCACCTCACCGCGCTCGCCGCGGCCGTCGCGATGGTGGTGCTCGGAGCGTTGCTCCGGCGCGTCGCGACCCCGGCGGTGGGCGTCTGCTTCCTCCTCGGGCTCGCGGCGATCGTGAACGGCTTCCTCCAGTTCTGGCTCGGGAGCAGCGGGCTCGCGTGGCTCGCCGTGCTGGGCGGGCTCGTCGTCGGCGCGCGCGGCCTCCACAAGGTCCGGCTCCGGGACCTCCGGGCCCTCTACCGCGCCCCGCGCCCGTACCCGCCTCCGGCCTCGGGGCCGCCGCCCCCGTCGCCACCGCTCGCCTGGGATCACGTCTGCGGGACCGAGGACCGGGGCCGCCGCCCGCTCGTGGTGGTCTGCGCGAGCGGCGGCGGGCTCCGCGCGGCTGCCTGGACCGCGGGCGTGCTCGGCACGCTCGACGCGCTCTCCGGGTTCCGCGCGGCGACGCGGCTCGTCACCGGCGCCTCCGGCGGCATGGTCGGGGCCGCGGCGTGGCTCGCGGGGCTGCGCGCCCCTGCGCCCCCGGGGTGGGAGGCGCTCTGCACGGCGGTCGGCTCGCTCGACGCCCTCACGGACGTGGCGCGCACGCTCGTGTTCGAGGACCTCCCCCGCGCGTTCTGGCCGGGGGCGAGCGACTGGAACCGCGGCGAGGCGCTCGCGGCGGCGATCGAGCGTCGCCTGCGGGAGCGGCTCGGGGCCGACCTGGCGGTGCCGCTCCAGGCGCTCCGGGACGCGGAGGAGCGGCGCGCGCTGCCGTCGCTCGTCTTCTCGCCGATGCTGGTCGAGGACGGGCGGCGGCTCCTCCTCGGCAACCTCGATCTCTCGCCCGTCACGGACAACGACGTGCTCTGGCTCTCGAGCGCGGCGACCGGCACCCGGCCGGTCGAGGGGCTCGCCTCGCGGACGGCGTACCACGCCTCGCGCCTGTTCCCGGAGCACTGGCACGCGCTCCGGCTCTCCACCGCCGCGCGGCTCTCGGCCGCCTTCCCGTACGCGAGCCCGGCCGCGGCGCTGCCCACGATCGCGCGACGGCGGGTCGTGGACGCCGGGTACTTCGACAACTACGGCCTCGAGCTCGCGTGCGCGTGGCTCCGCCGGCTCGCGGAGGAGCGCCGCGCCTGGCTCGCCGCGCACGTCTCGGGCGTGCTCGTGCTCCAGATCCGCGACAACGTCTCGAACCTCTCCGTGAACCCGGAGAGCGACGCCGACGCGGACCGGGTGCGGGCGCGCGCGCGGACGACCGCGCTGCGGCGTGGTCTCGAGGGCCTCACCTCGCCGCCGGAGGCGCTCCTCGCCGCCCGCGAGTCGGTCATGCTCTTCCGCAACGACGCCCAGCTCGCCGCGCTCCGCGCGAGCTTCGCCGCGGCCGGCCTGGGGCGGGACGCGGTGATGACCACGATCTTCGAGTTCCGGGGGGAGGCGTCGCTCAGCTGGACGCTCTCGACCGAGGAGCGCGAGGCGATCCGCGCGCAGGTGCGCTCCCAGGGGATCCAGCAGAAGCTCGAGGCGATCCGGCTCTGGCTCGCGGCCGAGGGCCGGGCGCCCTCGGTCGCTCAGCTCACCGGACCCTTGCGGTGACCGTGCTCGCAGCAGCCGCTCTGGCGCGCGAGGACGCGGACGATGCGCGGCGCGTGCTCCGCCTCGGCGACGGCGCACGGGCACGCCTCCGCGCCGCCCGTGCCGAGCTCCGCGCCGAGGGTCTCCACCGCGTCGACCAGCTCCTTGCGGAGGCGCCGGAGGCGCTCGAGGCGCCGCTGCGCCTGCTCGAGGTGGCCTGCCAGCACCTGCTGGAACCGGAGCGCGAACTCGGCGGCGGTGCGGCACCCGTTGCGCAGCTCGAGCACGGACCGGATCTCGCAGAGCGCGAGGCCCAGCTCCCGCAGGTCCGTGATGAGCCGCAGGCGCTCGAGCTCGTCCTCCGTGTAGCGGCGGTGGCCGCCCTCGCTCACGACGGCGGGATGGAGCAGCCCCTCCTCCTCGTAGAAGCGGATCGTCCGGACGGTGTTGCCGGTCGCCCGCGCGAGATCTCCCGAGGAGAGGTCTGCTCCCATGCTCGGCACACCTAACTGCCTGATCCGACGAAGTCAACGCCGCGCGCGACCCATGCGCGCATGGTGCGGCCGCGCGCAGAACGGCTTGACCGCACGGCGCCGCGGGAATAATGGACCGCAGGACTCCGGATTGATCCGGAGCTGGGAGAGGCATGCGCAACCTGGTGGCGGCGCCGGAGCTGGGGCGGGTCGAGGGCCAGATGGAGGTCTATGCCGAGGCGCCGCTCCCGACGCCGCGCGGCACGTTCCGCTCCGTCGTCTTCCTCGACCGGCGCACCGGCGCCGAGCACGTCGCGCTCGTGCTGGGGGACCTCGCCGCCGGGGTGCCCGTCGTCCGGGTCCACTCGGAGTGCTTGACGAGCGAGGTGTTCGGCTCGCTGAAGTGCGACTGCCGCGCCCAGCTCGACCGGGCCCTCGACCTCATCGCGGCCGAGGGCCGCGGCGCCCTCCTCTACCTGCGCCAGGAGGGCCGCGGCATCGGCCTCGGGAACAAGATCCGCGCCTACGCGCTCCAGGCGCAGGGCTACGACACGTACCAGGCGAACCGCGCGCTCGGGTTCCCCGACGACCTCCGCAGCTACGACGTCGCCGCCGAGATGCTGCGGCTCCTCGGCGCGCCCGCCGTGGATCTCGTCACGAACAACCCGCTCAAGGTGAAGGGCCTCGAGGAGGCCGGCGTGCAGGTGCGCCGGCGCGTCCCCCTGCCCTCCCCCTCCAATCCACACAACGTGAACTACCTGCGCGTGAAGCGCGAGCGGACGGGCCACCTCATCCAGACGGACGACGAGGTCGCGCAGGCGAGCTGACGTCCCCCCGCCGCCCTCACGCGCCCGTGAAGCGCGCGGGCCGCTTCTCGAGGAACGCGCGGATCCCCTCCTGCGCGTCGCGGGTCGCGAAGAGCGCGGCGAACGCCTCGCGCTCCAGCGCGTTCGCCTCGGCGAGCGGGAGCTCCATCCCGGCGCGCACGAGCCGCTTCACGGCCGCGATCGCCTGCGCGCCGTGCGCGAGGATCTTGCGGGCCTGCGCCCGCGCGTGCGCGACGAGCTCCTCGGACGCCACCACCTCGAGCACGAGCCCCAGCTCGCGCGCCCTGCCCGCGTCGATCGCCTCGCCCGTGAGGAGGAGCTCGAGCGCCCGCATCGGCCCGACGCGGCGCGGCAGGCGCTGCGTCCCGCCGAACCCTGGGATGATCCCCAGGTTCACCTCCGGCTGCCCGAACCGCGCCCGCGGGCTCGCGTAGACGAGATCGCAGGCGAGCACGAGCTCGCACCCGCCGCCGAGGGCGAAGCCGTTGACGGCGGCGATCGTCGGCCCCGGGAGCGCCTCGAGGCGCTGGAACACGGCGTGGCCGCGCTCCGCCACGGCGCGCGCCTCGCGCGGCCCGAGGCCGGCCAGCTCCGAGAGGTCCGCCCCGGCGACGAAGGCGCGATCGCCCGCCCCCGTGAGCACGAGCGCCCGCGCGGCCCCGCGCTCCACCTCGGCGAGGATCCCGCCCAGCGCGTCCAGCGTCGCGGCGTCGAGCGCGTTCAGCACGCCGGGCCGGTCGAAGGTGACGAGCCCGATCCCCTCCTCCACCTCGAACCGCACCTGCTCGCCCGCCATGGTCAGCCCTCGTAGCGGAAGAAGCCCCGCCCGCTCTTGCGCCCGGTCCAGCCGGCCGCGACGTACTGCCGGAGCAGCGGCGCGGGCCGGTACTTGTCGTCGCCGAGCTCGCGGTGCAGCACCTCGCAGATGGCGAGCACCGTGTCGAGGCCGACGAAGTCCGCGAGCGTGAGCGGGCCCATCGGGTGGTTGAGGCCGAGGCGCACCGCGGTGTCGATGTCCTCCGCCGTGGCCAGGCCCTCCTGCAGCGCGAAGCACGCCTCGTTGAGGAGCGGCACCAGGATCCGGTTCACGATGAACCCGGGGGTGTCCCGCGACGTGACGACGGTCTTGCCCAGCCGCGCGCCGAGCGCGACGGCGGCGGCGTAGGTCGCGTCGGAGGTCTGGAGCCCGCGCGTCACCTCGAGGAGCTGCAGCACGGGCACCGGGTTGAAGAAGTGCAGGCCCACGACCTGCGCCGCCCGGCGCGTCGCGGCGGCGAGCCTGGTGATGGAGATGGAGCTCGTGTTCGTGGCGAGGAGCGCCTCGGGCCGCAGGAGGCCGTCGAGCTGGGCGAAGATCGCCCGCTTCGCGCCCTCGTCCTCGACGATCGCCTCGATCGCGAGATCCGCGGGGGCGCAGTCGGCCAGCGCGGCCGCGGGCCGGATGCGCCCGAGGATCGCGTCGCGCTCCGCCCCGGCGAGCTTCCCCTTCTCGACGAGCTTCGCCAGCGTCCCCGCGAGCCGCTCCAGCGCGCGCCGCACGATCTCGGGCGCGGCGTCGGCGAGCACGACGTCGAGCCCCGCGTGCGCCGCGACCTGGGCGATCCCGATCCCCATCTGCCCCGCGCCCACGACTGCGAGCACCTTCGTCTCCATGTGCGACCTCGCTCCGGATGGCGGCGGCCGCCTCCGGTTCGTCGCCCCCGGGGGGCCGGCGCTGCGGCGGTGCGGCCAGGCGGTCCTTAAGAAGCACGTGACTCCCTTGTCAACGAGCGCTGGGGCGTGGGACGATCGCCACGGTCCGCCTGCCCCCAGGGCGCGAGCCGGCCTCCCCACATGCAGCGAACCCTCCGAGAGATCGCCCGCGACGCCGCCCGGATCGCCGGCGCGCCCCTCGTGCAGCTCCTCGTCCTGCGCCGGCGCGGGGGCGCCGTCGAGGCGGAGACGCTGGCCGTGGACGGGCTCACCTCCGGCGCCGGCTCGGTGAGGCCGCGCGTGGCGGAGCTGCTCGCGGCCACGCCCGGCCACGAGCCGGCGATCCCGCTCCTCGACGAGGCCTCCCCTCCCCGGCTCCTCGCCCCGTGCGAGCCGTCCCTCGTGGAGCTCCTGTGGCTCGGGGTCGATCCGGGGACCGCGGCGCTCCAGTCGATCTTCCTGCGCCTCACCGCGCGCCCGGACGAGGTGAAGGTGCTCCGCCTCGTGCTGCCCGGGCGGCAACGCGCGGCCGCGCTGCGATCCCTCGACGCCCTCGGCCGGTTCGTGGCCTCGCGGCTCGAGGCGGAGAGCTTCCGCCGCGAGATCGTCGGCCGCGACGCGATGTACCGGGTGTTCCAGGAGGGCGCCGGCGAGGCGATCCTGGTGGTGGACGCCGAGGACGGCCGGGTGCTCGAGGGCAACGAGCGGCTCTGCGAGCTCACCGGCCGGACGCGGAGCGAGCTGCGCAGGTACACGCTCGGCGGCCTCCTCGAGCACGCGACGCTCGACGCGGGCGCGCTGCTCGCGCGGCTCCGCGGCGCGCGCGTGGTCCGCGAGGAGGAGGCCCGGCTCCGCCGGCGCCACGGCGAGCCGGTGCCGATCTCGCTCAGCGCCTCGCAGATCCAGCTCGAGGGCCGCCCGGTGCTGCACCTCATCGCGCGGGACGTGACGCGCGAGCGCCGGGCGCTCGCCGAGCTCAAGGCGGCGCGCGACACGCTCGCCGCCCTGCACCTCGCGGGCGCGCACCTCATGGTCGAGACCGACGAGCTCGGCATGTTCGGCGTGCTCGCGCGCGAGCTCGGCCGGATCGGGTTCCAGTGCGGCGTGCTCGCCCCGGCGCTCGACGGGACGTCCGCCCTCACCTGGCGGTACCTCTCCTTCCCGCTGCCGATGCGGAGCGCGATCGACCGCGCCCTGGGGAAGCCGCTCGCCTCGCTCCGGATCGACCCGCTCGACGCGCCGCTGGTGCGCCGCTGCCTCTCCGAGCGCCGCACCGTCCACACCGACCAGCCCCGCCGCGCCGTGGACGAGCTCTTCGGCGCCCCCGGCGAGCGGGAGATCCGCCGCCTGTACCGGCTCATCCGCATCCGCCGCGTCATCCTCGCGCCGCTCCGGAGCGAGGGCCGGCCGGTGGCGGTGCTCGCGGTGGGCGCGCAGCGGCTGCGCAAGGGCGACCCCGAGGCGATCGAGGCCTTCGCCCTGCAGGCCTCGATCGCGCTCGAGAAGGCGCGGCTCTTCCAGGCGCTCCGCGAGGAGCGCGCGCGGCTCGAGAGCGAGGTCGCCCGGCGCACGCAGGAGCTCACCCGCGCGGTGAAGGCGCTCGAGGCGGCGGACCGGCAGAAGGACAACTTCCTCGCCAACATCTCGCACGAGCTCCGGACGCCCCTCGTGACCGTCCTCGGCTACTCCGAGCTCCTCCTCGGCGAGAAGCTGGGCGAGCTGACGGCGCGGCAGCGCGGCGCGCTCCAGGTCATCGGCCAGAGCGGCCGGCGGCTCCGGAGCTTCATCGACGAGCTCCTCGAGCTCTCGCGCCACGAGCTCACCAAGGAGTCCTACGCGTTCGGGCCGCTGGAGCTGCCGGACGTGCTCCGCCACGCGATGCTCTCGCTCGCGCCGCGGTGCGCGGAGCGCGGGGTGCGCCTCAAGGCCCGCGTCGCCCCCGGCACCCCCGCCGTGTGGGGCGACCGCGACCGCATCCTCCAGGTGCTCGTGAACCTCCTCACCAACGCCGAGCGCCACAGCCCGGAGGGGAGCGTGATCCGGCTCGCCGCCGCGCGCACCGCGCCGGGGCGGATCGAGGTCGCGGTGACCGACCACGGCTCGGGCATCCCGGACGAGCACCTCGCCCACATCTTCGACCGGCTGTACCAGGTCCACGACGAGCGGCCCGGCGCGGCCCGGGGGCTGGGCATCGGCCTCGCCATCGTGCGGAGCATCGTCGAGGCGCACGGCGGCGAGATCCGCGTCCGCTCCAGGGTCGGCCGCGGGAGCTGCTTCCGGTTCAGCCTGCGGGCGGCGCCGGGGGGGGCGCCGGAGAGCGCGGGCCTGCCCGCCCCGGACGCGACCAGCGGGCGCGCGTAGCGCGCGCCGTCACCCCCGGTTCCGGGTGGAGGACTCCCGCGCCGCGTCCCCGTCCAGCTCCTCCCCGCGGGCCCGCAGGTGGCGCCAGGCGATCGCGCCCAGCGCCTCCACCGTGGGCAGCGGCCACGCCGCCCCGTTCGCCGGCCGGACCTCCCGGCAGAAGCGGACGAAGGCCGCGAGCTGCTCCGGGCTCGGCGAGACGACGCTGCGGGCGTCCTTCATGCGCGCCATCGCCTGGAGCGGCGCCATCCCGCGCGCGACGAGCACGCAGAGCGACAGCAGGGCGCTCCGGCCGATCCCGTACTGACAGTGGACGAAGACGCGCTGCCCCCGGTTCATCCCCTCCACCGCGAACCGGACGCCGTGCCGGAGGTGCCGGGCGGAGATGGCGCAGCAATCCTCGGTCGGGAGGTGCAGGAGCCGGATCCCGTGCACCTCGAGCAGGGCCTCGTCGTCCCGCGCCTCGAGGCGGACGTCCACCACCCGCGCGATCCCGTGCTCCCGGGCGAGGAGCGCCGCGGCCTCCATCGGGAAGCTCGCGCCCACGGCCAGCTCCGGGGTGACGAAGTGGAGATCGATCACGGAGGGGATGATGCGCCCCGCGCGCGCGCCGCGCCACCCGGGCTCACGGCGCCACCGAGAGGACGATGGTCTGGGACTCGGAGACGGTGATGTCCCGGTCGGTCTGGATCCTGGCGCCGGGTCGCTCCACGCCGACCCGGACGTGATACGCGCCCTCCGTGAGCTGCACCGGGTGGCGGACCTGGCGGGAGGGGGACGGGAACTGCGCCCGGCGCACGGTCGCCGCGCCCTTCTCGATGCGCACGTCGAGGCCGGTCGCGTCCCGGATCTCGCCGAGGTCGTACACGAAGACGACGTCGTGGGGCGTCGCGCGGAAGAGGTACGAGGCGAGGGCCGCGATCCCGACGACGACGAGGATCCGGGCCGCGCGCTTCACTTCTTCCTCGCGCGGCGGCCCGGGCTCTTGCGCGGCCGGACCGTGGCGCGCACCTCGGGGCGGGGGCTGCCGTCGTCGGCGCGGCGGAGCCGGATGTCGGCGTGCACCTCGACGGACATGCCCTCGAGCACGCGCCCCAGCTCCCGGCGCACGACCTCCGACTCGAGGAAGTGCCGGATCTCGTCGGAGAGGACGCGGAGCACCTCCTCCTTCGCGGACTGCGCCTGCTGGCCGATGAACCCGATGACCTCCTTCGGCAGCTTCCACTCGCGCGCGAGGCGCCGGGCGCCCTCCTCCGTCATGAAGAGCGCACCCACGCCCGCGAGGATGGCCTTCTTCACGCCGTCCGGGATGAGGCCGCGCCCGCCGGCCGGCTCCGCCCCGAGCATCTCGGCGCTCGCCTCTTCGATCTCGTCCGGTGTGGGCTTGTCTTCCATGGGACGCCTCTCCGGCGTGGGACGCCTCTCCGGCGCAGGCCGGATCGTCAGGCGCGCGGCTGCGCCCCGATGACCGGGAGCCGCGGCGCCTTCAGGACCTGCGTGCTCACCGCGCCGGCCACGTTCCGGGCCATGGCCAGGAACGACTGGGCCTGCGGGCTCTCCGGGTTCCCCGCGACGATGGGCACCCCGCGATCGCCGCCCTCGCGGATCGCGAGGTCGATCGGGATCTCGCCGAGGAAGCGGATGCCCATCTTCTCCGCCGCGGCGCGGGCCCCGCCCTTGTCGAAGATGGCGGTCTCGGTCTGGCAGTGGGGGCACACGAAGGAGGACATGTTCTCGACCAGCCCGAGCACCGGGATCGACACCTTGTCGAACATGAGCTTCGCCCGGATCACGTCGGCGAGGGCGACGTCCTGGGGGGTGGAGACGAGCACCACCCCGGCGGCGCGGGTGTTCTGGGCGAGGGTGAGCGGGACGTCGCCGGTCCCGGGCGGGAGATCGAGGACGAGGTAGTCGAGCTCGCCCCAGCTCACGTCGCGCAGGAGCTGGAGGAGCGCGCCCGTGACCATCGGCCCGCGCCAGACCAGCGCCTGGTCCGGCTCGACCAGGAAGCCGATGGACATGACCTTGAGGCCGTGCGCGGTGAACGGGTCGAGCTTCTGGCCGTCGGTCGAGGTCGGCTTCGAGGTCACGCCGGTGAGGATGGGGATCGACGGTCCGTAGACGTCGGCGTCCAGGATCCCGACCTTCGCGCCGAGCTTCGAGAGCCCGACCGCCAGGTTGATGGCGACGGTGCTCTTGCCCACCCCGCCCTTCCCTGCGCCGACGAGGATGATGTTCTTCACGCCCGGGGTGAGCCCCCCCTCGGCCGCCCCGGGCGCCGCGCGCACCTGCGCGCCCCAGGAGATCTCCACGCGCTTGAAGCCGACCCCGCGGAGCGCGGCCTCGACGTCCCGGCCGATGGTGTCCTTGAGCGGACAGGCCGGGGTGGTCAGCTCGACGCGTACGCGGACGGCGTCGCCCTCGACCCGGAGGTCCTTCACCATCCCGAGCGACACGAGGTCGCGGTGGAGCTCGGGGTCCATCACCTTCCGCAGGGCTTCGAGGGCGGCGCGATCGTCCATGGCCGCGCTCTTATAGCGGGCGGACGGGGGGTTCTCAACGGCGATGGCGCGCCGCGCCGCTCACTCCAGCCGGTCCACGCGCCACCCCGCCGCCTCGGCGACGAGGACCGCGCGACCGCCGGCCACGGGCAGCGCGGCGCGCCCGTCGGCGACCTGCAGCGGCGCGCGCGCGGCCAGCGCCGACCGCACGTGCGCCACCGCCTCGCGCGCGAGGGGACCAGCGCCGCCGTAGTCGGCGGCGAGCCGCGACGGCGTGTACGACGCGCGCCAGCGCGCGGAGAGCATGCCGTGGGCGTGGCTCCAGCGCCCGGCCTCGAGGGCGTCCAGGAACTGGCCGAGCACCGACGCGGGGTCCTGCGTGGAGGGCGGGCGCACGGACCCGCCGGCTCCGGGCGTCGCGCCGTCCGTCCCGCACGCCAGCGCCGCCGCCAGCGCGGCGCAGAGGATCGTTCGCCGCACGGGCGGGGGGGAGCTCATGCCCTGTCGATTACACCATGCCGGCGGAGCGCGCACGCGGTAGGCTGGACGGGACGGCCGGCTCTCCCCTCCGACGCGGGCGCGGGCTCGTTCACGGGGACGCTCCGGAGGGGACGCGATGCGGGTGCTGCGGCTGGAGAAGAACCAGGTCCAGAGCGGGGGGCAGGAGCTCGCCGGCCCGGGATCGCACGTCTGGATCGACCTCGCCCCCACCCCCGAGAACCTGGCGTACCTGGCCGACCGCTTCCAGTTCCACCCGCTCGCCCTCGAGGACTGCGCCCACGAGGATCAGCGGGTCAAGTTCGAGCAGTACGAGGGCCACCTCTTCATGGTGGTCCACCGGATGATGCCCGCGCCGGACGACTCGGAGATCTGGCCCAAGGAGCTCCACGTCTTCCTCACCGCCGACGCGCTCGTGACGGTCCACTCGACGCCCATCGCCGAGGTGGACCGCGTGTTCGAGCGGTGCGCGCGCGAGGCGAACCTGCTGGTCCGCGGCATGGACTTCGCGCTGTACCTCGTGTTCGACGCCCTGGCCGACGTCCACTTCGCGCTCGTGGACGCGCTCTCGACCGAGGTGGAGGAGCTCGCGGACGAGGTGCTCGCCCGCGACGACCCCTCGATGCACGAGGACCTGCTCGACCGGATCATCCTCGCGCGCCGCCGGCAATCGGTGCTGCGCAAGAGGCTCGCGCCGCAGCGCGAGGTCTTCGCCACGCTCGCGCGCCCCGGCCTCGTCGGCGTGAAGCGCGCCAACGCCGTCTACTTCCGCGACGTCGTGGACCACGCCGTCCGGCTCACCGAGGAGGTGGACACCGAGCGCGATCTCCTCGCGTCGGCGCAGGACGCCCACCTCTCCCACGTCAACAACCGGCAGTCGGCCGTCATGGCGCGGCTGACGCTCGTCTCGACGATCTTCCTGCCCCTCAACTTCGTCGCCGGCTTCTTCGGGATGAACCTCGAGATCCTCCCGGCGCCCGTCGCGATCCCGCTCGTGCTCGGGCTGATGGCCGCGCTCCCCGTGATCCTGTACCTGTTCTTCCGGGAGAAGCGCTGGCTGTAGCGCGCGTCACCGCTCGATCGGCACGACCTCGGCGGTGGCGTCCCGCCGGAGGACGCGCACCTCGCCCTCCTCGCCCTCCCGCCCGTCGATCGTGACGTCGAGGTCGAGGAACCTCCGGATCACCTCGGCGTTCGTGAGCAGGTGCGGCGTCACCTCGCTCACCGTGTAGCGCACCGCCGGCACGACGCCCGGCGGGCTCGGCGGGTGTCCGGCGACGGCGAGGGCCGCCGGCACGAGCAGCTGATCCCCGAGGTGACGATCCACCGCAGCTCCGCCCGAGAGGTACGCCCGGAACCCGTCCACGGCGAGGTCCGCCGTCTCCTCGGGGGATCGTTCACGCCCGGTGACGGCCCCGTGGCCGGCGCGCGTGCGCTCGAAGCTCGAGACGATGAGCACGTGGCCGCCCCTGGACCCGCGGGCGGGCACCGGCACGCGCTCCGCCTCGGCCGCGATCCCCTGATCCCGGAGCCGCTTCACGGCGCGCGCGGCCTGCCGCTCGGCGACGTCGTAGCCCAGGCCCCCCACCATCGAGACGACCTCGACCTCGAGGAGCGTGCCGCGGTGGCGGAGATCGAGCGGCGGGAGCGGCGACGCGGGCTCGATGCGCGCCGTGAACTCTCCGCCCCCCTCCGGGTAGAAGCCGGCGGCCTGCAGCGCGACGGAGACGCGGAATCCGAGCCGCGCCACGGCCGGGGCCCAGATCAGCGCGAGGTAGTGGAAGCTCGGCGCGTGGTCCTGGTGGGTCCCGCCCCGGAGGGTGACGGCCGAGACGCCGCCGGCGAGCGCCAGCGGCCAGCAGATGGTCTGGAGCAGGAGCGGCGTGGAGCCGGCCGTGCCGATGTCGAAGGCCCACTCGCCTGCCCGCGGGGGTGCGCGCGGGGTGAACTCGAGGCGCGTCGAGCCCACCTCGTCGCCGGCGAGCCGCCCGTTCACGATCCGGGCGACGGCGCGCGCCGCCTCCCGGTGCTGCGGCCGGAGGCCGGCCTTGAGGCGGTTGGCCCGGATGCGGTCGATGACGAAGGGCCGGCCGGTGACGGCCGCGATCGAGAGGGCAGTCCGGAGGATCTGACCTCCGCCTTCGCCGTAACTTCCGTCGAGCTCGAGCGGTGGCTGCGAGGGCACTGGCACCGGGCCAATGTAAACGGCGGACGGTCATTCGGAAACTTTGCGGGCGCCGGGGGACCCGCCGAGAAGGCGCCACGACGGGACCTGGCGGGGCGCCCGGCCGGGGTGGGCGCCCCGGCGGCGCCGTCACCCTCCCCGGCGATCGCCCGGACGGAGGCTCGACGCCGAGCGGACGGCTGCTCCGGGGCGCCGCGGTCCGGCGGTCACCGGGGCCGGCTCGGCCCCGACGGCAGCTTCGCGAGCGCCTCGACGGCGGCGCGCCGCACACGGCCGTAGTAGTCGATCCGCAGCGCCTCGAGCTGCTCCGCCGCGGGCTCGTGGCGGAGGCCGGCGAGCCCGCGGGCCGCGGCGGCCCGGAGCTGCGGGCGATCGCTGGTGAGCTCCCGGGTGAGCGCCGCCGCGCCGGGCGCGCCGCCGAGCTGCGCGAGC
>JAEYZK010000294.1 GCA_023428085.1 Pseudomonadota bacterium
CGCGCCAGGGTGGGGCGGGAGCCCGACCGGGCCGGCGGCTCGTCGAGGAGCGGGATGCCGGCGGCGCGGAGCACGTCGGCGCTCGGCGCGCGGACCGGCGCCGGCGCCGGCGCCGGCGGCTCGTCGCGGAGCTCCGCCAGCGGGTCCTCCTCGTCCAGCGCGAGGTCGCCCATGGAGGTGGGGCCCGCGGCCTCCTCCTCGTCGAGCGACGCCGGGGCGACCGGGAGCTCCTCGTCGGGCAGGTCGCGTCCGGAGGAGGCGCCGGGCGGCGCCGCGAGTCCGTCGAACGCCTCGTCGAGGAACGCGAGGTCGTCGTCCACGCCCGCGGGCGCCGGGGCGGCGGACGCGGGCGGCTCGTCCTCCGTCAGCGCGTCCAGCTCGAGGGAGGGGACGGCGGCGCCCGGGTCGAGCTCCAGGCCCTCGTCGGCCGGCTCGAGCGAGAGCTCGTCGGTGGTGTTCGGGAGGTCGTCGAGCTGGCCGGGGAGGCCGGCCTCGGCGAGCCGCTGGAGGAGATCGGCGGGGACGAACGGCTTCAGGAGGTACGCGTCCGCGCGGACCTTGAGCGCCTTGTGCTTCTCGAAGGTGTCCTCGGTGGCCTCGGCGCTCACGAGCACGAGCGGGATGGCCTTGGTCGCCTCGTCCTTCCGCAGCTTCTGGCAGACGAGGTAGCCGCTCATCCCGGGCAGCTCGACGCAGAGGACGATGCCGTCGGGGCTCCACTCACGCGCGAGGTCGAGGCCCGACTTTCCCTCCGAGGCGGTGCGGACGTCGAAGCCCGCCGCCTCCAGGGACTCGGTGAGCGTGCCGGCGAGGGCGGAGTCGTTCTCGATGAGGAGGATCTTCTTGGGCATGGGCGCTGGGCAGGCGCGCGTCGGGCGCACCCGCTCGCGGACCTCCTCGAAAAGCCTGCGAAAACTCTACCTGCGGGCCGGGCGGAGGTCAAAGCCGCGGCGCCGCCCTTCGCGCGGGAGGGGGGCGGGCCCGCTCACGGGCTCGCGCGGGCGGAGGGCTGCGACTCGCGCTGCGCCGCCTGGACGAGCCCGACGAGCGCGTCCTCCCCGAGGTCGGACACGAGCGAGTAGACGATCTCGTCCTGGCGCCAGATGGCGACGTTGTACCCCTTCGCGCGCGCCATGAGGACCACGTCCCCGCCGAGGCGCACCTCGCGACCGGGCGCGTCGAAGCGTCGATCGGGGTCGTCCACGATGAAGAGCCCGGCCTGCCCGCTCGGGAGGCGATAGCGGACGTACGCGGCGGGCCACTCGCGGAGGTTCGAGAGGCGGGCGCCCTCGAGCCGCGCCTCGCGCCCGGAGAACCGCGGCAGCGACGGCCGGAAGTCCAGCTTGCCCTCGAACCAGCCCGGCATCGCGGCGGCGTCCACCTCGAGCGGAAGCCCGCGGTGGTGCTTGCGGATCGCGTCCTCGAGCAGATCCGGGTTGCCCGAGTGCGAGGCGAGCACCACGAGGACGCCCGCGGCGCAGGCGGCGACGGTGGCGATCGGCAGGGGCGCGAGGGCGCGGCGCCAGAGCGGCTGGCGCTCGCGGGCGAGCGAGCGGCGCAGGCGCGCGCGCAGGTCCGGCGGCGCGCTGCCGGCCGGGGAGGGCGCGGCCATCGCCTCGCGGAGCTTCTCGCGGATGGCGGCGCGGAGGCGGCCCTGGTGCTCGACGGTGGCGCGGCACCGCGGGCAGCCGGCGAGGTGCGCCTCCGCCTCGGCGCGCTCGCGATCGTCGAACTCGGCGTCGAGGTACGCGTCCACCGAGCGCTCGAGCTCGCGGCAGTCCATGGCGGCGATGAGCGTCGGTTCGGTGGACATGGATCCTCGGGCCCGCTCCTAGGCCGACTTCCCCTTGCGACGGCGGTACGCCTCCATGTCGATGCTCTGCCCGGCGCCCGGGTCCTGGAGCACGCCGGACGCCACCGCATACCCCGCGAGCGCCTTCTGGAGGAGCCTGCGACCGCGGTACAGCCGGCTCATGACCGTCCCCACCGGGACGTCGAGGATCTCGGCGATCTCCTTGTACGAGAACTCCTGGAGGTCGGCGAGGATCACGACCATCCGGAAGTCCACCGGGAGCGAGTCCACCGCGCGGAGGACGTCGTCGGAGAGGAGCCGGTCGAAGAAGTACTGCTCGGGGTTGGAGGCGTACTCGGCCGCGTCGCGCGAGATGAACCGCTCGTGGACGGCGTCGCGCTCGGTGCCCTCGACGATGTTGCGCTCCTTCACCGAGCGCCGGTACCGGTTGATGAACGTGTTCGTCAGGATCTTGAAGAGCCAGGCCTTCATGTTCGTGCCGCGCTCGAACTTCTCGAAGAAGCGGTAGGCGCGCAGGAAGGTGTCCTGGACGAGATCCTCGGCGTCGCGGTCGTTCTTCGTGAGCCGCAGCGCGGCCGCGAAGAGCGGGTCGAGGTGCTTGAGCGCGAGCTCCTGGAACTCGTCGCGCGTGAGGTCGTTCTGCCGGAGGTCGAACATCAGCTCTGGTTCCTCGTCCTTCGATCCCGGACCCGGCGGCTCGATCCCCGGCTGGTCTCCCGGGAAAACGGCCCGATGCCCGCCCAGATTCCCGCAGACCGCGCGCACGCTCGCTCGCCCGTGGGGGACGCGGTCGAGTTCTCCGAAAACACTATGCATTCTACCAGAACGCCGCGGGGGCCGCGCCGGGGCTCCGCCGACGAAAACCGTGGGCCCACCCGCCGTTGATGCTATCTACCCCCCGATCGATGCGCCCCCGCCTCCTCTTCGCCGACCTCCAGGGACAGGTCTACGACCACCCCCAGCTGCTCGCGGCCGCCCGGAGCGGGGACGAGCTCCTGCGCCCGACCGGGAAGGCGATCCCGCTCCCGCCGGGGGGCGGGCTGTGCGTCCTCCCGGGCCGCCGCCCCGTCGGCGTCGATCCGGGCACGGGGGCCCTCACCGTGCTGCACGAGGTCAAGGTCGGCCGGCGCCGGTTCGCGCCGGTCGCCGTCGGCGCCACGCTGCCGCCCGGCTACACGCGCACCCTCCTGCCCGCCGCCAGCAAGCCGCCGCTCGCGACGCTCGAGAGCAGCCCCGTGCTCCCGCAATGGGCCTACACCGCCGCGGGGTGGTCCGACGGCGGCCCGGTGGTCCACGCGGTCCGGACCGATCGCCGCGCGCACTGGGACCCGCGGGCGCACTCCACGCCCGACCTCCCGGCGCGGGTCGAGCGGCTCGTGGCGACCGGGAACCCCATCTACCGGCAGCTCGCGCGCTGCGCCCTCGAGTGGCGCTGCTTCACCGCGCAGAACACCTTCTACGGCCGCGACGAGGGGGCGATCCCGTCGTCGTCCTCGTGCAACGCCGCCTGCATCGGCTGCCTCTCCGAGGCGGACGAGGGGCTCCCGCCCTCGTCGCACGAGCGGATGGCGCGGGCCCCGACGGCCGAGGAGATGGCGGACCTCGCCGTGCGCCACCTCACCACCGCGACCGGGCGGGTGATGGTGAGCTTCGGCCAGGGGTGCGAGGGCGAGCCGCTGACGCGCTGGAAGGAGATCGCGAAGGCGATCCGCCTCATCCGCGCCCGCACGACCCGCGGCTCGATCCACGCGAACACGAACGGCTCCCTCCCCGACGCGCTCGGCGCGCTCGTGGACGAGGGGCTCGACTCCATCCGCGTCTCGCTCAACAGCGCCTCGCCGGAGCTGTACGCCGCCTACTACCGGCCGTCGGGCTACGGGCTCGAGGACGTGGTCCGCTCCATCCGGCTGGCCCGGCGCCGCGGCGTCTACGTCGCCCTGAACCTGCTCACCTTCCCCGGCGTGACGGACCGTGAAGGCGAGGCGGCGCGGCTCACGGAGCTCGTCGGGTCCACCGCCGTGGACCAGGTGCAGACGCGGCCGCTGGCGATCGACCCGGACCTCTACATGGCGCTCGCCCGCGCGCGCGGCGCGGGCGGCCCCGCGCTGGGCATCCCCGCGCTCATCCGGGCCCTGAAGCGGGCCCGCCCCGGGCTCGTGGTGGGGAACTTCTCGCGCGCGCGGAGCGAGCGCGCCCGGCCGGCGCGGCGGGCGCGCGCCGCAGGAACGACATCCCGATGACGGTCGCCGTCGCCGCTGCGCTCCCCTTGCGGAAGGATCTCGCCCGGCACCTCCGCGCCGGACACCCCTGGGTGTTCCGCCGCGCGGTGGAGAAGGCGCCGGCGCGGCTCCCGCCGGGCGCCATCGTGGACGTGACCGAGGACGGGCGGTTCGTCGCCCGCGGCTACTACGACCCGCACTCGGCCATCTCCGTCCGGATCCTGACGCGCGAGCCGGCGGAGGCCGTCGACGCCGCCTTCTGGCGGCGGCGCGTCGCCCGCGCGGTCGCGCTCCGCCGCGCGCTCGTGGCGGGCACCGACGCGTACCGGCTCGTGCACGGCGAGGGCGACGGGCTGCCGGGCGTCATCGTGGATCGCTACGAGCGGTTCGCGGTGCTGAAGCTCTACTCGGCGGGCCTCACCCCGCACCGGGCCGACGTCGTCGAGGCGCTCCGGGCCGAGGTCCCCGGGCTCGCAGGCGTGTACGGACGCGACGAGATCCCGCGCGACGACGACGACGAGGGGCACGGCGACGGCGACGCGCCCGGGCAGGGGCGCGTGCTCTGGGGCGAGGAGCCGCCGGAGCGGATCCGCGTGGACGAGCACGGGATGAAGCTCCTCGTGGACGTCCGCCGCGGGCAGAAGACCGGGACCTTCCTCGACCAGCGCGAGAACCGCCGGCTCGTCCGCGACCTCGCCCGCGGCCGCGCCGAGGCGCTCAACCTCTTCGGCTACACCGGCGGCTTCTCCGTCGCCGCCGCGCTCGGCGGGGCGCGCCACGTCGTGACGGTGGACCAGGACCGCGACGCGATCGCGCTCGCGCGCGAGAACTTCCGCGAGAACGGCCTCGACGCCGCGGATCACGCCTTCGCCGCCGAGGACTGCTTCGAGCTCCTCGCGCGGTACAAGAAGGAGGGGCGCCGGTTCGACCTCGTCGTCTGCGATCCGCCGGCGTTCGCGAAGTCGCAGCGCGCCGTGGAGGGCGCGCTCGCGGGCTACGCCTCGCTCAACCGCGCCGCGCTCGCCGTGCTCGCGCCGGGCGGGCTGCTCGTCACCGCGAGCTGCTCGGCGCGGGTGTCGGCGGAGCAGTTCTCCGACGCCGTGAAGGAGGCGGCCTACAAGGCCAAGGTCGATCTCGCCCTCGTCACCGAGACGCGCCAGCCGCCCGACCACCCCGTGTCGCTGCAGTTCCGCGAGGGGCGGTACCTGAAGTGTCTCGTGCTGCGACGCGCCTGAGGAGCTGGGGTGGGGGCGCAGCCCCCGTGCGCTCAGATCGCCTCGCCCGGTCCCGGCGGGTGCTCGTCGCCGCAGCCCTCGAGCTGGGCCTCGACGAGCTCCGCGAGCCGGCCCTGGTCGCGGACCGAGAGGAGCCGATCGAGCTCCTCCCAGCGCATGGCCGGCTTCGCCTTCACGAGCACCTCGTACGCCTTGAGCGTGCTCTCGATCCCGGCCGTCTGGACGGCGACCCAGTCGTTCCGCTTCGCCGGATGCTCGATCATGTACGCGGTCATCCCGAACATCGACTGCGCGAAGAGCTTGCGGCCGAACTTCCCGCCGTCGTCCGCGGGGAGGCCGTCGAGCAGCCCCGCGCACGTCCGGACCACGATGTCGGGGATGTCGTTGATCCACTTGAGGAGCCAGATCCGATCGGCGTTGGCCTTCGCCGCGAGCGGCGCCCGCTCGAGCCGGCGGGTGATCTCCACGGCGCGGCGGCGCTCGGCGGCGGTCGAGGGGCCGCGCTCGGCCGCCAGCGCGGGGGCGGCGAGGCCGGTCACGAGGAAGAACGCGAGGGCGCGAGCACAGGGGGTCCGTCTCAAGTGGGCTCCTCCAGCCTTCATCCTAACCAGGGGCGGCGGCGGGCGGCGGCCCCGTGAGGTACGGCCTGCCTATCGGGAGCTGGCCACGAGCGCCAGGAGCCCCACCACCCCGGCGACGAGCGCCCACTGCAGCCGCGGGGGCACGAACCAGGGGAGGAAGCGCGTCGTCGGGAGGAGCGCTTCGCGGGGCTCCACGCCCGCGTCCGGGCGAGGGGGCGCAGGGGTGGCGCGGCGGTACGCGAGCCCGACGGCGGTGAGGAGCGCCGCCCCGGCGAGGAGGACCGCGAGCTGTGCCCCGTGCGAGGCCTCCACCTCCGCCGTCTCCGGGGGGACGAGGCCGGAGAGCACCATCGCCGCGCCGACCGCGTTGTTGGCGGCGTGCGCGGCGATCGCCGGCCACAGGGAGCCGGCGCGCCACGAGAGCCAGCCGAACAGGAGGCCCAGGAGCACGAGGGGCGCGAACCGCAGCGGATCGAGGTGCCGCGCCGCGAACAGGACGCCCGTCGCCGCGATCGCGACGCGGGCTCCGCTGGCGCGCGCGAGCGTGCGCTGGAGGTAGCCGCGGAACGCCGCCTCCTCGCACACCGGCGCGAGCCCGACGGCGAGCGCGGTCATCGCCACCTGCACCGGCACCGGGCCGCGGAAGATCCGGGACACGTCGGGGAACTGCTCGGCGAGCTGCCGGGGCAGGATCGCGATCCAGAGGCCCGCGAGCCCCGCGGCGGCGAAGTAGCCGGCCACGCCGCACAGCGCCCCCAGGACGACCGGCAGCGCCCGCGGGCGGCCGAGGCCCAGGTAGGGGACGACGCGCAGGTTGGACCCCGCGGCGGCGACGAGGGCGGGGAGCAGCATGGTGAAGAGCTCGCTCCAGGCGAGCCCGAGCACCGGGTTCGCGAGCTGGGCGAGGCCCTCGAAGAGGACGAGCGCGAGCAGGACCGTGAAGAAGCCGATCGCGGCGATCGGCGCGGGGCGGGCGGGGGCCGGCGGGGGGAGCGGGGGGAGCGGGGGCTGCGGGGGGGAGGGGTCCAAGGGCGGGGATGATAGCGGAGCGGCGCTGGTGCGCCGCGCAGGTTTTCGCGGGCGCGGGCGCGTTCACGGGAGCGCGTCGGGCGCGGGCTCGGCCACGGGAGGGGGTGTAGAATGCGGCGCATGGACTTCCGGAACCGCACGGTGGTGCTCTGCGTCGGCGGCGGGATCGCGGCCTACAAGGCCTGCGAGGTGGCGCGGCTCGTGGTGAAGGGCGGCGGGCGCGTGCGCGTCGCCATGACGCCGGCCGCGACCCGCTTCGTGGCCCCGCTCACCTTCCAGGCGCTCTCCGGCGCGCCCGTCCTCGTGGACCTCCTCGATCCGGCCGCCGAGTCCACCTACGGCCACCTCGCCCTGGCGCGGATGGCCGACCTCGTCGTGGTCGCGCCGGCGACGGCGGATCTCATCGCCCGCCTCCGCGCGGGCATGGCGGACGACGCGGTGACGACGACGGTGCTCGCCGCGACGTGCCCGGTGCTCGTCGCGCCGGCGATGAACACGCGCATGTGGCGCCACCCCGCGACGCAGGAGAACCTGGCCGTGCTGCGCGCGCGGGGGGTGCAGCTCGTCGGCCCGGCGTCGGGCGAGCTCGCCGACGGCGACGTGGGGGAGGGGAGGCTCGCCGATCCCGAGGAGCTCGCCGCGGCCGCGGCGCGGATCCTGGGCCGGCGCGATCTCGTCGCCCGCCGGGTCGTCGTCACCGCCGGCCCCACGCGCGAGCCGATCGACCCGGTCCGGTTCATCTCCAACCCCTCGTCGGGGAAGATGGGCTACGCCCTCGCGCAGGTCGCCGCGCGCCGCGGGGCCGAGGTGGTCCTCGTCTCCGGTCCCACGTCGCTGTCCGACCCGGAGGGCGTCCGGGTGGTGCGGGTCACGACCGCCGAGGAGATGGCGAAGGCCGTCGAGGCGGAGGTGGACGGGATGGATCTCTTCATCGGCGCCGCCGCGGTGTCCGACTACCGGCCCGCCGCCGCGGCCCCGCAGAAGCTCAAGAAGACGCCCGCCGACGAGACGCTCGCGCTCACCCGCACCCCGGACATCCTCGCCGGGCTCGGCGCGCGGTTCGCGGGCAAGGCGGGGGGGCCGGTGCTCGTCGGGTTCGCGGCCGAGACCGAGGAGGTCATCTCCCGGGCGCGCGAGAAGCTGAAGAAGAAGGGGTGCGATCTCGTGGTCGCGAACAAGGTGGGCGCGCCCGGGGCGGGGTTCGGGAGCGACACGAACCGGGTCGCGCTCGTCTCCGCCCACGAGCTGGCGGAGATCGAGGGGCCGAAGGACAAGGTGGCCGAGGCGATCCTCGACTGGATCCTGCCGGTCCTGGACGGGAGACGGACCGCGAAGGGATGAAGGTTCTCGGTTCACGGTCGTCAGTTCACAGGCTCGCGGTCGCGACGGCAAGACCGACAACTGACAACTGACAACTGACAACTGACAACTGACAACTGACTACGCCGCGAGCCTCCCGACCGAGTGGGGCAGCACGAGCTTCCCCTGGATGGCCGTCCGGAAGCTCTCGCGCGTCTCCGCGGCGATCGCGTGGGCGTCGCGCGGGGTGATCGCCCCGCGCCGCACGCGGTCCTGGAGCTGCTTGCGGAGGTCGCCGGCGAGCTTGATGTTCCGCCCGCCGGTCGCGTCGGCGCGCGCGGCGAGGCAGCGCTCGCCTTCCTCGAGCAGGCCGAGGATGGCCGCGAGCGCGAGCTCGTTCGTCTCGGTGACGAGATCGGGCTCGAGCACGAGGTGGCGCTCCGGCGCGAGCGCGAACCGCGACAGGTGGTGGAAGCGGCCGATGCGGGCGCTCGCGAGGAGCGACCGGAAGAGCTGCTTCGACACCCCGAACGGCAGGACCGACGCCCCGCCGAGGGCCCGCTCGAGGAAGTCGTCGTGGCCCCGGATGGCGGGCGTCGAGACCTCGCGGGCGAGGACCGACAGGCCGCGGTCCATGCGCTGGTCGTACCGGAGCTCCCAGTACGCGTGGCGCGTGCTCGTCTTGTGGAAGGACGCGACGGTCTTGAACGGGACGAAGTAGTTGTGCGCGACGGTGTCCGCGGAGAGGTGCGCGAGGAACCCCAGCGCGAACGCCTGCTCCGCGCCGGGCTTCGCCTGGCGGAAGACGTTGAAGCCGACGCGCCAGTTGTGACAGTGGTACAGATACCGCGCCATGTTCTTGCCGACGACGATGTCCGCGGCGAGCGAGCCGTAGAGGAACTCGCGGGCGAAGTCCTGGAGGAGCCCGCGGAGCGGGCTCTGGATCACGCCCAGGTTCTGGAGCGCCTGGGCGGAGAAGCTGAGGTGCGCGAGCGGTCCCCAGGCGAAGGCGTCCGAGGGCCAGGCGAGGACGAGGACGGCGGCGGCGGCGAGAGCGGCGACGGAGATGACGCGAGACATCGGGTGAGGATTCTAGGAGTGCACGACCAGCCGTCGCAACGCCAGGAAATGGGCGAATCGAGCGCAGATGTGAGCGGCGACGCACAGCCGTACGCGGAGTCCGTCGCGGAGCTCGCGACGGAGGCCGTCCGCCACCTCTCCTGGCTGCGGAGCGCCGGGATCGTCGAGCTTCCTCCGCCGCCTCCGCCGGAACGGCTCGCTCCCCCGGCCGCATTCCCGGCCGCCCCGGGAGCGGCCCCGGACCCGCGAGGCGGTGAGGCGCTCGCGCCCCAGGCGCGTGACACGGGGCCGGGCGACACCCGCTCGCAGGTCCTCGGGCGGGACCCGCCGGAGGTCTCCGCCGCGTCCGTCCCCGGCCCCGACGAACGGTACGCGGGCGCGAAGGGGTGCGGGAGCCCGGAGCTGATCGCCATCCGGGGCGAGCTCGGGGAGTGCGCGCGGTGCAAGCTCGCGAAGGCGCGCCACCACCTCGTGTTCGGCGTCGGCGACCCGAGGGCGGAGCTCGTCTTCGTCGGCGAGGGTCCCGGCGAGGACGAGGACCTGCAGGGCGAGCCCTTCGTCGGGCGCGCCGGGCAGCTGCTCACGAAGATGATCGAGGCGATGGGCTTCGCGCGCGGCGACGTCTACATCGCGAACGTCGTGAAGTGCCGGCCGCCCGGCAACCGCAACCCGGAGCCCGACGAGATCGAGGCGTGCGAGCCGTACCTGCGCGCGCAGCTCGCGGCCATCCGCCCGAAGGTGATCGTGGCGCTCGGCAAGTTCGCGGCCCAGACGCTGCTCCGCGACGGCACGCCCATCTCGAAGCTCCGCGGCCGCTGGTTCACCTACGAGGGCGTCCGGCTCATGCCGACCTTCCACCCCGCGTATCTGTTGCGCAGCCCCGACGAGAAGAAGAAGGCATGGGAGGACCTCCAGCTCGTGATGAAGGAGCTGGGCAAGCCGCTCGCGCGGAGGTGACGATGATGCGGAAGCTCGTCCTGGCGGTGATCGCGGCCCTGGCGATCGCGGTCGGGATCCCCGCGGCCGCGCCCCCGGCGGTGGACGGCCCTGCCGGGCCGCCGCGCGTCCTCACGGTGCAGCTCGACGGCGCGATCACCGTCGGGACGACCGAGGTGGTCCAGGCCGCGCTGGCCCGCGCCGGCGCGGAGGGGTTCGCCGCGGTCCTGTTCCAGCTCGACACGCCGGGCGGCGCCCTCGAGGCGACCCGCACGATCGTGCGCGCCATGCTGGAGAGCCGGGTCCCGGTGCTCGTCTGGGTTGGCCCGGCGGGCGCGCGCGCGGGCTCGGCCGGCGTGTTCCTGACGCTCGCCGCGGACGTCGCCGCCATGCACCCGACCTCCAACATCGGCGCCGCCCACCCGGTCCTGAGCGGCGGCAGGGACGTCGAGGACCAGGCGGGCAAGGAGATGGCGCGGAAGGTCGAGAACGACACCGCCGCCCAGGTCCGCTCGATCGCCGCCGCGCGCGGGCGGAACGCCGACTGGGCCGAGAAGGCGGTCCGCGAGAGCGTCTCGGTCACCGCCGACGTCGCGGTGAAGGAGCGGGTGGTGGACTTCCTGGCGGCCTCCCCCGCGGCGATGGTCGCCCAGGCCGACGGCCGGACCATCCGCCCGAAGGAGGATCCGCGGACGCTGCGCCTCGGCGGCGCGGCCCTGGTCGCGCACGAGCCCACGATCCGGCAGCGGTTCCTGATGTTCATCGCGGACCCGAACGTCGTCGCCATCCTCTCGCTGCTCGGCCTGCTCGGGCTCGCGATCGAGTTCTACAACCCCGGGGGGATCGTCCCCGGCGTCGTCGGCGGCTTCTGCCTGTTCCTCGTCTTCGTGTCCGCGCAGGTGATCCCGGTGAACGTCGCGGCGGTGCTGCTGCTCCTCGCGGGCGCGGGGCTGCTCGTCGCCGAGGCCTACCTCACGACCCACGGCATCGCCGCGGTCGGAGGCGCCGTCCTGATGGTGATCGGGATGCTGTTCCTGCTCGACACCGACGCCCCCGGCCAGGCCTTCGACCCCGGGAGCTTCGCGATCTCCCCATGGGTCGTCTGGCCGACGCCCGTCGCCCTGGCGCTCCTGTTCGGCTTCATGGGCTGGAAGGTGGCGCGGAGCCGGAGGACGCCGCTCCAGCTCGGGGCCGCGGGGCTCGTCGGCGCGATCGGCGACGCGCTCTCGGACCTCGGCCCTGAAGGGGGAGACGTCTTCGTGCACGGCGAGTACTGGCGGGCGAAGAGCGACGCCCCGATCGCGCGCGGCGCGCGGGTGCGGGTGCGCTCCTTGGACGGGCTCGTATTGACCGTTGAGGAGGACCGCGTCTCGCAGTAGACCCAGGGCGCCGTACCAGCTCGCGCGGAGGGCACATGTCCATCATCAGCATCGGCATCGCGGTCGCGGTCGTCCTCCTGTGGCTCCTCTCCGGCATCCGGATCATCAACGAGTACGAGCAGGGCGTGGTCCTGCGCCTGGGCCGCTTCGCGGGCGTCCGCACCGCCGGGCTCAAGTGGATCATCCCCATCATCGACCGGATGATCATCATCGACATGCGCGTCACCGCGGAGCAGGTGCCGCCGCAGGACGTCATCACCCGGGACAACGTCTCGGTGAAGGTGAACGCGGTCATCTACTTCCGGGTGATCGCCGCCGACCGGGCCTTCCTCCAGGTGACGGACTTCCTCTTCGCGACGAGCCAGTTCGCGCAGACGACGCTCCGCTCGGTGCTCGGCCAGGTGGAGCTCGACGACCTCCTCAGCCAGCGCGACAAGATCAACCGCCAGCTCCAGGAGATCATCGACCGGCACACCGAGCCGTGGGGCGTGAAGGTGACCGCGGTCGAGGTGAAGCAGGTGGACCTGCCCGACGAGATGCGCCGGGCCATGGCCAAGCAGGCGGAGGCCGAGCGCGAGCGCCGGTCCAAGATCATCGCGGCCGAGGGCGAGTTCCAGGCCGCGGAGCGGCTCGGCCAGGCGGCCGACGTCATCGCCCGCTCCCCCGGCGCCCTCCAGCTCCGGTACCTCCAGAGCCTCGTCGAGATCTCGTCCGACAAGAACTCCACGATCCTGTTCCCGCTGCCGATCGAGCTCGTGAAGCCGTTCCTGGACGCGGCGAAGAAGTAGGCCGGCGCAAACGTTCAGCCCCGGCGACCCGCCGCGGGGAGATCACGGGCCCGGAGCGCCGGTGTATCATCGGCGCATATGACCCTCTCGACGCTCTCCGGTCGCAAGACCGTTCCGTGGCTCGTCCGCTCTGCGCTCCTCTCCGCGCTCGTCGCGGCCGGCCCCGCGGCCCGCGCCGCCGGCGAGGCGACCCCGGCCGCCTGGACCAGGGCGCGGAGCCTCTGCGACGCCGGCAAGCTCGAGGAGGGCTGGAAGGCGCTCGTGCAGCTCGAGAAGGCGGCGGGCGAGAAGCCGCTCCCGGCGGCGTACTGGCGCGAGGTGCTCGCCTGCGCGAGCAAGGCGAACCTGCCCGCGAACGCGCTCCGCGCGGGCCAGAAGCTGGAGGCGGCGAAGCAGGCCACCGCGCAGGACCGGGCGGTCGTGGCGAAGGCGCGCGCGGCGGTGCGCGTGCCCGAGCCCGAGGCGGTGATCCCGGCCGAGGAGGCGTGGATCGTCCGGCCGCGCGGGAAGGGCGTGCTCCTCGTGAACGGACCGTGCGGGTTCGCGTTCGAGCCGCGGGACGACCAGCCGTTCCTGCCGCACGTGCAGCAGCGCGCCTGCTCCGTCCGGACCTGGACGCCCGCGCTGAAGGGGAAGACGGGCGCGCTCCGCCCCGGCGTCATCGTGCTCGCGCGCGTGGCGAAGCCCGGCGAGAGGCTCGAGGACTACGCGGCCCAGATGATGCCCACGTGGAAGCCGGCGAAGCTCGACGGCCTCCGGTGCCCCGCCGCGCGGTGCCTGACGTACGGGGTCCGGCACCCGGGGGTCCACGGGAAGGACGGGGACGGGGTGGGCCTCGCGGTCGCGTTCGAGCGGGACGAGCCGGAGTTCCCCGGGCTGGCGTTCGAGGACCCGGGCCCGACGGTCGCCCGGCCGCCCGGCGCGGCCCCGGTCTTCGGCCGCTTCCGCGGGAAGATCCACTACCTCGTCATGTTCGACAGCGCCGCGACGGTCGCCGAGCGGGCGAAGGCGGACTACCGCAAGTTCCTCGCCGCGCTCCGGGTCGAGTAGAGCGCCGGGCTCAGCCTTCGCCGTCGTCCGGGAGCGGCGCGCCGCCGGCCGCGTGCGCCAGCAGCTCGTCGAGCGCGCCGAGGAGGTCGCGGTTCCCGTCCTGGCGGTAGTCCGCGAGGCGCCGCTCGAAGTCGGGGAGCCGCTCGAGGAAGTGGCCGAGCGTCGCCGCGTCGAGCGCGCCGTCCACCGCGAGGCCGTAGCCCTCCGCCTGCAGCGCGCGGCCGTTCAGCACCTGCTCGAACTGCTTGCGCACCGGGGAGCAGAGCACGGGCTTGTGCAGGGAGACGGCCTCGGAGAGCGTGGTGAAGCCGCCGTTGGAGATCACCGCGCGCGCCGTCCGGAGGTCCTCGGCGAACGTGCGCTCCGAGAAGGGCCGGAAGCGGAGGTGGCCCTCGACCGCGTCCTCGCGGAGGTCCCGGTGGAAGCCGTAGATCCGGCACTCGCGCCCGCTGCCGGCGAGGACGGCGGGGAGGCCGGCGTTCGACTCGGACGTCTGGTAGACGAGGAGGTGCTCGCCCCGCTCCGCGCGCGCCGCGAGGATCTCGGGGCGGATCACCGGCGGGTGGAGGGTCGTGCGCGGCTTGCGCACCGGCGGGCGGAAGAAGGTCGTGACGAGGTAGTGGAGGCACCCGGGCAGCTTCGCCTTCACCACCGCCTTCGCGAGCTGGAAGTCGAGCTCGTGGCCGGCGATGGCCTCCGGCGGCAGCGTGCAGCGCGCGAGGAGCTGGATGTTGTCGAGCGAGATCACCGGGAGCCGGTGGCTCCGGGCGTAGAGGTAGCTCCAGCTCTCGAAGTCGGAGACCACCACGTCGGGCTGGAACTGCTCGGCGAGGTCGAAGTAGGCCCGCACGTTCCGCGGCCAGCCGCCCGTGACCGCCCCGGCGACGTTGCGGAAGAAGGTCCGGAAGTTCTGGACCTCGTTGTCCTCGTACACGATCGTGAGGCCCCAGATCCGGTTGACCCCGAGGTGATCCGACTCGCGCGCCTTGAGGTAGTCGTGGGCGCGCCCGGAGACGACCACCTGGACGTCGTGCGACGCGGTGAGGTGATCGAGCACCACCCGCGACCGCATCGCGTGGCCCATCCCTTCGCCCACCACCCCGTAGAGGATCCGCATCGGCGGCGATGGTAGCGCGGTTCCGTACCCTGCGGGAGAACCGGGATCGAAAGGGTCGCGGCGGCGGAGCTGCGATCCCTATCTTCCGCTCGACCGCGCGAAGCCCGGGCGGGGACCGGAGGAGTGCCATGGCGCAGCACGGACGCGAGGTGGTGATCGTGGGGGCGGCCCGGACGCCGATCGGCGCGTTCCTCGGGGCCCTCTCGACGGTGCCGGCGCCCCGCCTCGGCGCCGCCGCGATCCGCGCCGCCCTCGCGCGGTCGGGGGTCGATCCCGCCGCCGTGGACGAGGTGGTCATGGGCAACGTGCTCCAGGCCGGGCAGGGCCAGGCCCCCGCGCGCCAGGCGGCGCTCTTCGCGGGGGTGCCCGAGCGCGCGCCCGCCTGGACGCTCAACAAGATGTGCGGCTCCGGGATGAAGGCCGTCATCGCCGGCGCGCAGGCGATCGCGCTCGGCGAGGCGGAGGTCGTGGTCGCGGGCGGCATGGAGTCGATGTCGCTCGTGCCGTACTACGACCGCGCCGCGCGGAGCGGCGCGCGCATGGGGAACGCCGAGCTCCTCGACGGCATGATCCACGACGGCCTCTGGGACCCGTACCACCAGGAGCACATGGGCATGTGCGCGGAGCGGTGCGCCGCCGCGCAGGACGTGTCCCGCGCGGCGCAGGACGCGTACGCGCTCGAGTCCACCCGGCGGGCGCAGGAGGCGCAGCGGGACGGCCGCTTCGCCGCGGAGCTCGTGCCGGTGGAGGTGCCGGGCCGCAAGGGCGAGAGGACCGTGGTGGCCGAGGACGAGGGCCCGCGCACCGCGCGGCCGGAGAAGATCCCGTCGCTGCGCCCCGCGTTCAAGCCCGACGGCACGGTCACCGCCGCGAGCGCGTCGTCGATCTCCGACGGCGCCGCCGCGCTCGTGCTCATGAGCGCCGAGCGCGCCCGGGCCGAGGGGCGGGCGCCGCTCGCGCGGATCGCCGCCTGGGGCGGCAGCGCCCGGGCCCCCCAGGAGTTCCCCATCGCGCCCGCGGACGCGGTCCGCGTCACCCTCGCGCGCGCCGGGCTCGACGTGCGCGACGTCGAGCTCTGGGAGATCAACGAGGCCTTCGCCGTCGTCGCGCTCGCCAACGCGCGGCTGCTCGGCGTCGATCCCGCCGCGCTCAACGTCCGCGGCGGCGCCTTGGTGCTCGGCCACCCCATCGGCGCCTCCGGCGCGCGGATCCTGGTCACGCTCCTCCACGCGCTGAAGGATCTGGGGAAGTCCCGCGGCCTGGCCAGCATCTGCATCGGCGGCGGCGAGGCGCTCGCGATGGTGGTGGAGCGGTGAGTGTCGGTGATCGGTTATCAGTGATCGGTTGTCGGTGATCAGTTGTCAGCTGATGACCACCGCCGGACAGCTGACTGACCACTGACCACCGACAACCGACAACTGACAACTGACAACTGACAACTGACAACTGACAACCGACAACTGACAACTGACAACTGACCATGTCCCCCCTCTTCACCCTCACCACCGACTACGGCTCCGCCTCGCCGTACCCGGCCCAGCTCAAGGGGGTCCTGCTCTCGGCCGTCCCGGACGCGCGGATCGCGGACGTGACCCACGAGGTGCCCGCGTTCGACGTGCGGGCGGGCGCGCTGCTCCTCGAGGCGGCGGTCCCGTGGTTCCCGCGCGAGGCCGTCCACCTGGCCGTGGTGGACCCGGGGGTGGGGACCGCGCGGCGCGCGATCGCGGTCGTCGATCCCGAGGGGCGGCGGCTCGTCGGCCCGGACAACGGCCTCCTCACGCCCTTCCTCGGCCCCGGCGCGCGGGTGCGTGCGATCGCGCTGCGCGGCGGGGTGATCCCTTCCCCCCGGTCCGCGACCTTCCACGGCCGCGACCTCTTCGCCCCGGCGGCGGCCTACCTGGCGCGCGGGGGGACGCCCGCGGCGCTCGGGCCGGAGGTGAGCGACCCCGTCCGGCTGGACTGGCCGGCCGTCCGTCGGGACGGCGACGCGCTCCTCGGCGAGGTCGTCGGCGTGGATCCGTTCGGGAACCTGCTCACGTCGATCCGCGACGTGGACCTCGGAGGGGCGGCGGTGGTGCAGGTGGACGTGGGCGGGCGCCCCGCCCGCTTCGTGCGGACGTTCGGCGAGGGGGAGCGCGGGGAGCTCCTGGCGCTCGTGGGGAGCAGCGGCCGCCTCGAGCTCGCCGTCCGGGAGGCGAGCGCGGAGGGGAGCCTCGGGGGTGGGCGGGGCCTCGCCGTGCGGGTGGTCCTGGGGCGGACGTGAACGCGCGACCGGGGCGACCCGCGCTCGCACCTCGGCCGCGGCCTCGTTTACGGGCTCGGGCGGTGTGCTAAGCTTCTCCTCGGATGACGCAGCCGGAGAACAAGCGCCGCGCCCCGCGGCTCCACAACGCGATCCCGGTCGCCTACAAGAGCGTCGGCAGCTTCCTCTCCGACTGGGCGACGAACATCAGCCACGGCGGGCTCTTCATCAACACCCGCAAGCCGCTGCCCGTGGGCACCGCGGTCCGCATCCTCATCCAGCTCCCCGGCGCGTCGTTCCCCTGCGAGCTCGCCGGCCGCGTCACGCGCTCGGCCGAGTTCGCCAACCACGCCAACACGGTGCCCGGCATGGGCATCGAGTTCACCGGGCTCGACGAGGCGAAGAAGCAGGAGATCGACGCCTTCGTGCAGCGGCTCAAGAGCCAGCTCGAAGAGTGAAGCCGGCGCGCGGCCCACGCGCTATCCTCCGACCCTTGCGCGCGCTCATCCGCATCGAGGACGTCGCGTCGGGCGGCGAGGGGATCGGCCGGCTGGACGGCCGCGCGGTGTTCGTCCCGTTCACCGCACCGGGCGACCAGGTCTGGGCGGACGTGCCGCCGGGGGCGGGGACCACCCACGCGACGCTGCTCGAGCTCGCGGAGGCCGGCGCGGCGCGGGTGGCTTCGCCCTGCCGGCACTTCGGGGTCGATCCGGGGAGGGCCTCCGGCCCTTGCGGCGGGTGCGAGTGGCTGCACCTCGCGTACCCCGCGCAGCTCGCGGCGAAGCAGCGGACCGTGGCGGAGGCGCTCCGGCGGATCGCGCGTCTCGCGCCCGGCAGCTACGATCTTCGGCCGATCGTCCCCTCGCCCGTCCCCCTCCGCTACCGGACGCGCGCCAAGTTCCACCACGACCGCGACGCGGGCCGCCTCGTCTTCTTCCAGCGCCGCTCGCACGTGCCGGTCGCCATCGACGCCTGCCACCTGCTCGTGCCTGCGCTCGACGCGCTCCGCGCCGCCGTGGGGCCGGCCCTCACCGCCGCCCGGATCCCGGCGCGCGAGGTCGCGCTGGAGTGGTCCGAGCGCACGGGCACGGGCGCGGCCCACCTCCGCGTCGCGGAGGGTACGGCCGCGGTGCGCGCCCGGGCGGAGCGGCTCCTCGCCGAGGTCCCCGCGCTCGCCGGCCTCGTCCTCTCGGCGGAGGAGGGCGCGCCGGCGGTGATCGGCGACCCGGTGCTGCGGCAGCCGCGCGTGCCCGGCGATCCCGCGGCCGGCGCGCAGCGCTCGCGCCCGGACGTGTTCCAGCAGGCGAACCGCGCCGCCAACGCGCTCCTCGTCCAGACCGCGCTCGAGCTCCTCGCCCCGGCGGGCGCGGACGTGCTCGAGCTCCACTGCGGGGCGGGCAACTTCACCGGCCCGCTCGGCGCGCGGGCCCGGCGGGTCGCCGCGGTGGAGGTGCAGGGCCCTGCCCTCGAGCTCGCCCGCGCGGACGAGGCGGACCAGGCGGGAGGGGTCTCCGCGAGCGCAGGGGCAGGCGGAGGAGCCTGCCCCGGAGCGAGTCGGGGGCCTCCCAGCAGGAATGTCGAGGTCTCTGCGAGCGCAGGGGCAGGCGGCGAAGCCTGCCCCGGAGCGGGTCGGGGGCCTGGGGGGCCGAGCTTCACCCGGCCCCCCAGCAGGGATGTCCGGTTCTTCGCCGGCGACGCGCTCGCCCTGGCGCGCGCCTTCGCGCGCGAGCGCGGGGCGGAGGCGCGCCGGTTCGACGCGGCGCTCCTCGATCCGCCGCGGGAGGGGGCGAAGGGGATCGGCCCCGCGCTGCGCGACCTCGGGGTCTCGCGCGCCGTGTACGTCTCGTGCGATCCCGCGACGCTCGCGCGCGACGTGCGGGCCTGCGTCGAGGCGGGGCTCCGGGTGGCCGCGGTGGTCCCGGTGGACATGTTCCCGCAGACGCACCACGTGGAGGCGGTGGTCCTCCTGGAGCGCAGCGCCCCGTGAACGAGCCCGCGCGATGACCGTCCCGTGACAGTGCCGAGCCAGGCTCGCTCCGAACGCATGCCCCGCACGCTCTCCATCCAGCGCTTCTCCGGCCGCACCGCCCCCGCCCTCCTCACCGACACCGCCCGGCGCCTCCCGGAGAAGGTGTTCCTCCGCTTCGTCGATCCGGCCGCGCCCGGCGCGCCGCCACGGGACGTGACCTTCGCGGAGTTCCGGCGCGGCGCCGGTCGGGCGGCCGCGCTCCTCGAGGGGGCCGGCGTCGCGCCCGGCGATCGCGTCCTGCTCCTCGCGGAGAACTCGCCCGAGTGGCTGATGACGGCGCTGGGTGCGCAGCTCCTCCGCGCGGAGCCCGCGGCCGCCTTCGCGAGCCTCGCGGCCGAGCAGGCCCGGGACATCGCGCTCCGGGTCCGCCCCAGGGCGCTCCTCGTCAGCGGCCGCGCCCAGTGGGAGAAGCTCGCCCCCGCCGGGGACGCCCTCGCGGCCGCCGGGCTCTCGCTGGTCGTCTCCGGCGAGCCGTTGCCGGCGGGCGCGCTGCCCGCGGGCGTCCGCGAGGTGGACATCGACGCTGGGGGAGTGCTCAGCTCCTGGCGCGCTGAGCGCCCGGGAGCCTGCGCTCCCCCAGACTCCCTGCGCGCTGCGGGGCAGGCTCATCCGCCTGCCCCTGCGCTCGCCGGCCCCGGATTCACGGACGAGGAGCTCGAGCGCCGCGCCGCGGCGGTCGGCGAGGAGGACCCGTTCCTCCTGCTCTTCACGAGCGGCACCACCGGCCGGCCCAAGGGCGTGCGCCTCCCGCAGCGCGCCATCGTCCGCGCGATCGAGGGCGGGCGCGCCGCGGTCGGCACCTCGGAGGCCGACCGCGGCCTGCACTTCCTCCCCTTCGCGCACGTGGCGGGGCACGATCAGTTCGCGCTGGCCCTCGCGCAGGGGCACACGCTCCTCATGATCGCGCGGCGCGAGGACCTCGAGCGCGCGCTGGCGCTCGGGCCGACGTACCTCTTCTCGGTGCCGCTCGTGTACGAGCGGATCCGCCTCGCGGTCGAGGCGAAGATCGACGGCATGCCGGCGCCGCTCCGCGCCCTCGTGCGCGCCGCGCTCGCCGGGGCGGCGCGCCTCCGGGTGGAC
>JAEYZK010000297.1 GCA_023428085.1 Pseudomonadota bacterium
CCCGGCTCCCGCGCCATCACCCCCGCCCACCCCTCCGCGTGGGCGCGCGCCTGCGTGCGGCGCTCGCCGCGGACGGTGAGGCACAGGTGCTCCGCCTCGAGCACGCACCCCGCGCCGCGCGCCCCGAGGTGCTCGACGAGCGCCGCGGCGACCTGCTGCGCGAGGTCCTCCTGCAGGACCAGCCGGTGCGCGAGCGCGTCCACGAGCTGCACGAGCTGCCCGAACCCGACGAGCTTCCCGCCCGGCAGGTAGCCGACGTGGGCCACGCCGCGCGACGGCAGGAGGTGGTGCGGACAGACCGAGTGGTACTCGATGCCGGTGAGCGCGACGAGCGCGCGCGCCTCGCTCCCGGAGCCCTGCGCGAGGATCGCGGCGGGCTCGGCGCCGTAGCCGTCGAGCAGCTCCTCCGTCCACGCCTGCGCCACGCGCGCCGGGGTCCCGGCCAGCTCGGCCGAGCCGCGCACGGCGGCGGGCAGCCCGAGCGCGTCGAGGAACTCCGCGACCGCGCCGGCGAGCGCGGTCGGCTGCCCGGGCGCGCCGGCCGGGCGCGCCCTAGTTCGAGCGGCCACCCGGCCCTCGGTACGTCACGCAGGAGTCGGGGATCTCGTAGAGCCGCACCTCGCACAGCCCGGGCACGTGCGGCTCGAGGACCTCCCAGATCCAGCGGGCGATGTTCTCGGCGGTGGGGTTCTCGAGGACGTCGTTCAGATCGCGGTGGTCCGCGCGCGCGAGGACGTGCTCCTGGACGGCCTGCTTCACGACGCCGAAGTCGATGATCATGCCGCTGCGGGGATCGACCTCTCCCTCGAGGCCGATGAAGAACCGGTAGTTGTGCCCGTGCTGGCGGAAGCAGGGGCCGTCGTAGCGGGGCAGCCGGTGCGCGGCGGCGAAGTAGAACTCGACGTCCAGGCGCATGCGCCGGCGGTCGGTGTAGTCGATGGCGGCCATGCGCCCCTTATAGCTCCAGGAAGACCTCTCCGCCGTCCACGGTGACGTCGTAGGTGCGGACCGAGACCCCGGGGAACTCGGGGCAGTTCCCGTCGGAGAGCCGGAACGGCCAGGCGTGCAGCGGGCACCAGACGATCCCGCCCCGCACCTCGCCGAACGCCAGGCTCGCGCCGCGGTGCGGGCACTCGGCGTCGAGCGCGCGCACGCGCTCGCCCTCCCGGAACACGGCGACCTCGCGGCCGTCGGGGAGCTCGAACAGCGCTCCTCCTTCGAGGGGGAGCTCGTCCAGCCGTGCCAGCCGATGCTTCATGCCGCGCTCGTGAGCGGGCGCAGCCGCCGCCTGACCGCGACGCGGCGTGTCACCCGGGTTCCCCACCCCGTGGGGGCCCGTTGGGGCACTGCGGACCACCCGGGACCGTAACTCTTCGTGGACCTGGGCGTCATTTCTATCGGGGGAAGGGTGTGACCATGCGGACCGTACTCGTCGAGTCGGATCCCCAGCGTCGGGCGGAGCTGGGGCGCATCCTGGAATCGGCTGGCCACTCGGTGGCGCTCGCGCCGGATCTGGCAGGAGCATACCTCGAGGCGCTCGCGGGTGAGGAGCAGCGCGCCTCGGGCAAGCGGGGGCGTCCGAGCCTCGCCGAGCTGGACCGCCGTTACGCGCGCGAGATCCTGCAGCAGACGGGCGGGAACAAGACGCGGGCTGCGGAGATCCTCGCGATCGACCGGAAGACGCTCTACCGGCTCATCGGCGAGGGCCCGGCCCACCGGCACGAGACCGGCGAGCCGGAGAACGTCGCCGCGCCGATGCAGACGAGCCCGCGGACCCTCTGAGCCGGGTCGTCGGGGGCTGTCCGGGCCGCAGCGCGCGCGCCGACGAGGTCACTCGCCGGCGTTGCCCGGCTGCGGCGTGGCCGCAGCCTCGGCGGCGGTGTTGAGCGCGTTCTTGAGGACCTGGCTTGGGCGGAACGTCAGGACGCGCCGGGCGCTGATCTCGATCTCCTCGCCCGTCTGCGGGTTTCGCCCCACCCGAGACTTCTTGTCCCGGATGATGAAGTTCCCGAACCCGCTGATCTTGATCTTCTCCCCGCGCTCGAGGGTCTCCTTGATGGTGTCGAACACCATCTCGACGACCTCGGCCGCCTCCTTCTTGGAGAAGCCCACCTTCTCGTAGACGCTCTCGATGATGTCGGCCTTGGTCACGGTCGCTCCCCGGATCGGCGCGGCTAAGTGTTGAATTCCGTAGCGTATTTCTCCGGTGGTGTCAAATTGCTCGGGCTTCGCCCTCGCCCCGTCGGCGGGCGGAGCCCGCCTCCTCCGCCAAATACGCGCGGCTACTCCCCGTGAACGAGCCCGCGCCGGCAAGACTCACGGGCGCACTCCGTCGCCGCCATCGACCTTTCCGAGCTCCTCGCGTGCCCGCTCCCGCGCGGCGCGGGTCCGCTCGGCGGCCTCGTCGAGGATGCGCTCGACCTCGGGGGGCGCAGGCGCCGACACGACGGCCCCCGCGGGCTCCCGGCCGACGCCTGCGGTGCGCGCGAGGACGAACGTGCTGGCCGCGACGGCGAGGAGCGAGACGCAGAGCGCGGCGATCGCGATCGCCCGCTTCGCGCCGCCGCGCAGGGCCCCGACGGAGAGCGCCGCGGACGCGAGCCCGACCGCGAGCCCGAACGGGGCCGCGAGCGGGTTCCAGGACGAGAAGGCTGCAGCGAGGGCGAAGCCGGCCGCCGGGAGGGCAAGCCTGCCGGCGAGCGTGCCTCCTGCGCCCACGCCCTAGCCTCGCAGCTCCGCGCCGACCCGCTTCGCCAGCCGCTCCAGGATGCGCTTGTGGGCGGCGTCGGCGTCCGCGTCGGTGAGGGTGCGTTCGGGCGCGCGGTAACGGATGGCGAGGGCCAGGTTCTTCTTCCCCGCGGCGAGCGGCGCGCCGCGGTAGACGTCGAAGAGCGTGACGTCCTCGACCAGCGGCTCCTCGCGGACGACCGCCTCGACGGACGCCGCGGTCACGCCCTCCTCCACGACGACGGCGAGGTCCCGGAGGACGGCGGGGAGGTGCGGGATCCGGCGGTACTGCGGGACGAGCCTCGCGGCGCGCAGGAGCGCGTCGAGGTGGAGCTCGAAGGCGTAGACGCCGCGCGGGAGCTCGAACGCCGCGGCCACCTTCGGGTGGAGCTCGCCGACGTCACCCAGCACCTCGTCCACCCCGCCGCGCGACGAGGCAGGGAGGACGAGCGCCGCCGACTGGCGCGGGTGGAGCCACCCGTCGCCGGGCGCCCGCCACGAGGCGCCGCGGATCCCGAGTGCCTCCAGCACGCCCTCGACGGCCGCCTTGGCGTCGTAGAAGTCCAGCGGGTCGCCGCCGACCGCCCAGCCGACCGGGTGACGCCGGCCGAGGAGGACGCCCGCGATCTGGAGCGACTCCGAGGACGGCTGCTTCTCCGGGTCGGGAGCCGGGCGATAGGTGCGCGCGAGCTCGTACAGCCGCACGTCGTCGACGCGCTGCCGCCGGTTGAGCGCCGCGTTCTTGAGGAGCGAGGGGACGAGCTTCGTCCGCATCACCGCGAGGTCGGCGCTGATCGGGTTCTTGAGCGCGACCCCGAGGGCCCTGCCCTCCCCGTCGCCGGTGACGACGGCGTGCCCGAACGGCTCGAGCTCGCGCGTCGCCACGAAGCTGAAGTTGACCGCCTCGCTGAAGCCCGCGGCCTCGAGCGCGGCGCGGATCCGGCCGACGGCGCGGGCCTCGTCCGGCTCGGTGGGCGTGTCCACGGCGTTGGGCGGAAGCGTCTCGGGGATGGCGTCGTAGCCCTTCGTGCGGACGAGCTCCTCGACGAGATCCTCCTCGATCGAGACGTCCACGCGCCAGCTCGGCACCGCCCACGTGGCGCCCTCGCCGTCGGCGCCCCGCGGCTCGAACCCGAGCCCGCGCAGGATCTGCTCGGTCTCGGCGCGCGAGACGTCCATCCCGAGCACCTCCGCCGGCCGGTGCCAGCGGAGCCGCACCTCGGGGGCGCGGACGGGGCGCGGGTGCGCGTCCACGATCCCCGGCCGGACCTTCCCACCGGCGAGCTCCGCGATGAGCGCGGCGCAGCGGTCGAGCGCCGGGATCACCATCCCAGGATCGGCGCCCCGCTCGAAGCGGTAGGAGGCCTCGGTCTTGAGGGCGTGGCGCCGCGAGGTGCGGCGCACGGTCGAGGGCTGGAACCAGGCGGACTCGAGGAGGACGCGGGTCGTGCCCGCCGAGATCTCGGAGTCCCCTCCCCCCATCACGCCCGCCAGCGCGCTGCCCCGATCGCGGTCGGCGATGAGGAGGTCGTCCGGATCGAGGGCGCGGTCCTTGCCGTCGAGCGTCGTGAGGTGCTCGCCGGCGCGCGCCGTGCGGACCACGATCTCGCGGCCGGCGACCTTCTCGAGGTCGAAGGCGTGGAGCGGGTGGCCGAGCTCGAGGAGGACGAGGTTCGTCGCGTCCACCACGTTGGAGATCGAGCGGATGCCGAGCGACTCGAGCCGGCGGGCGAGCCAGAGCGGCGACGGGCCGATCTTCACGCCCTCGACCACGCGCGCGGCGTAGCGAGCGCACTTGTCGGGGCTCTCGATCACGACCTTCACGGCCTCGCCCGCGGGCGCGCCCGCCTCGGCGAGCTTCGCGGCGGGGGGGCGCACGGCCCGGCCGAGCAGCGCCGCCAGCTCGCGCGCGAGGCCCAGGTGCGAGAGCGCGTCCGGGCGGTTGGGGGTGACGTTCACCTCGAGCAGCACGTCGTCCAGCCCGAGCGCCGCCGCGATCGGCGCGCCGGGCGCGACCTCGCGGGGGAGGAGGAGCAGCCCGCTCGCGTCCTCCGCGATCCCGAGCTCGCGCGCGCTGCAGAGCATCCCGGAGGACTCGACCCCGCGGAGCTTCGCCTTCTCGATCTTCACCCCGCCGGGGAGGACCGCGCCGACGGTGGCGAGCGGCACGACGTCGCCGACCTGGAAGTTCTTCGCGCCGCAGACGATCTGGAGCGGCTCGCCCCTGCCCGCCTCGACGCGCGTGACGGAGAGCTTCTCGGCGTTCGGGTGCTTCTCCGAGGCGACGATGCGCGCGGCGACGACGCCCTCGAGCCCCTTCCCGAGCCGCTCGATGGCCTCGACCTCCAGGCCGACCGCGGTGAGGCGGCGAGCGACGTCCTCGGCCGCCGGGAGATCGCCCAGGAGCTCGGAGAGCCATTTCAGGGAGACGCGCATGGGTGCCTAGAACTGCTCGAGGAAGCGGAGGTCGTTCTCGAAGTAGAGCCGGAGGTCGTCGATGCCGTACCGCAGCATGGCCAGGCGCTCGACGCCCATGCCGAACGCGAAGCCGGTGTTCTGCTTCGGGTCGATGCCGCCGTTCTCGAGGACCTTCGGGTGGACCATGCCGGCGCCGAGCACCTCGAGCCAGCCGGTCTCCTTGCACGTCCCGCAACGTTTCGTAGTACCGGGGGGATGAAGCCCCCCCGGACCCCCCGCTCGCTCCGGGGCAGGCTCATCCGCCTGCCCCTGCGCTCGCAACGGGATCCGACCCGTCCCCCCGCAGATGGAGCACGAGACGTCCACCTCGGCGCCGGGCTCGACGAACGGGAAGTAGCTCGGGCGGAACCGCGTCCTCGTCCCGGGCCCGAAGTAGGCGCGGGCGAAGGCGGCGAGCGTGCCCTTGAGATCCGCGAAGGTGATCCCCGGCGCGACGCAGAGCCCCTCGACCTGGTGGAACATCGGCGAGTGGGTCTGGTCGTAGTCGGAGCGGTAGACGCGACCGGGGCAGATGATCCGGACCGGCGGCGCGCCGAGCCGCAGCATCGCCCGGATCTGCACCGGCGAGGTGTGCGTGCGCAGGAGCACGCTCCCCGGCTTCACGCCGTCCCGGAGCGTCGACTCCTGGACATAGAACGTGTCCTGCATGTCCCTGGCCGGGTGATCGGCCGGGATGTTGAGCGCCTCGAAGTTGTAGGCGTCGAGCTCGATCTCCGGGCCGCTCGCCACCTCGTACCCGAGGCGGGCGAAGATGGCGGTGATCTCCTCGGTCGCGCGGGTGATCGGGTGCCGGTGCCCGCGCGGGAGGAGGGCCCGCGCCGGCGCGGTCACGTCGATCGGCCTGCCGGCGAGCTCGGCCTGGAGCGCCAGCTCCTCGAGCTTGCCGCGGCCCTGGTCGAGCAGCTTCTCGACCTCGTCGCGGACGCGGTTCGCGACCTCGCCGACCTTCGGGCGCAGGTCCGCCGCGAGCTGCCCCATGCCGCGGAGCACCTGCGAGAGCTCGCCCTTCTTGCCCAGGAACCGGACCCGGAGCTCCTCGAGCCCCTTCTCGTCCGCGGCGGCACCGATCGCGTCGCGGGCGCTCCGGGCGAGCGCCTCCAGCTGCGAGAGCAGATCCGCCACGGGCCGCCCTAGGCCTGCGCGGCCTTCACGACCGCGGCGAAGTCGCCGGGGACGGACAGCGCCAGGTCGGCAAGGATCTTCCGGTCGAGCGCCACGCCGGCCTTCCGCATCGCCGCCGTCAGGCGCGAGTAGGTCGTGCCGTTGAGCCGCGCGGCCGCGTTGATGCGGGCGATCCAGAGCGCGCGGAAGTTGCGGCGCTTCAGCCGGCGGTCGCGGGTCGAGTAGTTGAGGGCGCGCTCCACCGCCTGATTGGCGCGCCTGTAGCAATTCTTCCTGCGCCCGCGGAACCCCTTCGCGAGCTTCAGGACGCGGTTACGACGGCGGCGGGCCTTGAACCCCTTCTTGACGCGCATCTTCGTTCTCCTTGCCGGCGGGAGGCGACGCGATCGTCACTCGGCGTGACGACCCGGGCGCGCTTCGGAGCCCCGCTTGGGCGTTCCTGCTCCGACTGGTGCTTGGCGACTGCGGAGGCTTCCTGGACCTACCGGGCGTACGGGAAGCACTCCATGATCTTCTTCTGGTCCATCGGGGCCAGGTGATCCGTGCCCTTGAGATGGCGCTTCTGCTTCTTGGTCTTCCCGAACGTCGCCAGGTGGCGGGCGCCGGCGCGGCGGAACTTCACCTTGCCGGACTTCTTCACGTCGAACCGCTTCTTGGCGCCGCTCTTCGTCTTCAGCTTGGGCATCTTCGTTCTTCCTGTGGTGCGGTGGGCCCTACCGCGGCCCGGAGCTCTCGGGCGCCGGCGCGGGGGAGGGAGCGGACGGAGGCGGCGCGGCCTGCGGGGCCGGAGCCGCGGCGCCCGCGGGAGCCGCGGCGCCTGGGGGG
>JAEYZK010000329.1 GCA_023428085.1 Pseudomonadota bacterium
GCCCCCAGGACGGCGCCGCCGATGGCGCCGTGGAACCGGGCGACGTCGGCGCCGAGGGCCGGCTCCTCCCGGGCCCCGGGCCGCGGGCGCAGCGACCGCCGGCCGACGACGTCCAGGCCCCGCGCCACGCCCCACAGGAGCGCAGCGTACGCCGCGCCGAGGACCACGGGCCCGGCGCCGCTCACGCGCGCTCCCCCGTGCTGCCCGCCGCCGTCGCGCCGCTCATCTCGCCGCGTTCTCCCCCGGTGACCTCCGTGAACAGGGCGCTGTCCGCGCCCTCGGCCCTGCCCACGCCGCGCGCGTGGCGCACCCCGAGGAAGCAGATCCAGAGCAGCGGGAGGACGCCGCCCACGATGAACACCACGTCGCCCGGGAGGCGCATCCACTCGATGAACGAGAGGTACCCCGTCGTCAGGAAGGTGAGGTCGCGCGCCTCCCAGTACCCGACCGACACCGAGCGCTCGAGCTGGAGGATGCCGATCGGGAACAGCGTCGCGAACACCATCCACGCGAGGCCGAGGTTCAGCGACCAGAAGGAGAGCTTCGCGAGCCGCTCGGGCCAGCGGTCGGCGGGGATGAGGTACCGCACCGCGAACATCGCGAGCCCCGCCGCGAGCATCCCGTAGACACCCATCATCGAGGCGTGCCCGTGGTTCGACGTCAGGGCCGTGCCGATCTCGTAGTACGAGACGATCGGCAGGTTGATGAGGAACCCGAAGATCCCCGCGCCGAGGAAGTTCCAGAAGCCGACCGCGACGAGGAAGAGGATCGCCCAGCGGTGCGGGAACGCGGCCTGCGTCCCGGTCGCCGTCCACTGCCGCTGGCCGAGCTGGAGGAAGCTCCACGCCTCCACCGTCAGGAAGGTGAGGGGGATGACCTCCGCCGCCGAGAAGAAGGCGCCCAGGGCGAGGTGCGACGCCGGCCCGCCCGAGAAGTAGAGGTGGTGCATGGTCCCGACGACGCCGCCGACCGCGTAGAGGATCATCTCCAGGTACACGAGCGCGAGCGCCACCCGCTCGGTGACGACCCCGAGCAGCACGAACAGGTAGGCGACCATGACGGTCGTGAACAGCTCGAGGAAGTCCTCGACCCACAGGTGGACCACCCAGAACCGCCAGAACTCGGTGATGCTGAAGTGGCTCCGCGGGTGCGCGAGCAGCCCCACCGCGTAGAAGGCCGGGATGGCGAGCGCCGCGAAGAAGAAGAGCCACGGCATGTTCCCGAACCGCTCGCGGGCGAGGCGCGGCCGGATCGTCCGCCACAGCATCGCCACCCAGAAGAACAGGCCCACCACGAGCAGCACCTGCCAGAGCCGGCCGAGATCGAGGTACTCGAACCCCTGGTTCGCGAGCCAGATGTCGCGCGACCAGCCGTGGATCCCGGCGAGCTCGCCGGCGAGGCTCCCGAGGACGACGACGACCAGCGCGCCGAGGAGGGCGAGCGCGAGCCAGCTCTGGCCCCCCGGCTCGCGCCCCGCGACCATCGGCGCGATGAAGATCCCCGCGGCCAGGAACGAGGTCGCGACCCAGAAGATCGAGAGCTGCACGTGCCAGGTGCGCATCAGGTTGAACGGGAGGAAGCGCGCGAGGTCGAAGCCGAAGAAGTTGGAGAGCTCCGCGCGGTAGTGCTGCGAGGCGGCGCCCACCAGCGTCTGCACGAGGAACAGCCCCGCCATCACGAGGAAGAACCACGCGGTGGTGCGCTGCGCCGGCGTGAGCGCCACGGTCCCCGGCGCGCGGAACGCGAGCGTCTGGCCCTCGCGGCCGTGCCACCCGAGCGAGCGCCAGCGGCCGAACGCGCCGAAGAGGAGCCCGATGCCGCCGAGGAGCGCGATGAGCGAGAGCACGCTCCAGACGATCGTCGCGCCGGTGGGGTGGTTCTCGACGCGCGGCTCCGGCGGCCAGTTGTTCGTGTACGTGTACTCCTTGCCGGGGCGCTCCGTGGCCGCCGCCCAGGCGCTCCAGGCGAAGAACGCCGTCAGGTCCTGGAGGTCGGCCGGGTCCGCCAGGATCCCCGGCCGCAGGCCGGTCTCCGCGCTCGGCTTCGCGAAGGACGTCCGGAGGTGCTCCTTCACGTGCGCGAACGCGCCGGCCTGCGCGGCGCTCACGACGACCTGCCCCGTCGCGGCGTCGTAGCGGTTGGTCCGGAAGTCCGCGACCGTCCTCGGCCCGCCCGTCGTCTCGGACTCTCCGTACGTGCGGGCGACGAAGACCGAGGCCCGCCGGAGGTAGTCGGCGGTGTAGTCGGGGCCGAGGTACCCGCCGTGCCCGAGCACGGACCCGTACTGCATGAGCCCGCGCTGCAGGAAGAGCTGCTGGCCGTCGAGGATGTCCGCGCGCGTGTACAGCACGCGCCCGTCCTCGGTCAGCACCCGCTCCGGGATCGGAGGCGTGTCGGTGTAGGCCTGGTACGCCAGGATCCCCAGGATCGTGAACCCCGTGAGGAACACGACCAGGGCGACCTGGAGCCAGCCCTTCGAGACGAGCAGCGCGCGCTTCTCGGCCATGGGGATCCTCCCGTCGGGTGGACGCGGAGAAGGGGTGCATCACGGAGGGTGATGCAAACCCTCCGTACGGGTGGGAGCCGCGCGCACGTCGCGCGGCGGCGGCGCGACCCGGCGGGCCCCGGCGAGGCGTGGTAGCGTTCGCCCTCCGGGAGGGACCACGGATGGCGGGGCAGCACCGACTGAAGCTCGGCCTGGTGGGGCTGGCATGGCCCATCTTCATCGAGCAGGTGACCGGCGGGCTCGTCCTCGCGGCCGACACCTGGTTCCTCTCGCGCATCGGCGACGTGGCCGCGGCCTCGATCGGGTCGCTCGGCAGCGTGCTCCTGCTGGGCTACTTCATCCTCCCCCAGTTCTCGAGCGCGGGCACCGCGGTCGCGAGCCAGTACATGGGGGCCGGCCGCGACGAGGAGGTCGTCCCGACCTGGATCGGCAACCTCGTCATCAGCGTGGCGCTCGGGCTCGCGCTGTCCCTGGCCCTCTTCGGCTGCGCCCCGTACGTCGGCCTGTGGCTCGGCATGGCGCCCGACGAGGCCCGCTACGCCGCGGAGTTCCTGGGCGTCAGCGCGTTCGTGTTCGTGCTCGTCGGCGCGCGCGGCGCGTACGCGTCGGTCCTCGCGTCGCGCACCCTGACGCGCTGGACCATGGCGGTCGGCGTCGTGACCAACGCGCTCAACGTCGCCCTGAACGCGCTGTTCATGAGCGGGGCCTTCGGCCTGCCGCGCCTCGGCGTGCGCGGCGTCGCGCTCGCCTCCCTGCTCGCGTACCTCGTCGGCCTCCTGCTGCTCGTGTTCCTCGTCCACCGCCGGCTGGGCGTGCGCTTCCGGATCCCGCGGCTCGTGCCCCGCGTCCGCGCGGTGCTCGGGCCGATCTTCCGGATCGGCGTGCCCGCGGCCCTCGAGCCCTTCAGCTGGGTGATGCAGAGCTTCGTGGTGACCGTCCTCGTCATCGGCCTCGGCCTCGAGGCGATGGCCGCGAACACGTACATGCACCGGCTCATCTTCCTGGACCTGGCGGTCACCTGGAGCCTCACCGCCGCGGGGCAGATCGTGATGAGCCACCTGCTCGGCGCCGGGCGCCTCGACGCCGTACAGCGCACCTACTGGAAGGTCCTCGCCATCTCCGCCGCGTTCGCGTTCGCGATCATGGCCGTGTTCCTCGTCTTCCACGACGCCGTGTTCGGCGTCTTCACCGCCGACGCCGGCATCAAGCGGATCGGGTTCTGGCTGCTCGTCATCAGCCTCTTCACCGAGCCCATCCGCGCCGCCAACATCCTCGGCGGCGTCGCGCTCAAGACCGTCGGCGACGGGCGCTTCTCGCTCGTCGTCGGCGTCGCGTTCATGTGGGGCGTCATCCCCGTGATCGTGGCGAGCAACGCGCTCGGCTGGGGCGTCATCGGGATCTGGGCCGTGCTGCTCCTCGACGAGACCGCCCGCGCCGCGGTCAACGTGATCCGCTGGGCGCGCGGGAGCTGGGTGGGCAAGGCGGTGATCGCGGCGGGGAAGGGCGACGCGGCGGAGGCGCCGCCTGGTAGGGTTCCGTAGAAGGTCCACCGGATGGGAGAGGCCATGAGCGCCGCCGCATCGACGAAGGGGCCCTGGAGGCACCGCATCCTCGTGGGCCTGTTGGCCGGTACCGCCACGGTCCTCCTGTACTGGCTGCTCGGCTTCGCCGTCGGCGACATCGGCAGCGTGCCCGGACCGGACTGGACCGAGTACGAGCGCGCGCACCTCGACCCGCAGGCCGTCGCGGAGCAGCAGGCCCTCGCGCGGCAGGAGCAGGACGTCCTGCGGCAGATCGAGGGCCGGCGCCAGCGCCAGGAGCTGCTCCGCCGGAGCACCGACGCCTCGCGCGAGACCATGAACCAGCTCCTGGAGATGCAGCGGCTCGCGCTCCAGAAGAACGTGAAGCCCTCCGAGGCGGAGCAGGCCGCGCTGGCCGACAGCCAGCAGCTGTTCCTCCAGAACCAGCGCGCGTTCCAGGCGCTCAACGACGAGATCGTCGGCCTGTCCGAGCAGGCCGCGCAGGTGCAGGTCCGCAGCGCGCAGCAGGCCCAGGCGCTGGAGGAGAAGCGCGTCCCCGTCCGCGCCGCGTTCGAGGAGCTGGCCCGGCACCACGAGCTCCGGATGGCGGCCCTGAAGCTCGCCTTCCTCCTGCCCCTCCTCGCCGCCGCGGCGTACGCCTTCCTGCGCTGGCGCGCCGGGAGCCTCGCGCCCCTCGTCTACGCCGCCGGCATCGCCGTGCTGGCGAAGGTCGCCGAGGTCGTCCACGAGTACTTCCCGAGCCGGTACTTCAAGTACGTGGCGCTGCTCGCCGTGCTCGCGGTCGTGGTCCGGTTGCTCGTCGCGCTCCTCCGCGCCGCCGCCCGGCCCGGCCGCGACTGGCTCCTGAAGCGCTTCCGCGAGGCGTACGAGCAGTTCCGCTGCCCCAGGTGCGACTTCCCCGTCCGGCGCGGCCCCCTCCGGTTCCTGCTGCGGACCCGCCGCGGGGTCGTGAACCTCGGCGCGACGCCGACGGGCGAGGCCGAGCCCGGCCCGTACACCTGCCCCGCCTGCGGCGCCGCCGTGTACGAGGAGTGCAGCGCCTGCCACGCCGTCCGGCCGTCGCTCCTGCCGTGGTGTGAGCGGTGCGGGGCGGAGAAGGCGATCTCTGGCTGACGCGCCGGAACGCGCGTGAGAGGCGCGCCGGCGTTATCCGCGGACCCCGTACCACGCGGAGATCAGGAACGCCTGGAAGAACCGCACGGGCGCGGCGATTCCGGCGCTCCGGATCACCGCCGCGGTCTCTTCCGGAGAGAGCACGGCGAGCACCTCCGCGAGCTGCTGCGGCAGCGCCTTCAGGGACTCCGGCGTCCCGCCCATGCATCGCTGTACGGCTTGCCAGTTCCGGAGGATGGCAGGGTACTCGCTCGAGCCCAGATCGAAGCTGATCTCCGCGTTGACCAGGGTGCCGCCCACGCGGAGCCGGTCCGCGATGGCCTTGAAGAAGCCGAGCCGCGCTTCGCGCTTCACGAAGTGCGCGACCAGGAACGCCGTGGCCGCGTCGAACGCGGGCTGCGCCGGCAGGTCCTGGACGTAACCGTGGAAGAGCTCGCAGCGCTCCGCGATCCCCGCGCGCTCCACGCGCTCGCGGCAGACCTCGAGCATGGATCGTGACGGCTCCACCGCCACGAACGACCACCCGGGGAAGGACCTCGCCAGGGAGAGCACCTCGGCCCCCGTCCCCGCGCCGACGCTGAGGATCCGTGCGCGCGCGGGCAGCTCCTCGAGGACGAGGCTCGCCGCGAAGAAGAGACCCTCGCTGATGGGAGCGAGCTTCGCGTTCCGCTCGTCATAGCGGCGCGCCTGCTCCGGGCCGAAGAAGTCGGGCATGTCGTTGGACATGGGGGAGGACATGGTCGGCGGGGTCGGATGGCGCAAGGAGGAAGCCGAGAGGGAGAACCCGGTCCGCCTGGTCGCTCGCGCCGTGCGCTCGGACTCGCCGCTCCGGGACCTCCCCGGTCTCCGCGGCTCGAGGAGCATCACCGTGGGTGACGTCCCCGGCCCCACAAACACCGAGGCCCCGCCGGCTTGCGCCGCGGGGCCTACTGAAGTTCGAGCTCTGATGGGTGTGCCTGGGGCCGGAATCGAACCAGCGACACGGGGATTTTCAGGCCTGACGCGAAGCTGGCCAAGGCCGCGGGATCCGGAGGGAAGGCGGGGACCGAAGGGGGGGCTGAAGCAGGGCTGCAACAGGGGGACGCGGGGGACGAGCAACTCGGCTTCTCCTTCCACGAGTAGTGACATAGGTTCGCCGGTGCTAATGTCGGAGGGTGCCACTCGAGGCGGCGGCGCCTACTCACAAGTTCTATGTGGACGACTCCGGCACGAAGGAGTACTCGCCGACCGGCAGTTACAGCATCACCGGCGGAGGCCTCACTCCTTTCTTCGTGTTCGGCGGCCTGCTCTTGACCCCGAGCGAGGCAGGCGTGATTGGGACCAAGCTTCGCAACCTGAAGCGCACCTGCTTCGGGTCCGAGGACGTGGAGATCAAGGCGAACTGGCTGCGCATCCCGCGCGAGCGCGAGCGTCGGTACATCAAGAAGCTCGGGATCACCGAGCAAGGGCTGAAGACGTTCGTCGACGAGACCTTCGCGCTGATCGCGGGCAGCAACTGCAAGCTCTTGGCGGTGCTCGTCGATAAGGCCGCGGCGCAGGATGCCTACGGCCTGCAGCCGTGGTACGCGCCCGCGATCGCCTATGAGTGCCTGATGCAACGCGCACAACTCGAGATGGTCGCCTGTGGCGGCCGCGTGCACGTCACCGTCGACGACATGGACGGCGCTACGCCTCGAGGCAAGCAGTACCGGGACAATCTCGAACGTCACCACAACCTGTTGAAGACCAAGGGTTCACGCCTTCAACGCGGGCGCGTTCTCGACCGACTTCTCGGCATTTCATTCGCCGATAGCCGAGCTGATGAACGGCTCCAGCTTGCCGATCTCGTCAGCTATGCCGTTTACCGACAATGGATCGAGTACCCTGAAGCGTGGGACGCTGACCAGCCGCAACTTCCTCTCTACGAATACCTCGGGCGGCTCAGCGGCAGGTTCTGCTGCGGCCCCGACGGGGTCATTGCGGGCTACGGGCTGGTGAAGTTCCCCGCCAAGAACCGTCGCCGATGGGCTGCCCGCGGCGAAAGAAAGGAACCGTGACGGTGGAACCCGCGGTCACTTCCGCAGACAGTCCGATGGACCGGGCCCAAAGGTGCCTTCCCGTCACGGCCAACGCGAATCTAGACTGTCAGTACCGATCGCGCAAGTTGGCATGCGGCTCGTCCTGTAAGCGATCCAAATCACAGCGGAAGGACCCGGGCGCTCGGCCGGCCGTTGGGTGACAAGTGTCGAGAGACCTCCGCCTACAGGCCGACGACTCCATTCGCCGACAGCTCTATCGGGTGCTGGCGCGTAGAGCCCTCCAGTGGATTCAGGCAGTGCTGTGGTCGAACGGGCGTGCGAGGCGCTCAGAGGAGGTTGGGACTGCACGCCGCTCGCGATCCTCGCCGGGCTGGACAAGCCACCCAACGAGTTCGAGATCGATCGCTACCTTCGCAACGCCTTGATGGAGCTCCACATCGATTGGCCCGAAAGGGAAGAGCTGCTGCGGGCGTACGAAGTCATCGTCGCCGAGGACATCGTGACGGGCCGGATCTCCCCCAAGGTTGGATGCTTGGAGCTCAGCAAGCTGTGCTCCACGACCAAGTACCCCCGCCGACTGATGGACTTCTACACGGCGGAGGACGAACTCGACCTCGCCGAAGACGGCACGCACGGCACCGTCGAGGAGGTCACACGCAGGATCCTCGCCGCTGCGCAACGGATGGTCGAGGCGCCTCCCTAGTCCTTGCGGTCTCTCGACTTGACCTGGCCGCACGCACGCAGTAGTTCTCCCGCCCACTCGCGGCTATCCACGTCGAGGAGGTGTCCCATGCCCATTCAGCACGACGGTGTCCCGGGATGCTCCTCGGAGTGCGCGTAGCCGTCCTCCCGCGTCGATCCTCACTGACGGGTTCCCGGCCGGCGCGCTCCTTCGGAGCGCTGCGTCCATAGCACACGTGCATCCGCGCTCCCGGTGACGGGGGCTCGGCAGGGAACCGTCCACATGTCCAAGAGAACGCACCGTTCCGGCGCGCGGCCGTCGCGCGCCCAGCAGTCCACTCTCATCCCCGGAGGTCCAGAGTCCGGCGCCGTCGGGCACCGGCAAGAACGACTCGAACGCATCCTTCTCGACGAGATCCAGCGGCTCGTGCGTGACGAGGCGGTCGACCCCGCCCTTGCTGGCGTGCGCATCGTCTCGGTCCAGCTGTCGGTCGACGGCGGGAACGCGCGCACCGCCTACTCCGTCGTGGCCCAGCTCGCGGACGAGCAGCGAGTCGAGCGAGCAGCGCGCGAGGCGTTCGCACGCGCGACGGGGTTCCTCCGCGCACGCTTGGCGGCGCTGCTCGATCTGAAGCGCCTGCCGAAGCTGTCGTTCACGTTCGTCGGCGTCCAGGAGCCGGGCGCGACCGAGCCGGAGAAGGGAGGTGACCCATGGCTCGCGTGATCCCGCCCTCGCCCGGCGAGGCCCGGGTTCCGATCCAGGTCTGGGCCCGGACGATCCCAGAGGGTGCGCTCCAGCAGCTCGGGCGCATCGCGGCGCAGCCCTACGTCGTCAGCCATGTGGCGGCCATGCCTGACCTCCACGTCGCCCACGGCGTCGCCGTGGGCACCGTCTTCGCGACCGATGGCATGCTGGTGCCCTCGGCGCTCGGCGGTGACCTGGGGTGCGGTGTGTCGGCCGTGCAGCTCGATCTTCCGGCGCAGGCCCTCGGCCGGCGCGAGCTGGAACGCGTGCTCGACGGCTGGTCCCGGATCATCCCCGCAGGAGACGCGGTCCACCGCCGCGGCGGCCGAGCCGCACCGGCGTCGCTCGTCGAGACCCCGCTCTCGACCGGCGCGCTCGAGCACCAGCGTGAGCGGCTCTTGCCTCGCCATCTCGGCACGCTCGGGGGAGGGAATCACTTCCTCGAGCTCGACCGCGACATGGACGGAGCGACCTGGTTGCTCGTTCACTCGGGCTCACGTGGACTGGGCTCCGCGATCGGCGCCCATCACGCGAGAGCCGCCGAGGTGGAAGGACACGGGGAGATCCCGGGCCTCGCGTTCGACTCGGACCCGGGGCACGCGTTCGTCGCGGACCTGGCGTGGGCGCTAGGGTTCGCTGTAGCGAACCGCGAGGCGCTCGCCGAGGCCGCCTTGGACGTGATCGCTGAGGTGGCGGGGACGACGCCGGCGGAGCTCATGCGGATCGACGTGCACCACAACTACGCTGCCCGGGAGGAGCACCTCGGGCTAACGGTGTGGGTCCACAGGAAGGGTGCGATCGCCGCCCCCGAGGGCGCGCTCGTCCTGATTCCCGGTTCCATGGGGACGGCGTCGTACGTGGCGCGTGGCCTGGGCGAGCCGACGTCGTTCCGCTCCGCCTCTCATGGCGCGGGGCGAACGATGACGCGACGGGAGGCGCGAGAACGCGTCTCCGTCGACCGCCTGAAGCACGCCCTGCGTCGGGTCGTTCACGATGGGCGACGCCTCTCTTCGCTCGTCGAGGAGGCTCCGGCGGTCTACCGCGACATCGGGGAGGTCCTCGAGGACGAGGCGGACCTCCTGGTGCCGTTGGTGCGTCTCGAACCCTTGGTAGTGCTCAAAGGGTAGCCCGAGGCCACAGTGCAGCCCGGCCCACGTGACGTGGGCCGGGCGTAGCACTATGCTTCCGTTGGCAATGAGCCCCAGCTAGCACGACCGCATGACCGCCACCCGGCTATTCTCGTTGGGAAGCCGGTCGTGCGCGGCACTCGGCTGGCGGTCGAGTTCGTGCTCGAGCTCATGGCTGGCGGCTGGAGCTACGACGAGATGGTCGCGGACTACCCTGGCCTGACCGTCGAGGACATTCGGGCGTGCGTCGAGCACGCGAAGAACGACACGTGACGCCCACGACGCTCGAGACAAGCCTCGACTCCCAGCGCATCACGCGCCGGCCGTGGCTGTTCCTGCTCGCTCCTGCACTCACGCTGCTCGTCGGGGCACCGCTAGCGGGTATGCCGTTCTCAGGAGACCCTCGCGGTGGCTGGGCGCCGTACACGCTACTCGCGCTTCCGTTCTACTTCGGTCTGGCCGCGGCTCCCGGGTACTTGGCGACGCTCCTCGTCGACGTTCGGTGGCTCCACGCGACGCCTGTGCGGCGCTGGTGGGCTCGCTTGAGCCTTCTGACGGGTCTTCTTTGCGGTTCGGCGGGTGCTGCCGGCGGCTTCTTGATGGTTCTGTTCCTCGTGCCTGGGCTCCTCACGTTTATCGGGTGCTTCATCCTGTGGGCACGGTTCGAACGCGTTGGGAGAGCGGTCTGGACCGTCTAAGTCATCCGGCGAACGGGCTTCGCCCGTTCGGTTCCTCGACGCCCATTTTCCCGTGAGAGATGGGCGAGGGTTACCTCCTTCGATGAAGGCCCGTTCCGGTCCTTAACGTCCACAGACAATACGCACCCTGCGCGTGCACGGGAATGACGTGAGCCCAGGCGTTTCCGGCGCCCGCCCCAAGCGTGTGTGTCGCCGCCAATGTGGCGCGTTTCGCGTAACGCCGGGATTCCAGGGGCGGCGCGTGTCGCCGAAGTGTCGCCGCGCGCGATCCGCCGATTCACATAACGTCAACGCCTCTTCTCACCCGTCCGTGGGCCCATTTCGCGGCACGAGCGCGGCGCCCTTCGGCCGCGACTTCCTAGCTGGCATTGACGATGGGGTAGGCACGGCACACCGTGCCTGTGCTCGCGCACAAGTCGTGTCGGCCGCGCGAGCTCGAGGAGGTGCGTCGTGGGCGTGGTCACCGCAGAACGCCAGCGGATCCCGGTGACGGTGTTCGTCGGGGTCACCGAGGTCCGCCGCGCCGTCGGGTGCTCCCGCTCCCTGGCGTACATCCACCTGCGCCGCGCGGCGAGGCGCGAGCCGGGGACGAGGGGCCTTCTTAGAGTCCCCCTGTACGTCTGGGAGAAGTACGCGAGCGAGGTGCTGTCATGGAGCGGCTCTTCAAACGTGGGCGCGTCTGGTACGGCTGGTTCTACCAGGACGGGCAGCGGGTGGTCCGGACCACCAAGTGCCGTGACCGCGCGGCCGCCGAGGCCGCCGTCCGGCCGTGGGAGCGCGACGCCTCCGATCCCGATCACGCAGCCGCGCGCACCGCGACGGTGACCGTGGCCCTGCAGCGGCTCCTCAGCCTGGACGAGGAGGAGGTCCGGGCGGGTCGGCGGAGCGCGGACACGGTCGAGTTCCACCGGAGCAAGGCGGGCCACCTCGTCAGGGTCCTCGAGACGGACGAGCGCGGGGAGCACGTCGCCTTTCCGCTCGAGCGGCTCCGGGCTATTCACGTCGACGGCTACATCTCCCGCCGGCGCTCCGAGGGTGCAGCGGACACGACGATCTCCAAGGAGCTCGTGGTGCTGCGCAAGTCGCTCCGCCTGGCCATCCGGGCCGGGCTCTGGCGCGGCCGCGTCGAGGAAGTCATCCCGGTGGCGTTCTCCCCGGGCTACGAGCCGAGGAAGCGGGCGCTCACGGCCGACGAGCTGGCGAAGCTCCTGGGCCAGCTCACGGACGACCGCGCGGCTCGCGTCGCGTTCATCGTCGCCACCTCGGCCTGCTGGCGCGAGACCGAGCTCGCCCGGCGCGAGGACGTGGCCCCGGACCGGACCAAGGTCCTCCTCCGCGGCACGAAGCGAAAGACCCGCTTCCGCACCGTGCCGATCGTCAGCCCCGCGCAGCGCTCGCTCCTCGAGTACGCCGTTGAGCACGCCAAGGGACATGGGGATTCTCTGTTTCAGTCGTGGAGGAACGTGCGCCGCGACCTCGCCGAGGCGTGCACCCGCGCCAAGATCGAGCGCTGCAGCCCGAACGACCTCCGCCGCACGTTCGCCAGCTGGCAGGTCGAGGCCGGCGTCCCGCTCTTCCCGATCGCCCAGGCGATGGGACACAGGGACACGAGGATGCTGGAGCGCGTCTACGGCCGGCAGACGCCCGAGCAGCTGGCTGCGCTCATGGCGCGCGCGATGGGTCTGACATCCGCATCCGAGAACTGCAGCAACTTTGTAACAGCCGCACCGGCATCGCCTGGATTCCGTGCACCGGATGGACCGAATGGACCTGCCCCGGCCGTCACCGACAGTGATGCCGTAAGCTCAGAAAACACCGAGGCCCCGCCGGCTTGCGCCGCGGGGCCTACTGAAGTTCGAGCTCTGATGGGTGTGCCTGGGGCCGGAATCGAACCAGCGACACGGGGATTTTCAGTCCCAGCCCGTATCTGGCCAACACCGCGTAACCAGGTGGTTTCGCCCTCACGGAAACGTCCGGGTGCATCGCCGGTGCATCATGTCCAAGGCTTCCAGGTACACCCCCGCGTCACGAAGGCTCGGACTCCGACGCGGTAGCGTGACCTCCGCACGGTTCTACGTGCTGAACTCGTACAGAGAAAGCGGGGTGGACTCGAAGTAGTCCACCACGCTCACTACCTCCAGCGGCCACATCTCCCAGCGAACGACACGCGCGTCTCCCGTCCGCCCGATGGTGCTGAGAAACCACGCCTGGACTTCCTCAGCTTCGGCCGCGGTGATCGGCGCGTGCAGGGTTCCGTCTTCAGGAACAAGGAAGAGGGCGATCTCGAACGGTGGCCCCTGGCTGTCGACCACGTACCGCACATCCGCGACCCCATCGAGCAGAGCCGCGATCCTCGAACCCTTCCGTCGCTCTTCCCTCAGCGCCTTCACGACAGGTTGGTGGACCGCCCGGTCCAGAGGTTCGGGGACCGCGGGCCGGTCGTATCGGCGTGCGAGCCATCGTTGGAAGTCGCGTTCCCGGGTCGCAAGGCATCCGGGGAGGGGCGACATCGCGGCGAGCGAACTCTTATCAACAAACATCCGGGCCGTCGCATCGGCTACAAGGCCCCACTTAACTCCGTCCCGGTCCTCTGTCCGAAGCAAGAAGAGCCGGTTCGAGTTCTTACTCGCCTCGGAGACCTTCGACTTGTCGTTGGTCCAGAACGCCCGAACGAGCTCAACATTCGGCTCCCTTATCGAATCTCTGACCAGGTCGCACGTCTGCGTCGCAACGACAAGCACTCCGTCCGTGGGTAGCGTTTCCGGCTGCCACGCCTGCCCCGAGAGTTTGCATACAGTAATGCGAGGCGGCGCCTCGAGGAGACTACCTTGGCGCCACCCGCTATCGAACAGCCGGCGGCCAACGCTCGGCGCGCCGCTCGCCATCAGCTCTCAACGTCCTTTCCAGAGTCATTTTCGGAGTCGTCGGCCAGCCCGATGTCCTCAGCGGACGGGCGCGGCGAGTAACGCTCCATCGCGGCCCGGAGGTCCGCACCAGACAACCGTCGCTTCGTCCTGATCGGGAGCGACTTCCGTGACGCTGGACTGTGCGTGAGCACGGCCCGGCAGAGGTCGTACTGACCGTTCTTCAGCAACTCAATTGGAACTCGTCCGCTTTGGCTGGACGGCGCGATCAGCCATGCGCCCACGTTCCGGGGTGTTCCCAGAATCCGACCCGCCTCTTCCATTAGCTGAAGCGTGAACAGCAGGTGGTCCCGGTGCTCACCGCGAGGCCGCGTTCCTTTCAACCAGTTGTGGTACGCGACCCGCGACACGCCAAAGATCTCGGCGAGCTTCTCGACCGGCAGCGCAGTCAGCTCGCGGATCCGCGCGGCGGCATCGCCTTCCGGCGTCCGGACGCGCGCAGTCGGCGGCGACTCGACAGAAGACAGAACTTCGGGGCGTTCATCGAGCGTGTCCGTCTCGTCGAGCTCAGCGGTGTTTGCACCACCCGTGTAGACGTAAAGCAGGGGCGCTTGGAACCAACCGTAGCCCGTCGGATCCTCTTGCAGCTCGATCCGAGAGAACAAGCTCCGGACGGGCGCGACCGTTTCCGGCCGAGTGTCCTCCCCTGTCGGGAAGGCGAGGAGCGCCAGATTCGCCACGTAGTAGTTGCTCGGCGCACCGACGACGCGCGCGTGGACGAGCCTCGTTCCGCTGATGTCGGAACGAAGGGAACCGCTCTCGTCGCCCGTTCGGAATGCTACCGCGGCCTCACTCATCGAGCGGCTCCGGCTTGAGATAGCTGAACAGCTCTCTGGATAGCGACCATCGGAAGAAGTCGTACATCACGTCGTTGTAGTTTCGAACCTGCACGAGCGTTTGCGCGACGTCGAGCGGCTGCGCCTTCGCATCGTAGTAGTCCATGTCCAGCAGATAGAAGCGACCTTCAGGCGCCTCGACATCCGGCAGTGGTTCCACCACTCGGCCCGTCAACAGTCCATGTCGAATGCCGAGAACTCCATCCGCTCGTCGTGCCTGAATCTCTTGCGCCATGTGCTCGACCTGCGCGTCCAGAAGATCTCCACCCGCGAACCCAACGAGCTCGGGGTTGAGAAGTCGTCGCCAGTCCGCGAGCGTTTCGCCTTCGGGATGCCGAATCTCGTTGATGTACCGAAGCCCGAGTCGCTGGCGTTCCTTGATCTTCAGGTGCGTGCCGGCTCCCTGAAGCACTTTTTCGAACCGCCGCGAGAACTCGTCGATGGCGGAGTAACCTCGAACCTCGAGGGTAAGTGCGCGTTCGCCAAGAACGACCGACCACCGGGAATCGCGGCTGGAGAACCGCAGCAGCGTCTCACCGGGAGTTTGGGAGACCACCTTGCCCGAAATCTGGAACGAGACTTGGTTCTCGCGCGAAACAGCCGGGTACTCATCCGACAGCGCCTCTTGGAACGGCGCGACGAACATCCCCTCTGAGTACTTGAGGAGGAGCGGAAATCGGATCTGTCCGATGACGAGCCGAACCGGGGCGTCGTTGAACAGCACCCGTTCAGACTTCGGCAGCATGGGCCACCTGGGCGGTTGGGGGTTGACCTAACTGTACGTCAGACTTGACATTCTGCAAGTCCTCTGTCGCGTACACTGTCAACCACTGGAAACTAGATCGAATTCCCGCCCGACGGACGGGCGGCGGTACGCCTCCTTGGTCGAACAGGCACTTGTCGAACGGCCACCTCACCGGGTGCGATATCGCCTCATCGCCGCCTTCCCGTCCGAGCTTTCCGCCGAGCTGGCGCCGGCAACGGCATCGACGGAGTCAACCTCGGGCAGCATCCGCACCGGGCGATGAACGAAGCCGACACTTGCCGGACCTATGTGGTCCCGAAGCTCCAGGCGGCCGGCTGGGACTCCGATCCACGCTCCATATCCGAGTAGGCTTCAGGATGCGCCCGGCGCGCGCAGGTGCGGCGTCACGAACGTGGGCGCCCGCCTCGACACTCTCGTCAGGCGATGCCCAGTGCGAGGGATCGCCTAGCGCACAGGTACACTACTGAGGCGTGTCTCCCTCGACCTACCGGACTCACGACCGGAAAAGCTTCTTCAAGTACATGACCGCGTCCACGGCGCGGCTCGTCTTGACGAGCCGGGCGCTTCGCTGGAGTTCGCCGCTTCTCTTCAACGATCCGTTCGATACGCCCCGGGAGATCGCATTCGGGGTTGGACCGGCGGACCTCGCGACGGCATTCGCCCGGCGCATCGCATCACTTATCGAGAATCCGCCGAACGACACCTCAAACCTTAAGCCGAAACTTCAAGCCATCGCGGAGGCAGCGAGGCGGGGCCTTCCCGCGGATGTGAAGGCAGAAATTCGCGAGGCGTTGAGCGCGGGCCCACTGCCCACCTCAAGTTCAGCGCTCGATGAGCTTCGGACGGTGTGGCGAAGCTTCATCCCCGAGTTTCGAATGCTCTGCCTCACCGAGGACCCAGCCTCCGCGTCCATGTGGCACCACTACGCTGGCGGCCTGAGCGGCGTCGTGATCGAACTCGAGTGCATCGAACGTTTCGACAGCCCGTGGTTTGCCGCTCGCCCCGTGACGTACGGTACGCGCGCGGCTGAGATGTTCAACGCTGACGAGTTGGCGAACATTTTCTTGATGCCCGGGGACAAGGCTCGAGCGGCGATCCTCGACCTCGGCACGTTCAGGAAGGCGCCGGAGTGGAGCTACGAACGAGAGTGGCGAGTAGTGACTTCCAAGAGACCGCGGGACACTGGCCACTTCACGGATTACCCGTTCCATTCGGAGGAAGTTTCAGCCGTCTACCTGGGCCCGCGCATCGACTCCGCGGATCGCGACTCGCTGATCGTTGCAGCGCGCTCGTTGCCGCACGCCCGAGTCCTCCAGGTAGCGATCGGAATGGGCCAGTCGTTCGTCTTTTCTGAAGTGACAGCCTAGCCGAGGAAGTCGCCGGTTGACGTGCGCTGGCGTGCGCAGTAGATCGGCTTCGTCAGGCGGTGTCCGCGCCGGAGGAGGTGTCCCATGCCGATTCAGCTCGACGGTGTCCCGGGATGCTCCTCGGAGTGCGCGTAGCCGTCTCCCCGCTCGATCCTCACTGACGGGTCCCGGTACGCGCGCTCCGCTGGAGCGCTGCGTCCAGTGCACGTGTACCCGCGCCCTCGCTGGCGAGGGCGCGGCAGGGAACCGTCTTCATGTCCAAGAGAACGCACCGTTCCGGCGCGCGGCCGTCGCGCGCCCTGCAGGCCCCCCTCTACCCAGGAGAACCCGACGCCGAGGCCACGGGGCATCGGCAAGAGCGACTCGAACGAATCCTTCGCGACGAAATCCAGACGCTCATCCGCGACGAGGCGGCCGACCCCGCGCTCGATGGCGTGCGGCTCGTCTCCGTCCACCTGTCGGTGGATGGCGGCCACGCGCGCATCGCCTACGTGGTCGAAGCGGCACTATCCGCCGAGCGCCAGGTCGAGGTGGCCACACGCGCTGCGCTGACGCGCGCGGCCGGCTTCCTGCGCGCGCGCCTCGCGTCGCTGCTCGACCTGAAGAGGCTGCCGAAGCTCTCTTTCACCTTCGTGGGGGTCGAAGACCCGGGACCGAGCTCCCCGGGAGGTGCGCCATGGCGCGAGTGATCGCGCCGCCTCCCGGGAGCTCGGCCGTCCCGGTCCACGTGTGGAGCCGCGACCCTCCACCGGCAGCCGTCGCACAGCTCGAGCGCATCGCTGCGCAGCCGTACGTCGTCGGTCACGTCGCCGGCATGCCTGACCTCCACGTCGCGCACGGCGTGGCGGTCGGGACCGTCTTCGCGACCGACGGCGTGGTCGTGCCGTCGGCGCTCGGCGGCGACCTCGGGTGTGGCGTCGCGGCGGTCCGCCTCGACGTCCCGTCCGTGGCGCTCGACCGCCGGGCCCTGCAGCGCATCCTGGCGGGCTGGTCCGCACGCATCCCGGTCGGCGACGCGGTCCAGCGGGGAGGAGGCGCCACCGATCCGTCGGCGGTCCCGGCGGAGCCGCTCTCGACGAGCTCGCTCGAGCACGCGCGGGAGCGGCTCGTTCGCCGCCACCTCGGCACGCTTGGCGGTGGGAACCACTTCGTGGAGCTGGACCGCGACATGGACGGTGCGGTCTGGCTCCTCGTCCACTCCGGCTCGCGTGGCATCGGCTCCGCGATCGGAGCCCACCACCTGAAGGCGGCCGAGGCCGCCGGCGTCGGGAGCATCCCTGGCCTGCGGGTGGACTCCGAACCCGGACGCGCGTGCCTGGCCGACATGCGCTGGGCCCTCGCGTTCGCATCGGCCAACCGTGAAGCGCTCCTCGTGTCGGCCGCGTCGGTCGTACACGAGGTGAGCGGCGCGATGACCGATCCGTCCACGCGCATCGACGTGCACCACAACTTCGCGCGCGAGGAGGAGCATCTCGGCCGCAAGGTGTGGGTCCATCGGAAGGGTGCCATCGCAGCGTCGGCTGGCGCTGCTGTGCTGATCCCGGGTTCGATGGGCACGGCGTCGTACGTCGGGGTGGGCCTCGGCGAACCGGCGTCCTTCGCTTCGGCGTCGCACGGCGCGGGCAGGGTGATGACGCGGAGGGAGGCGCGGCAGCGGGTCCGGACGGACCGGCTCGCGCGCTCGATGCGCCGCGTCGTCCACGACGAGCGGCGAGCTTCGCAACTCGTGGAGGAGGCGCCCGAGGCGTACCGGGACATCACGGAGGTCCTGGACGACGAGGTGGACCTCGTCCGCCCGGTCCGGCGGCTCGAGCCGCTGGTCGTCCTCAAGGGCTAGCAACCAGCGCAGGGCTCGGGAGCAGTGCGTCTCCCGAGCCCTGCACGGGGGCTGCAGTACATCCTTGGGCGTCTTACGATCGTATACACGCGCGCCTGACTGCCCACCCGAGGTGCGACCGTGAGCATCGAAGCGCCCAAGTTCGAGCCTGTCCGCCGCCCACCACTCGTGATGGTCCCGATCGGCCGGCTACTGCCGGCTCCGGAGGGCCAGGCGAGAGAGCAGTTCGATGCGGCGCCCCTGCGTGCGCTGGCCGGAAGCCTCAAGAGGTCGGGATTCCGTACCCCGGTCCTGGTCACACCCGACCCGGCGATGCCCGGTCACTTCCGCCTCGTCGCCGGCGAGCGGCGGTGGCGCGCGGCGCAGCTCGCCGGCCTCGCCGAGATCCCGTGCATTGTGGACGAGGGGCTGACGGACCCGAAGCAGCGGCTGCTCGCGCAGGCGGAGGAGAACCTGCTCCGAGAGGACCTGAACGCCGTCGAGGAGGCCGCCGTTCTGGTGCAGCTCATGAGGGCGTTCGGGGTGGGCGCCGAGGAGGCGGGCGCGCTCATCGGGCGGAGCTACCAGCAGGCGCGGCGCCTTATCCAGCTCCTTGAGGCGCCCCAGCCGATCCGGGACGCCATCGTGCAGGGTCACATCGACGCGCGGGCCGCGCTCGAGCTCGTCCGAATCCACAACAGACTGGCGCAGCGTGGCGGCCCGGAAGCGAAGCAGCGCGCCGTCGCCGCCATCGACGAGCTCATCGACCGGGTCGTGAATGAACGCTGGTCGATTCGCCGCCTCGAGAAGTACGCGCGCGAACTGGAGGGCGGACGCGTGCAGCGCAGGCGCCATCGGGGCTCCGCGCCGCAGGTTGCCGGAGAGCATGCGCCGAGCGGGCGCGCCGCTGTCGCGACTCGGGCGCTGCAGGCGGGCGGCCCGCCGTACCGCCTGGACGGCGCCCAGCTCACCCTCGACGTCGACCGCGTCGCGCGCCGCGACGTCAGCCCGGAGGAGCGCGAGGAGCTCATCAAGGTGCTCGAGCAGGTCCTGACGCTGGTCCGCCGCCCCGTGGCAACGGACGTGCGCCGGCGGGTTCTCCACGTGGAGAACGCGCCGGACGACGCGAAACCTTGATGACGGGTCGTGTGCCCTGGACTCCACAGGAATGGGACCAAGGTCGGAATCAGGAATGGGATCAGGATTCGCCGGGCAACCCCGCGGACCCGCGGCGCTCCGGCCCCGCCGCCCGGAACAACGCACGCCGCGGCGGGAGGGGCGCCATCAGCCCGACCCCCCACTCCCAACCACGGGATTGGGGGGTCGGGTTGCTGTCGCCTGAGCTGTACTGGAGGGCAGGGCGGCGGGGCCGGAGCTGGGGAGCGGGACGGGAGAAGCGAAGGGGGATGAGGGCAGCGAGGGGAAGAAGAGAAACCAGGAAGGGGGGCTGGAGAACGGATGGTGCTGTGAGATATACGGGTGACTATACAACCTGGGGACGCACCGATGACACCACGGAAGGCAGCCGTGAGCGAGCAGGAGATCCTCTCGAGCGAGAAGGTCATGCAGACGTTCCGGATGCCGCGGGACCTGGTGGCGCTCGTGAAGGCGGAGGCGGCGCGGAAGGGGCTCGACATGACTGCGCTCGTCGTGCGGCTCCTGCACGGCTACCTGACGGACTTCGGGTTGCCGCCGGCCGCCACGCACCAGCTCGACGCGGACCGCGAGGCGCTCGGGATGGATCGGATGGGCTACCTCGTGCATCTGCTCTACCAGCGCGGCCTCGAGGTCCGGGAGAAGGGCGCCGGCTTCGACGCGCCGGCTAAGGAGAGGAAGGGGCGTTGACGTGGAGTTCGTGACCGCAGAGCGGCGGTTCAAGCTCGTCACCGTCTGGGTCTCCGCGACCGACGTGCGGCGCGCACTCGGCTGCTCGCGGTCGCTCGCCTACGAGCACCTGCGGCGCGCCGCGAACCGCGGGCCGGATGTCCGTGGGCTGCTCAGAGTTCCGCTCGAGACGTGGGAGCGGTACGCGAAGGAGGTCCTGGCATGCAGCGGCTCTTCAAGCGCGGTCGCGTCTGGTACGGCTGGGTCTACGAGGACGGCCGGCGCATCACCCGGACCACGAAGTGCCGCGACCGGAGCGCCGCGGAGACGGTGGTCCGCCAGTGGGAGCGCGACGCAGCCGATCCGGATCACGCGGCCGCGCGCACGGCGACCCTGACGAGCGCGCTGCAGCTTCTCCTCACGCTCGACGAGGAGGAGGTCGCGGCCGGGCGGCGGAGCCGGGACACGGTCGACTTCCACGAGACGAAGGCCGGGCACCTGATCCGCCTGTTCGAGACGAACGCCCGCGGGGAGCGCGTCCCCTTCCCGCTCGCGCGGCTCCGGCCGGCGGACGTGGACGGCTACATCTCGCGCCGCCGCGCCGAGGGCGCCGCTGACACGACCATCGCGAAGGAGCTGGTCGTCCTGCGGAAGTCGCTCCGCCTCGCCATCCGCGCCGGCCAGTGGCGCGGGCGCGTCGAGGAGGTCATCCCCGTCGCGTTCTCGCCGGGGTACGAGCCACGCACGCGCGCGCTCACGGCCGACGAGCTCGCGAAGCTCCTCGCCAAGCTCACCGCCGACCGAGCGGCGCGCGTGGCCTTCATCGTCGCGACGAGCGCCTGCTGGCGCGAGACGGAGCTGGCGAGGCGCGGCGACGTCGGCGAAGGGCTCGCGACGGTGATCCTCCGCGGCACGAAGCGGAAGACGCGCTTCCGGACCGTTCCGATCGTGAGCCCGGCGCAGAGGTCCCTCCTGGCGTACGCGCTCGAGCACGCGCTCGGCGCGGGCGACGCGCTCTTCCAGCCCTGGGCGAACGTCCGCCGCGACCTCGCCGACGCGTGCACCGCGGCGAAGATCGAGCGCTGCAGCCCGAACGACCTCCGCCGCACGTTCGCGTCGTGGCAGGTCGAGGCGGGCGTGCCGCTCTTCCCGATCGCGCAGGCGATGGGACACAAGGACACCCGGATGCTGGAGCGGGTCTACGGCCGCCAGACGCCCGAGCAGCTGGCCGCGATCATGGCGCGCGCGATGGGCCTCCCGCCGCCCCCCGCGGAGCCGGCCGGCTGTAGCAGAGTTGTAGCAGCCGCTCCGGATCCGGCCGGATCCACCGGACCGGATGGACTCGAGCCCGCCGGGCCCCCCACCCTCGAGTCCGCCGCCGAAAACCAGAAGGCCCGCCAGACGTTGCCGTCTGGCGGGCCGCGATGTGCGAGCTCGGATGTCGGAGTGCCTGGGGGCGGAATCGAACCACCGACACGGGGATTTTCAGTCCCCTGCTCTACCAACTGAGCTACCCAGGCGTCCTTCGCCCCCGGCGGCGCTGGTGTTCCGGACCGCGCGGGACGGCCTTTCTACGATCGACGGCCGCGAAATGCAAAGGGAAAGTACCCGTGGCGGGGAGCTGGCGGGCAGGGCCGGGGTGCGGCGGGGGGCCGCGATCTCTCGACCAGTCGGCGCTCACGGTTCGACAGGTTCAGGGGCGCGCGGGTGAGCAACGCCCGTCCGTCAGCGAGCGGAGCGAAGGCCGCGACGAGCGGGACGCCTCGAGCCCGACCCATCGGAACCATCCCGAGGGCGGGGCCGGCGCAGCGCCGACCGACCGAGCGAAGCGCGCCCGAGACCACGTCACCAGTACGGACGCCGCCTGCAATTTGGGTGACGGCGACGCGAGGGCACCCGGCTCCTCAGCACGGCTCCGCTCATCGAGCGCGCCGGCACCCACGGAATTGCAGGCGCCCCCCGAGCGCGCGGGACCGTCTCCAGTACGGAGCCGGTCCGGGCCGCGCGGAGCGAGGGAGGTCGCCGCGGTGCCGGACCCGTCCCACGCGGCACCCTGGCCCTTCCCGACGCCGGGCTCGAGGCGTTCCGGGAGGAGCTACGAGCGAAGGGAGCGGGGCCGCAACAGCTCGCCCTTCGACAGGCTCGGGGCGAGCGGATGTTCACCAGAACTGCGCGACGCTACCGCCGCGCGGACGTGATCGAGGACACCGGGCCGCGCGCGCTCGCGACGCGTGCGCGGACGCGGGGCGCGGGGCGGCGCTCGAGCTGGAGCCGCTCCGCCATCGCGACGGCGTGCGCCTCCTGCGACGTGCAGGCGATCGCGGAGACGCTCTCGTGCCGCGTCCGCATCTCCTCCCAGAACCGCACGCGCTCGCCGCTGACGAGGAGGCGCGCCTGGAGATCGTCGAGGTCGTTCATCAGCGCGCGGTGCTCGGCGGCGAGCCGGCCGAGGCGGACGTCGCGATCGGCGGGCGGTGCGGCGCTCGTCGTGGCCGCGGCGACGCCGGTGGCGGCCAGGACCAGGACGGCGAATGCGATGATGGCTCTCATGCGGCACCCCCCGCTGGACGCTCGTCGGCGCGCCCCGATTGGTGGGCAGTTTGCTCATCCAGGCCCACACCGGCAACCTCCGCGAGGGACCCGCCCCGCAGGGTATCCCTCGAAGGGTCCCGCTTGCTTCACTGATAGAGTATTCACTGACAGAGCACGGCGGGGTGTCGCGCTGCGCCGGCGCGCGCGGGGTGTGACGCGGCGCGCACGGCGCGAGGGATCCCGGGTGGTTGGGCGAGGGGCGCGCGCGGCCGCGCGGCGCCGCGCGTCACACGCGCGGGATCGCCTTCAGGACGGCCTTGCCGTCCTTCACCTCGATCCGGAACTCGATGCTGCGGGCCTTGAACTTGGCCATGAGCTCCGGCACCTGCTTCTGCACGCTCTTCGCGAGGGCGTCGTAGCTGAGCTTCGAGACGTCCTCCTTGCACCGCTTCTTCGCGTCCACGTACGCGGAGTACAGGGCGCGGAGCTCCGGCTCGCTCGTGCCCGCGATGGCGGCAGGCGGCCGAGCAGGCGCAGCGGCGGGCGCCCGCGCTGCGGAGGGCGCGGCGGCCGCCGGGGACGCACCGGGGACGGCCGGCGCCGCGCCCGGCCCGGCCGCGGGCCGCGGCGCGGGCTGCTCCTGCTCCTTGCGGTGGAGCCGCGCCTTGAAGAGGTCGCGCCGGTACGTGCCGGCCTCCTTCTCGCGCGCCGAGCGCACCCACATCCGCTCGTACGAGAGGAACCGCGCGTGAAGGGTCTGGAGCCGGAACTTGAGGCCCGTGTTCCGCGTGAAGCTCTCCTTGAGCTTCTCCACGCGCCGTTTCATCTCCCAGCGCTCACGCGCCGGTTCGCGCCGCTCGATCCCGAGGAAGAACTGCTCGTACCGCGCCTTCAGCTCCTCGAGATCCTCCTCGACCTCCTTGCACTGGTCGGCGAGCACCTCGTTCGCGCGCTTCGCGGCGATGGTGTCGTCCACGCTCGGCGAGGTGCCGGGCTTCGGCGGCATGCCAGGGCGGCCGGGGATCCGGGGAGGGAGCGCCACGCGGCGAGTCTAGCGGCCGATCGGCCGGCGGATCAACGCGGGCGGCGCGCCTACACCGGCGCCGCGGCCACGGACGGGCGAGGCTTCGGGGCGAGGACCCAGACGGCGACGCCGGCGGCGAGGATGGCGGCGGAGGTCCACTGGCCCGAGTTGAGCCCGAGCGTCAGGCTCCGCTCGAGGTCCCCGCGGAAGAGCTCCACCGCGCCCCGGAGGAGCGCGTAGAGGACGAGCCAAGTCGCGAACACCTGCCCGTGGAACCGCTTCCGCGGCCGGACGAGCAGGACGAGCACGAGGAAGATCGCGAGCTCGCCGAAGGCCTCGTAGAGCTGGGCGGGGTGGAGGAGGGCGGTGTGGTGCCCGTCGGCCGCGAGGAACGACGCGCGGTGGTAGCGGTCCGGATCCGACGCGAAGGCCTCGAACACCGCCGCGCCCTCGGGGAACCGGACGGCCCAGGGGACGCCGTCCCCTGCGCGGCTCCCCCAGCAGCAGCCCGCGGAGAAGCAGCCGAGCCGGCCGAGGAAGTGCCCGAACGCGACGGAGGTGACGAGCGTGTCGGCGTGGGGCAGGAACGGCATCCCGCGCCGCCGCAGGAACCACCAGGTGGTGAGCGACGCGGCGATGAGACCGCCGTAGAAGACGATCCCGAGCTTCCAGACGACGAGGAACCGCGGCCAGGTGCCGAACGGCGTCTCGGCCCAGAACTCCGCGCCGGTGAACTCCTCGAGGTTGAGGAGCACGTAGAAGAGCATGCTCCCGGCGAGGGCGGAGAGGAGGATCCAGAAGGAGAGGTCCGCGAGCGCCTCCGCGTCCTGCCCGCGCCGCCGCGCCTCGCGCTGCGCGAGCGCGACGCCGGCGAGGAAGGCCGCCGCGAGGAGGAGGCCGAAGCCGTGCAGCGGCAGGCGCAGCTCGCCGCGGAGGGGGCCCTTCGCCCAGGCGACGAGGGCGAGGCCCCCGAGCAGCGCCAGGAACCACGCGTCGCCGCGGAGCGCGCGGACGAACGGCCGGAGCCCCTGGCCGCGCACGCCCCACGACGCCGCGAGCCCGCGCGCGGCGGCGACGAGGGCGAGCACCGCGAGCGCGATCGGGAGCCCCCAGCCCGCGGGGATGGTGATGGTGAAGAGGACGGGCAGCACCGGTCAGCCCCCCCGCGCCGCGCCCTCGAGCTCCCGCTCCCCCGCCTTGGCCTTCCGGGTCCCCGGCTGGAGGAGCAGCATCGCCACGCCCAGCACGATGCAGGAGTCGGCGACGTTGAACGTGGGCCAGTGCCAGCCGCGCACGGACCAGTCGATGAAGTCCACGACGTAGCCGCGCGCCAGCCGATCGACGAAGTTCCCGACCGCGCCCGCGAGCAGGAGCGCGAGCGCCACCTGCCCGTACCGCTGCGACCGCTCGAGCTTGCGGTAGTACCCGAGGATGAACGCCACGGCCGCGAGCGAGATGAGCGTGAAGAAGACGGTCCGCACGCGCTCGGAGAGGTCCTGGAACAGCCCCCAGGCGGCCCCCTCGTTCTCGACGTACTTCATCGACCACCACGGCCTCCACACGACGTGCGGCGCGGTCGCGTACGACAGGAGGTGCCGGTGGCCGTAGAACCCCTTCACCTTCTCGACGAGGGTCGTGTCGCCGCGGACCTCGAAGACGGTGGTGAGGCGATCGACGGCGAGGAACTTCGTCGCCTGGTCGAACGAGACCAGGGCGAGGAAGATCACCGCCAGCAGCGTCCACTTCCCGGGGCCGCGGGTCCCCCCATGCCACTGCGCACCCATTCCCATGGCGGTCATCCTCGGGCCGGGGAGGCTCATGTCAGGGCGTCGGCGCACTTGCCACAAACGGTCGGGTGCGCCGGATCCTTCCCGACGTCGTCGCGGTAGATCCAGCACCGCTCGCACTTCACGCCCGGCGCGCGCTTCACCTCGACCGCGAGCGGCCCCTGGGCGAGCTCGACGCCCGAGACGATGAAGAGCGTCGCGAGCTCGTCCTTCGCGTCCGCGAGGAGCTCGAAGGTCTTCCCCTCCGCCTGCACGCGCACGGTCGCCTCGAGCCCGGAGCCGATGAGCTTCGCCTTGCGGGCCTCCTCGAGCTTCCCCTGGACCGCGGCGCGCACGTCGAAGAGCTGCCCGAAGCGGGCCTCGAGCGCGTCGGCGTCCGCCGGCCGCGCGCGCTTCGGGAGCCCGGCCAGGAAGACGCTCTCGGCGGACCGCGCCGGCAGGAACGACCAGGCCTCGCTCGCCGTGAAGGAGAGGACCGGGGCGAGGAGCCGGATGAGGTCCTCGGCCACGGCGTGGAGCACCGTCAGCGCCGACCGCCGCGCCTTGCCCCACCTCTTCGAGGTGTAGAGCCGGTCCTTGATGATGTCGAGGTACTGGGCCGAGAGCTCGACCGCGCAGAACTGGATGGTGGCGTGGTAGGCGACGTGGAACTCGTAGTCCTCGTACGCCCGGGTCACCTTCTCGTCCCAGGCCGCGAGCCGCCCGAGCGCCCACCGGTCGATGGGCAGGAGCTCCTCCACCGGCACCGCGTGCGCCTTCGGGTCGAACCCCTCGAGCGCGCCGAGCACGTAGCGGATGGTGTTCCGGATCTTGCGGTACCCCTCGGCGACGCCGCCGAGGATGTTCTCGGAGAGCGTGACGTCGTCGCGGTAGTCGGAGGCGGCGACCCAGAGCCGGAGGATGTCGGCGCCGTACTTCTTGATGATGTCGGCGGGGTCGATGCCGTTGCCGGCGCTCTTCGACATCGCCTTGCCCTTCCCGTCGAGGAGGAAGCCGTGCGTGAGCACCGCGCGGTACGGCGCCTTCTCCTCGAGCGCGGTCGCGGTCAGGAGCGCGGAGTGGAACCAGCCGCGGTGCTGGTCGGAGCCCTCGAGGTAGAGGTCGACGGGGATCCCCATCCCCTCCTTCTCCGCCACCGCCGCCCACGACACGCCCGAGTCCCACCAGACGTCGAGGATGTCCTGCTCGCGCCGGAACTCGGCCTTCCCGCACTTCGGGCAGGCCTCACCCTGCGTGAACTGCGCAGGGCTCCGCCGGTACCAGGCCTCGATCCCCTCCTCCTCGAACGCGCGCGCGACCTGGTCCATCACCTTCTGGGAGAGGAGCGGCTCGGCGCACCCCTCGCAGTAGAAGACCGGGATCGGCACGCCCCAGGTCCGCTGGCGCGAGAGGCACCAGTCGGGCCGGTTCTCGATCATGTTGTAGATGCGGTCGCGGCCCCAGCGCGGGATCCAGCGGACCTTCTCGATCTCGGCGAGCGCCTTCGCGCGCAGGTCGCGGTGGTCGAGCGAGAGGAACCACTGATCGGTCGCGCGGAAGACGACCGGGTTGTGGCACCGCCAGCAGTGCGGGTAGCTGTGGGCGAGCTTCGCCTTCGGGTCGGAGAGGAGGTGGCCCGAGGCGTGGAGGTCGTTCACGATCTCCGCGTTCGCCGCGAAGATCTCCTTGCCCGCGTACTTCCCCGCCTCCGCGGTGAAGCGGCCGGCGCCGTCCACCGGGTTCAGGATCTCGAGCCCGTACTTCATGCCGACGACGTAGTCCTCGGCGCCGTGGCCCGGCGCGGTGTGGACGAGGCCCGTGCCGGCGTCGAGCGTCACGTGGTCGCCGAGGATCACCGGGCACGCGCGCCCCATGAACGGGTGCTGGTACCGGAGCCCCTCGAGCGCCTTCCCCTCGAACGTGGCCAGGATCTTCTTCGGATCGACCTCGCCGCCGCCGGTCGCGGCGAGGAACGGGCCGAGGAGGTCCTTGGCCACGACGACGACGGAGGCGCCGAGGTCGTACGCGACGTACGTGAACTGGGGGTGCGCCGCCACCGCGAGGTTCGCGGGGAGCGTCCACGGGGTCGTCGTCCAGATGACGAGCCGGAGCCTCTTCCCGGCGAGCTTCGGGTCGGGGAGCGGCGAGACGAGGTCGAAGGCGACGTGGATCGACGGCGAGGTGTGATCCTCGTACTCGACCTCGGCCTCGGCGAGCGCGGTCCGGTCGGTGGTGCACCAGTAGACGGGCTTCTTGCCGCGGAAGAGGAACCCGCGCTCGGCGGCGCGCGCGAACGTCCGGACGATCTCCGCCTCGTAGCCGCGCGCCATCGTGGCGTACGGCGTCGCCCACCGGCCGAAGATGCCGAGCCGCTTGAACGACTCCCGCTGCCTGTCGATCCACTTCTGCGCGTACTTGCGGCAGGCCTCGATGATCTGGGCCCGGTCCATCTCCCGCTTCTTCGGCCCGAGCTCCTTGTCCACCTTGAGCTCGATCGGCAGGCCGTGGCAGTCCCAGCCGGGCACGTAGTCCGCGACGTCCCCGCGCATGTTGCGGTACTTCACCACGACGTCCTTGAGGACCTTGTTGAGCGCGTGGCCGATGTGGATGTCGCCGTTCGCGTACGGAGGTCCGTCGTGGAGCACGAACCGCGGCCCGTTCCTCCCCGCGTTCTGGGCGACGAGCCGCTGGAAGATGGCCTGCTCCTCCCACTGGCGCAGGATCTCGGGCTCCCGCTGGGGGAGGTTCCCCTTCATCGGGAAGTCGGTCTTCGGGAGGTTGACGGTCTCTTTGTAGTCCACGTGGCGTTCCGCCTTGGAAAGACAAGGGTTCTAGCAGCGGGCGGCGGGGCGATCAACGAGCCTCTTGACCCGCCGGCTCCCCGCTCGTCCCGGCGCCCCTGGGCGGCGTGCAGGACGCGCGTTGCGGGCCCCGGGTGCGACGGCTAACCTTCGCTCGCCCATGCCCGCCGCGAAGAAGAGCGCGACACGCTCCCGGCGGGCCTCCCGCGCGGGCGGGACCTCGACCCCCGGTACCCTCCGCCTGGCGATCCTCTCCCGGAACGCCCGGCTCTACTCGACGCGCCGCCTCGTCGAGGCCGCGCGGCGGCTCGAGCTCGCGCCGCTCGTCCTCGACACGCTGCGCTGCAACATGGTCGTCGCGCGCGACGCCCCGCGCATGCTCTACGGCGGCGAGGAGCTGGTCGCGACCGACCTCCGCGTGGTCATCCCGCGCATCGGCGCGTCGATCACCGGCTACGGCCTCTCGGTCGTGAACCAGCTCGAGCTCATGGGCGTCCCGGTGCTCGCGGCCGCGACGCCGATCGCGCGGTCGCGCGACAAGCTCCGCGCGCTGCAGCTCCTCTCCCGGTTCGGGATCGACATCCCGCGCACGGTGATGTGCCGCTTCCGCGAGGAGGTGCCCGAGGCGGTGGAGATGGTCGGCGGGCTCCCCTGCATCATCAAGCTCATCCAGGGCACGCAGGGCGTCGGCGTGATGATCGCCTCGACCATGGCCGAGGTGCAGGGCATGCTCGAGGCGCTCTGGACGCTCGGCCAGGAGATCCTCCTCCAGGAGCTCGTGGCCGAGTCGCGGGGGCGCGACGTGCGGGCCCTCGTCGTCGGGGATCGCGTCGTGGCGGCGATGCGGCGCACGGCGCGGGCGGGCGAGTTCCGCTCCAACATCCACCGCGGCGCGCGCGCCGAGGCGGTGGAGCTGCCGCGCGAGTTCGCCGAGACCGCGGTGAAGGCGGCGCGGGTGATCGGGCTCGAGGTCGCCGGCGTGGACATGCTCGAGGCGCGGACCGGGCCGAAGATCATGGAGGTGAACTCCTCCCCCGGCTTCGAGGGGCTCGAGGCCGCGACCGGGAAGGACATCGCGACGCTCTACGTTCAGCATGCGGTGGAGTACGCACATGCGCGCCTCGCCGGGCGCGCGGGCCGCCACATCGCCTGAGATCGCGACGTTGCCTCGGCGGCCGGCCGGACAGGCGCCCGCCTGACCCTTCAGACCGACACGACCGGGCCGCTAGAATCCGCGCCCGAACGTGTCCCCCCGGAATCGTCACGAGCCCGCCCCGCTGGTCCTCTACGAAGACCCGCTCTCCCCGTGGTGCCTCATCGCGGAGCGACGGATCCGCGCCGCCGCCGACGACCTGCCCGGCGCGTTCCGTCCGCTCCGGCTCGAGCCCTTCCCGACGCGGGTGACGCCCCGCGCCCTGTCCAAGACCGACCGGTGCGCGCTCGCGCGGGCCGCGCGGCGGGCCGCGCGCGAGCCCGAGCTCTCGGGGTCGATCCCCGATCTCTGGCTCTCGCCGGACCCGCCGCTCTCCTCGCTCCCGGTGCTCACCGCCCTCTCCGCGGCGCGGCTCCAGGGGCGCGCCGCGGAGGCCGCCCTCCGCGAGGCCATCCGCGGCGCCGCGCTCTTCCGCGGAGTGAACGTCGCGCGGACCGACGTCCTGCTCGAGCTCGCGCACGTCGCCCGGCTCGACGTGACGAGCTTCGCCGCCGCGCTCGCCGCGCCCGGCACCGAGGCCCGCGTCCACGAGACGCTCCGGCAGGCGCTCGATCGCGGCGTCCGCGAGGTGCCCGCGCTCGTCATCGGCGACGAGTGGCTCGTCGTCGGTGCCCGGCGGACGGAGGTCTACCGGTCCGTCCTCCGGCGCTACGTCTCCGAGCGGCTCGGGCCGGCCGCGGTGCGGACGTTCCACTGATCCGCGGCGGGGTGCGGGGTCTCGCACACGGTCCTCCCGTCACCCGGGTCACACGCCGTGCCCGTTCCGCACATCCCCGGTCCGTGAAATGATGAGGTCGCTCGGGTGTTTGCTCTCCGGGGAGGCCGGCACGCTCCCTGCTATCCCAGAGTGAAGGGCCGCCCGACCGGCGGACCCGGGAGGACGTCCCATGAAGCGTCTCGCCACCGCCCTCGCCCTCGCGCTGCCGCTGCTGGGGTGCGTCATCGTCCCGGACGTCCCGCCGCCGAGCGCGCCGCCTCCGCCGCCGCGCTACGACCCACCTCCGCCCGCGCCGCTCGTCTGGTACTACGGCGCGCACTTCATCCCCGAGGACGTGGGCGGCGGCTGGTGCTACGAGGACGACGCGCACACGCACGACTACTTCCCGGATCGCCCCGAGGTCTACGTCGTCGAGCGCGGCTACTACACGTACACGGGCCCGTCGCTCTGGTTCTACTTCGACGGCCACCCGCTCCCCGGCAGCGGCTGGTGCTCCCTGCACGGCCACCACCACCACGACTACCACCCGCCGCCCCGTGCCGGCTTCACGTGGCGCCAGGGCCGGTACCACTACGAGGGCGAGTACCGGCCGCACCGCCCTGCGCCGGCGACGTACTGGCCGCGCCCGCACGCGTGGCGTCCGGTGCGCCCGCCGCCGCGCGTTCCCACCGTCCAGGCGCCGCCGCCGCGCCGCGTGCACGCTCCGCCCCCGCCCCGCGTCGTCAAGCCACCGCCGCCGCAGCGC
>JAEYZK010000334.1 GCA_023428085.1 Pseudomonadota bacterium
ACGTCCAACCAACCGCCGACCAGCCGCGCGGCGCAGATCGCTCCACCGAGCGACGAGGAGCTCACCCGGCGCGCCGACGAGATCATCGCGAAGATGACGCTCGAGCAGAAGGTCCAGCAGATCTCGAACGACACGCGGCCCGCGGAGGACGACGCGAACCGGCCGCCCGGGTGCGAGTTCACGCCCATCGGGCGGCACATCCAGGGGATCCCGGAGCTCGGGATCCCGACCTTCCGGATGATCAACGGAGGGACCGGGATCCGCGGAGGGGACTGCGCGAACGAGCCGATCGCGACCGCGCTCCCCTCCACGCCGGCGAGCGCGGCGACGTTCAACCCCGAGCTCAACCGTCAGCTCGGCGAGGTCCTCGGCGCCGAGGCGCGGAGCGCCGGACACCAGGTGCTGCTCGGCCCCGGCATGAACCTCCATCGCCACCCGTACGGAGGGCGCAACTACGAGTACCAGAGCGAGGATCCGTTCCTGTCCGGCGTCATGGCGACGGAGCAGATCAAGGGCATCCAGTCGCAGGGGATCCACGCGAACGCGAAGCACTTCGCCGCCAACGAGCAGGAGACCCAGCGCCGCCAGATGGCGACGGTGGTCCCGCCGCGCGCGTTGCACGAGCTCTACCTGCTGCCGTTCGAGATGGCGGTCCGGGATGCCCAGCCGGCCTCGGTCATGTGCGCCTTCCCGGAGATCAACGGGGTCTCGGCCTGCTCGAACGAGGAGCTGCTCGAGGCGACGTTGCGCGAACGCTGGGGGTTCCAGGGCTACGTCATCAGCGATCGCCGCGCCGTGCACGACCTCGCGCCGTCGATCAAGGCCGGCGTGGACTGGGAGCTCTCCCACATGACGCCGCTGCACTACGCGCTCGACCCGCAGCCCGGGCAGCGCGGCAACCCGGGCAGCGAGGGGATCAGGGCGGCGCTCGCGAACGGCAGCATCACCGAGGCCGACCTCGATCAGATGCTCCGGCGCCGCTACGTCCAGATGCTCGAGTTCGGGCACTTCGACACCGACTTCGACGCGCTCTACGGGACGCCGGTCGACTACGTCGCCCACGGCCAGGTGGCGCGCGAGCTCGCGGAGCAAGGGATCGTCCTGCTGAAGAACGAGAACGGCTTCCTGCCGCTCGACGCGAAGAAGGTGAGCTCGATCGCGCTCATCGGCGCGGAGTGGTTCGCCGGCCAGGCGAAGCTACCTCCCCGTTCCATTCGCGCGGACAACGTCAGCGTCGTCGCTCCCTTCACGATCAGCCCAGAGCAGGGGCTCGAGCACGTCCTGATCGCGCTGGGGTCCCCCGCGACGGTCACCTACGACAGCGCCGGCGGGACCGGGAAGAAGGAGGACCGGGAGGCGGCGCTCGAGCTCGCCAGGAGATCGGACGTGGTCATCGTGATGCTCGGCGACAACCCGCACGAGCTGTGTGACCGGGAGACGCTGGGCTTTCCGATCATCCCTCCGGCCGATCCCAGCTTCTGCGCGTACGACGAGCTGGAGGAGGGCGAGTACGAGCTGCCGCGGCCGGAGAGAGGTGAGGGGACCCACCAGGAGATGCTGATGGCGGAGCTGACCGCGGATCCGGAGCTCGCGCGGAAGACGGTGGTGGTCCTCAAGACCGAGGGCATGGTCCTCATGCCGTGGCTGGACGAGGTGCCGGCGCTCCTGGAGGCGTGGCACCCCGGGCAGGCGGACGGGCTCGCCGTCGCGAACATCCTGTTCGGGCTGCGCAATCCCTCGGGGAAGCTGCCGATGACGTTCGGCACCTCGGAGCGGGAGGCCGCGTACGCCACGGAGGCGCAGTTCCCGGGGCTCTGGGTCGACCCGCCGCCCTGGCTCTCGACCCCGGCGAACACGGACGAGCCCGGCGGAGATCCTTCGCCCACGCTCGAGGGGGAGAAGCGGTTCTCCGCCCAGTACAGCGAGGGGCTGCAGATGGGGTACCGCTGGTACGAGGCCAATGACGTGAAGCCGGTGTTCCCGTTCGGCTTCGGCCTCTCGTACACGACCTTCGAGTACGGAGATCTCTCGGTCACGCCGACGAACGATCCGCAAGCTGGGCGGATCACGCTGGAGGTCACGTACACGATCACCAACACCGGCGACAGGGCAGGGGCCGAGGTGTCGCAGGTCTACCTGACGCTGCCCCCCGAGGCGAACGAGCCCTCGAAGCGACTGGTCGGCTTCCAGCGGGTGGAGCTGGAGCCGGGGGAGAGCAAGCAGGTGACCGTCACGATCGACTCGTCGGCGTCGAACCACCCGCTCTCGCACTGGGTGCCCGAGAACGATCAGCCCGTGGCGGGCTGGGCACGCGGGGAGTGGGCGACGGCCCCGGGCGACTACACCGTCCACGTCGGCACCTCGTCGGCGGACACACCGCTCACGCAAGCGGTGGCGCTGTCGTTCGTCAGTCCGGCGGGCACGCTCACGGCCGCCGTGCGGTAGCCATCCGTGCCGGGGAGCGGCGACACCACCCCGGAGCGGGAGAGGAAGGAGGCGAGGGCGATGCACCTGAGGAGCGTCCATCCCGGGCTGGTCGTCGCCCTCGCCTGCGCCGCCCACGGGGCCTGCCGAGGAGGAGAGGACGTGGCCGCCGCTCCCCACGGCGGCGCCGCGCCGCTCCTCCTCACCGCCGACGGCGCGCACGTCGCGCGCGTCCGCGACAGCCTGCGCGCGGGGGAGCCGGAGTTCGCGCCGGCGCTCGAGGAGCTCGAGGAGCGCGCCGACGAGGCGCTCACGCTCGCCCCGATGTCGGTCGTGGACAAGCCGGTCACGCCGCCGAGCGGAGACAAGCACGACTACATGAGCCAGGCGCCGTACTACTGGCCCGATCCGTCGAAGCCGGACGGGCTGCCGTACGTTCCGCGCGACGGGCGGCGAAACCCGGAGGTCGACCGCATCCCCGATCGCGAGAACCTCGCACGCCTCGCCCGTGCGGCGTTCACGCTCGGACTCGCCTACCACTTCACCGGCGCCGAGCCCTACGCCGAGCAGGCCGCGCGCCTCGTCCGCGTGTGGTTCCTCGACGCGCCGACGCGGATGAACCCGGACCTCGAGTTCGCGCAGGGGATCCCGGGGGTCGTCGAGGGGCGCTCGGCGGGGATCGTGGAGAGCCGCTTCCTCCCGACGATCCTCGACGGTGTGACGCTGCTGCGGGGCTCGCCCGCGTGGTCCGACGCGGACGACCAGGCGCTCGCGGCGTGGATGCGCGCGTTCCTCGAGTGGCTCGCCACGAGCGATCGCGCACGAGAGCAGGCGGCGCGCGGCAACAACCAGGAGACCTGGTGGGAGCTGCAGCTCGTCGCGCTCGCGCTCCACACCGGGCAGGAGGACCGCGCGCGCACGACGCTCGAGGCCGCGCGGGACGAGATCCCGCGCCAGTTCTTGCCCGACGGGCGGCAGCCGCACGAGCTGGCGCGGACCCGCTCGTGGGACTACAGCATCTTCAACCTGACCCCGTACCTCCACCTCGCCAGGCTCGGGGAGCGGGTCGGCGTCGACCTCTGGAGCTTCCGCACGCCCGAGGGCCGCAGCCTGCAGCAGGGGGTCGATTACCTCGTGCCGTTCGCGACGGGCGAGCGCGACTGGCCGCACGAGCAGATCACCGAGTTCGAGCCGTCGGCGCTCCACCCGGTCCTCCGCTGGGCGGCGCTGGGCTGGGACGAGCCGAGATACCGCGCGCTCGCGGAGGAGATCGGGGGCGGGACGCCGCTGCTCGATCTGACCGTGCCCTGATCCTCCGGCGCGCGACGCGCTCAGCGGTGGCCTTCGGGCCCGCGCTGGCCCTACCGCGCCTCGCCAGCCGATCGCGGGACACGGGCCTCGAACAGCACGACGGTGCCGACGCGCTCCGTCTGCACGTTCGCGAAGCTCGCGTGGAGGGCGCTCGCCACCCCTTCCTCGGTGTCCTCGAGGTTGGAGAAGATGCCCTTGCGGTTGTAGGCGCGCAGCAGGAGCCTCCCCAGCGCGTTGTGGCTGCCGCCGCGGCCGAGGATGGTCGAGCCGAAGAGGACGCCCGCGTCGTCGACGGCCGGGGCGAGCCGGGCGATGGCCTCGGCCTTCTCGGCCATCGTCCCCGGGAGGCAGTGCAGCAGGAAGGAGATCCCGATCGAGTCGAAGCGCTCGCGGAGTGGCAGCGGCTCGAAGACGTCGTGCCGGATCGTCCGGGGAGCGTAGCGGTGGATGCGTCGCGCCGCGTGATCCAGGCTCGAGGGGTTGAGGTCGAGCAGGGTGATCTCGGGGGTGGCGCTCGGGAAGCGGCAACGGTCCAGGTAGAAGCCGCTTCCCACACCGACGTCGAGGTGCCTGCGACCGACCAGCCGATCGTACTGGGCCAGCATCCGCCGCGCCGGGCAGCGCCAGACCAGGCTGCAGGAGAAGCCGAGCACGAAGGCGTCGTAGAGGGCCAGCACCGCGGGCGAGTACACGGCCTGTCCGGCGGTGGTGTCGAGCGGTGCGGGCATGTTCGGTGAGTACATACCGTGCAGGACCCAGCGCCGTCAGAAACAGTTCTTCACGGGACCGCCATCGACGGCGGCAGCGATGGTGTGATGCTGCGCGCATGCCTTGCCGAGGAGGAGCGATGGCCGATACCAAGAGGAAGCCGTTCAACGGCCGGGCGTTCTGGTCGCTGCTGGCGGCGGTGACGCTGGCGGGCCTGCCCTGGACCGGGATCGAGGTTCACCTGCACCACGCCGACCCGCTGTCGGTCGATCGGCACGCATGGATGGCCGCCCACTGGGTCCTCGCCACGCTGTTCACGGTCGCGGGGACCGCCCACGTCGTCCTGAACTTCCGCGCCCTGTCCCGGTACGCACGCGCCCTGCCGGGCCGCCTCGTGCCCGCCAGCCGCGAAGCGCTCGTCGCGATCGTGCTCACGGGCGCGCTCCTGTCCCTGTGGGTGGGACACGCGTACGTCGCCGGAGCCGGAGCCGGAGGCAGCGGGTCCGCACGGCACGAGGCCAGGGAGGCGAGAGGAGGTCAGGCAGCCCCCTGAGCTCCCGCCGCCGCGCTCCACGCCGGATCAGTCCCTGTCCTCGAAGAACTTGAAGTCGACGAGGATCGCGGCGCCGAGCGCGAGAGGCCGCTGTGCGCCCAGCGCCCGCCCGCTCTCGTCCGTCACCTCCAGCCGAGAGAAGAACCACCGCCACGGACGGTGGAACCGGAACAGCACCCGGTCGCCGCCGGCCACGTCGCGGACGTCCATGTCGAAGGAGCGGCTGGCCTTGAGGAACGAACGGAGCAGGAAGCTGCCCTTGTGCTCGAGCGCCATGCCCGCCAGCGCGCCGGACTCGTCGAGCAGCGCGTAGCGGTTTGCGGCCTCGAACGCGACGACCTCCGTCCAGTCGCGCGCCTGCCGCACCACCACCCGGCGGGCGGAGGCGAGCAAGTCGGCGAGGGGGATCCTGGCGGTGGGGACGGGAGCGCGCTCTCGGGCGAACATGGCCCGAGTGTCGCCCGAGCGCGACGAGAGCGCAATCCGCGGCCGCGCGGGACGCCACCGCTCTTTGCGGATCGCCGATTTCAGGAGATCCTTCTGCGGGGACCCACGTTGGAAGAGGGGGAGCGATCGACATGACCCATCGCCGTCTCGTGCGCCTCACCGGGATCGCAGCGCTTTCCCTCGCCGCCGCAGTGGTCGTCGCGTCGGAACGACTCCGCCCGACGGCTGGACCTCGGCCGCCCACCGCCACCACCGCGCAGCAAGGAAACGCCATGCCCGACTGGAGCACCGTGGACGAGCTCGTCTCGGAGCAGAAGCTCTCCGAGGCCTCCGACGCCGTCGAGAAGATCCTGCAGCGCGCGCAGCAGCGCGGCGACGAGACCGAATGGGCCCGGGCGCTGATCCGCTGGGTCGGCCTCCGCAGCGCGCTCCACGGCCCCGAGACCTCGGTCCGCTTCCTCATGGACCAGCCCTGGCCGAAGGGGCTGCTCCCGCGCACCACCCTCGAGCTCTCCTACGCGCAGGCGCTCGTCGGGTACGTCCAGGCGTACGGGTGGGAGATCGGCCAGCGGGAGCGGGTCGCCTCGACCGCGACCGTCGATCTCGAGGCCTGGACCCGGGACCAGCTCTACGACGCCGCCGGGCAGGCCTACGGCCGCGTCTGGAAGGACCGCGAAGCGCTCGGGAGGCAGCCGGTCGCGGAGCTCGGCCAGTGGATCCTCCCGAACGACTTCCCGAAGGGGATCCGGCCCACCCTGCGCGACGCGGCCAGCTACCTGTTCGCCGCCATGCTCGCCGACACCGGCGGCTGGCGGCCGGAGCAGTCGGCCGAAGTCTACCGGCTCGACGCGAGGGCGCTCGTGGCCGGCGATCCCCGTTCCTCGAGCGTGGTGGCGGTGGGTGACGCCTCGGTCCACCCGCTCGTCCGGATCGGCGCCATCCTCGACGACCTCGAGGCCTGGCACGCCGGCCGCGGCGAGCGCGAGGCCGCCCTCGAGGTGCGGCTCGAGCGGGCGCGGATCCTCCACGCCGCCTTCTCCCAGGCCGACGACAAGGCGCTGGTCGTGAAGGACCTGACCGACCGCCTCGCACGCGAGCGCGAGCTGCCCTGGTGGTCGATGGGGATGGCGGAGCTCGCCGACCTGACGCGCAAGGGTACCGGGGGCGACGCGCTGGTCCGCGCCCGCAGGCTCGCCGCCGACGGCGCCGCCGCCCACCCCGGCACTCCGGGCGCGCAGCGGTGCCACGCGATCATCCGCCAGATCGAGCAACCCACGTACGCGCTGGAGGGCATGCGGGTGGACGGGCCGCGGCGGCGTTCGCTCCTCGTGACGCACGCAAACGTGAAGGCGCTCCACTTCCGGGCGTACGCCGTGGACCTGACGCGGTTCGTCCGCACCACCCGCAATTACCAGGTGCTCCCGACCCCGCCGGAGATGACCTCGCTGCTGTCGACGGGGACGCCGGTGGCCGAGTGGCGGACCGAGCTGCCCGGCACCCCCGACCATCGCTCGCACCGGACCTACGTCGTGCCGCCGCTCGACAAGCCCGGGCTCTACGTCGTCGTCGCCTCGGCGGATCCCGGGTTCCGGGAGCACGACCGCCCCACGGTCGGGACCCGCCTCATGCTCTCCGATCTCGTCGGCGTGCTGCGAACCGATCCCGGCGACGGGGCGCTCGAGGTCCAGCTCCTCTCCGGCAAGACCGGCGAGGCGGTGGCGGGCGCCGAGGTCGAGCTCTGGAGGGCCGACTGGGGCCGCGGCCACGCGAAGCTGGAGACGCGCACCACCTCGGCCGCGGGCACGGTCCGCCTTGGCGCTGCGCGCGGCCAGACCTTCGTCCTGGCGCGCCGCGGTGCGGATCAGGTGCTCGTCAGCGGCCTGCGCCACCAGGGCGGGCGCGCGCGCCCGGGCACGACCCAGGGCACCCTCGTCTACACCGATCGCGCCATCTACCGGCCGCTCCAGAAGGTCTTCTTCAAGGTGATCCCCTACGAGGGATCGGCAGAGCAGGCGCGCCTGCACACGGTGACGCGGGCAAAGGTGCGGGTCACGCTGCGCGACGCCAACGGCGAGGAGGTGGCCGCCCAGGACCTCACCACCAACGACCACGGGACCGCCGCCGGCGCGTTCCTCCTGCCCACCGGCCGGCTGCTCGGGACCTGGTCGATCCAGACCCGCGGCGGCCAGGCGCCGGTCCGGGTCGAGGAGTACAAGCGACCGACGTTCGAGGTCGCGCTCGGGGAGCCGAAGGAGGCGCTCCGGCTCAACCGGCCCGCGACGCTGCGTGGCGAGGCGCGCTACTACTTCGGCCTCCCGGTCACCGGCGGTCAAGTCCGGTGGCGCGTGACGCGCGAGCCGGTCTATCCGGCGTGGTGGTGGTGGTGGAGGCCCTACCGGGCCGAGCCGGCGCAGGTCGTCGGGAGCGGCGTGGCGAAGCTGGGCGAGGACGGCGCCTTCGCGTTCACGTTCGAGCCCGAGGCCGACGAGCGGGCGGGGGCGGAGGTGACCTTCCGCTACCGGGCCGAGGTGGACGTGACCGACGAGGGCGGGGAGACGCGGAGCGCGACCCGCGGGTTCCGCCTGGGCCGCGTGGCGGTCGAGGCGCGGATCGACTCCGAGCGCCAGTTCGGCGCCGAGGGACGGCCCGGGCGGATGACCGTCGTCCGGACGGATCTCGACGGCGCCCCGCGCGCCGGCCGTGGGCGCTGGCGCCTCACCGCCCTGACCCAGCCGAAGGAGACCTTGCTCCCGGCCGATCAGCCGCTGCCGGCAGGCGTGGCACCTCTCCCGCTGGACGGCGACGAGCCCGGCGCGGCGGCGGAGCCCGGAGAGCGCGGCTTCGAGACGCCGGGCGACCGGCTCCGGCCGCGCTGGGACACCGGCGTCGAAGTCGCCGCCATCCTGCGCTCGTGGAGCGAGGGGCGCGAGGTGGCGCGCGGCGAGCTCGTCCACGATTCGCGAGGCGAGGCGAAGCTCGAGCTGCCGGCGCTGCCCCCGGGCGCGTACCGGATCAGCTACGAGACCGAGGACGTCTTCGGCGCCACCTACCGGATGCAGCAGGACCAGGTGGTCGCCGGCGCGAAGCTCCCGCTGCAGGTCCCTGCCTACCTCGCGGCCGAGAAGCCGGTGGTGCGGGTCGGAGAGAGGGCGCGGCTCGTCGTCCACTCCGGGATCCCGGGCCAGGTCCTCTGGCTGGAGCGGGTGCGGGGTGGGAAGCGCGTCTCCTTCCAGACGCTCCGGGCCGGGCACGATCCGGCCATCGTCGAGATCCCGGTGACCGAGCAGGATCGCGGCGGGTTCGCCTGCGAGCTGATCGTCGAGCGCGACCACCAGCTGGTGCGGCTCGGCGCGAGCGTGATGGTCCCCTGGGACGATCGCGAGCTGAAGGTGGAGCTCTCGAGCTTCCGCGACCGGCTCCGCCCGGGCGCCAAGGAGACCTGGCGCGTCACCGTGAAGGGCCCTCCGGGCGCGAAGCCCGAGGCGGCCGCCGCCGAGCTCCTCGCCTACATGTACGATCGGAGCCTCGACGCCTTCGCGCCCCATGCCCCGCCGTCGCCCATGTCGCTCTGGCCGAACCGCGCGACGCGCTGGCCCTCGACCTCGAACCTCGGCCAGGAGAGCGGGATGTGGCTGCGCGGCGAATGGCCGACGCTCGAGGCCGGTCCCGTCTTCACGCCCGATCGGCTGCACTTCGAGGACGGCCACGGCATCGGCGGACCGGGTCTGCATCGGTACGCAGCTGCGGGCGCGCGGCGGATGGCGCTGGCGGCGCCGCCGGCGGCGGCCGCTCCCGCTCCGCGCAACGGTGTTCATGAGCGGTCGATGAAGGCGAAGGGGGACTCCTTCGCCGCGGCCGTGGCGGCGCAGGAGCAGGAGCAGGAGGGGGTCGCCGAGACCGCCCCGACTCCCGTCCGCGCCAACTTCGCCGAGACGGCCTTCTGGACCCCGCAGCTCCGGACCGGGAAGGACGGGAGCGCCGCCATCGAGTTCACCGTCCCCGACTCGGTGACGAGCTGGGCGGTGTTCGTCCACGCGGTCACCAAGGACCTCTGGTCCGGGTCCGTCCAGCGTCAGGCCCAGAGCGTGAAGGACCTGATGGTCCGCCCCTACGTGCCCCGGTTCCTGCGCGAGGGCGACCAGGCCGAGCTGAGGGTGATGGTGAACGACGCCTCCGACGAGCCGATGTCGGGCGAGGTCCGGCTCGAGGTCCGCGACGCCGACACCGGGGAAGACCTGGCGGCGGCGTTCGGGCTCCGGCCGGCCGACCTCGCGAAGCCGTTCACGGTGGCAGGGCAGGGGAGCACGCCGGTGGTGTTCACGCTCTCGGCCCCGCGGAAGGTGCTGACCGCCGCCTTCCGGATCACCGCGAAGGCCGGCGACCTCTCCGACGGCGAGCTCCGGCCCGTGCCCGTCCTGCCCGGCCGCGTCCACCTCGTCCAGTCGCGGTTCGTCACCCTCCGGGACAAGGACCGGCGGACCATGACCTTCGCCGATCTGGCGGTCGCCGATCCGACGCGGGTGAACGAGCAGCTGGTGGTCACGGTGGACGCGCAGCTACTCGACTCGGTCCTCGCCGCGCTGCCGTACCTCGTCAACTATCCGTACGAGTGCACCGAGCAGACGCTCAACCGGTTCCTCTCGACCGGCATCGTCACCTCGGTCTTCGAGGAGCAGCCGGCCCTGGCGCAGATGGCGAAGGAGCTGTCGCGCCGCGACACCCGGCTCGAGCGGTTCGACGCCGCCGACCCGAACCGGAGGATGGCGCTCGAGGAGTCGCCCTGGCTCCTGGAGGCGCGCGGCGATCCGCTCGACGCGAGGAGCGGCAACTCCCTCGTCAACGTGCTCGACCCGAAGATCGCCGAGGCGCAGCGGAACCAGGCGCTCGAGAAGCTGCGCAAGGCGCAGCTGCCGGACGGCGCCTTCCCGTGGTTCCCGGGCGGCCCGCCCAGCCCGTACATGACCCTCTACCTGCTGCACGGGTTCTCCCGGGCGGCCGAGTTCGAGGTGCCGGTGCCGAAGGAGATGGTCGTACGCGCCTGGGGGTACCTCGCCCAGCACGTGCGGGCCGAGGACCTGCGGCGCATGCGGTCCGACGGCTGCTGCTGGGAGCTCCTCACCTTCCTGAACTACGTGGCGAGCGCGTACCCGGACGCGTCCTGGACGGAGGACGCGCTCACCGCGGAGGAGCGAAAGGAGATCCTCGCCTTCTCCTTCAAGCACTGGAAGCGGCACTCTCCGATGCTCAAGGGGTACCTGGCCCTGACCCTGAAGCGGATGGGCCGCCCCGCCGACGCGCAGCTGGTCTGGTCGAGCGTGATGGATTCGGCGAAGACGGCGCCGGACCAGGGGACCTTCTGGGCGCAGGAGGACCGGAGCTGGCTCTGGTACAACGACACCATCGAGACCCACGCGTTCGCGCTCCGCACGCTGATGGAGCTCGACCCGTCCAGCCCGAAGAAGGACGGGCTGGTCCTCTGGCTCCTCCTCAACAAGAAGCTGAACCAGTGGAAGAGCACCCGCGCGACCGCCGAGGTGATCTACTCGCTCGTCCACGCCATGAAGAGCGAGGGGCAGCTCGGCATCCGGGAGGCGGTGGACGTCACCGTGGGTGGAGAGCGGAAGCGGTTCGTGTTCGAGCCGGACCGCTACACCGGCAAGGGCAACCGGGTCATCCTGCCGGGCGAGAAGGTCTCGGCCGAGACCGCCACCGTCACGGTGGAGAAGGAGACGAAGGGGTTCGCCTTCGCCTCGGCCTCCTGGCACTTCTCCACCGAGCAGCTGCCGGCGGAGGCGCGCGGGGACTTCTTCTCCGTGACCCGCCGCTACTTCCTCCGCGATCGGAAGGGGACGGAGGCGGTGCTCCGCCCGATCGGGGAGGGGACGCCCATCGAGGTCGGCGACGAGGTGGAGGTCCAGCTCTCGATCCGGACGAAGCACGCCGCCGAGTACGTCCACCTGCGCGATCCGCGCGGCGCCGGCTTCGAGCCGGTGAGCCAGAAGAGCGGCTACCGCTGGGATCTCGGGATCGGGTGGTACGAGGAGGTCCGAGACAGCGGGACCAACTTCTTCTTCGAGTCGCTGCCGCTGGGCGAGTACACGTTCAAGCACCGGGTGCGGGCGAGCATGGCCGGGGCGTTCCGGGTCGGCCCGGCCACGATCCAGTCGCTCTACGCGCCCGAGTTCAACGCCTACTCGTCGGGCGCGAAGCTGGAAGTGAAGGGGAAGTAGCCGGCGCGGCGTCCGTTCGCAACCCCGAACGTGACGACACATGAGCGGAAGTCTCTGTCAGCGAGCAGCTTCTCGCGGGGAGGGGACGTGGATCGACAGGAGCTACAGGGCGGTGTGAACGTGGTGACCCGGACCGGCGGCACCGTCCGCCGTCCGACCGGCCACTGGACTCCGAACGTCCACGCTCTCCTGCGCCACCTCCGCGCGGAGGGCTTCACCGGCGCGCCGGCCGTTCACGGCCTCACCGCCGATGGGCGCGAGGAGCTCGAGTTCATCGCCGGCGAGGTCTGCGGCTTGCCGTTGACAGGGCCGGCCGCGAGCGCCACGGCGCTGGCCTCCGCCGCGCGCCTCCTGCGCCGCTACCACGATGCCACGGTCTCCTTCGTGGCGGACCACCTCGAGGGGTGGCAGTTCCCCGCCCGCACGCCCCCGGAGGTCATCTGCCACGGGGACTTCGCCCCGTACAACGTCGTGCTGGACGGGGCGCAGGTGGTGGCCGTCATCGACTTCGACACCGCTCACCCAGCCCCGCGGGGCTGGGACCTCGCCTACGCGTTGTATCGGTGGGCGCCGCTCGCGCACCCCGACAACCCGGAGAGCTTCGGGGAACCGGCCGCGCAGGCCGCCCGCGCAGCCGACTTCTGCGACGCCTACGGCCTGGATCCGGGTGACCGTGCGGGCCTGCCGGCCCTGGTGGTGGAGCGCCTCGAGACCCTGGCCGCCTTCATCACCGATCGCGCCGCTCGCGGCGACGCCGTGTTCCAGCGCCACGCCGCCGCCGGACACCCGCAGCTGTATCTGCGCGACGCAGAGCACGTCCGGCGCCACCGCGACCTCTTCGAAGCCACGCTCCTGTGACCGCACGATCGCAGGCTGTCGCATGGTCTACGTCGACGACGAGCCGGCGGTGGAACGGGGACCTCCGGACCTCGTCGGGCCGGAGCGGGTGGACCCGGCGAGGCAGAAAGATGTACGAGCCGCGGCACGACTACTCCGGGCCGAGAAGTGGGGGAGGCCGCGCGGCCGTGATCGTCCCACGCTCGTCCTTCAGCCCGACCCCCGACAGCGCGCGTCGGAGCGACTCGACCAGGAGCCACTCGAGGAGCTCGGCGGCGGCGGCGAGGGGACAACCGTCGGGCCGGATGTTCGACACGCAGTTTCGCTCCGCGTCGGTGCGGCCGACGCGGGGTCCGAAGACGAGGTACGCGGCGAGGCTGTCCGGGGAGCCGAGGCCGGGGCGCTCGCCGAGGAGGATGAGCGCCGCCCGCGCGCCGAGCGCGGCTCCGACGGCGTCCTCCAGCGCGACGCGGGCCTGGACCGCGACGACGATCGGGCCGATCCGGACGCCCCGGGCCACGAGCCGGGGAGCGAGCAGGGCCACGAGCGGTGCAGCATGCCGCTGCGCGGCGGTGGCGGAGAGGCCGTCGGCGACGATCAGCGCGAGGTCGCAGCCGTCGCGGGCGCTCGCCCGCGTCCGGCCCAGCGCTGCCTCGTCCTCCGGATCCAGCCTGCGGCCGAGGTCGGGACGCTGCAGGTAGCTGGTCCGGTCTCGCGCCTGCGAGCGCACGCGCACGATGGGCAGCCCGACCGCCTCCAGCCCCACGGCGAGCGCGTCCACGTCGAGCGCGGACCAGACCGCGTCGCGGGCCGCGGCGTGCGCGGCGGAGAACCCGAGCCACTCGGCGGTGGGGAGCGAGCCCCCGGCTCGTCCCAGCGCGATCCGCGCGGGGGTCAGCGCGCGCAGCCCGTCCCACGGATCGGGGATGACCGCGCTCACGGCGCGCCCTCCCGAGGCTTCGCGCCCGGCGGCACGCTGGCGAGCAGCCGGCGCCCGCGCGCGTTCCAGCCGGCGCTCTCGCGCAGGCGCAGCGCGTCGTCGAGGATCCCGGCGCGCAGGAGCCACGCCTCGAACTCCGGCGCCGGCCGCAGCCCGAGCAGCTGGCGCAGGTACTGGACGTCGTGGAACGAGGTGGACTGGTAGCCGAGCATGACGTCGTCGGCGCCTGGCACGCCCATCACGTGGCTGCAGCCGGCGCTGCCCAGGAGCGTGAGCAGCACGTCCATGTCGTCCTGATCGGCCTCGGCGTGATTCGTGTAGCAGACGTCCACGCCCATCGGGACCCCCAGGAGCTTGCCGCAGAAGTGGTCCTCGAGGCCCGCGCGGATGATCTGCTTGCCGTCGTACAGGTACTCCGGGCCGATGAAGCCGACCACGGTGTTCACGAGGAGCGGTGCGAACCGGCGGCACACCGCGTACGCGCGCGCCTCGCAGGTCTGCTGGTCCACGCCGTGCGCGGCGTCGGACGAGAGGGCGCTGCCCTGGCCCGTCTCGAAGTACATGACGTTCTGACCCACCGAACCGCGCCGGAGCGACTGCGCCGCCTGCTGCGCCTCGGCGAGGAGCGAGAGCGACACGCCGAACGCCCGGTTCGTCCCCTCGGTGCCTCCCACCGACTGGAACACGAGATCCACCGGCGCGCCGCGCTCCATCACCCGCAGCGCGGTGGTCACGTGGCAGAGCACGCAGGACTGGGTCGGGATCTCATGGGCGCCGATGAGGTCGTCGAGGAGCCGCAGCAGGGTCTCGGTCGCGGGGACGCTGTCGGTGGCGGGGTTCACCCCGATCACCGCGTCGCCGCAGCCGTACAGCAACCCGTCCACCACGCTCGCGGCGATCCCGGCCGGATCATCGGTGGGATGGTTCGGCTGCAGGCGCACCGCGAGTCGCCCCGGCAGCCCCAGGGTGTTCCGGAAGCGGGTCACGACGCGGCACTTCCCCGCCGCCAGCACCAGGTCCTGGTTGCGCATCACCTTGCTCACCGCGGCGGCCATCTCCGGGGTGAGCCCCGGAGCGACCGCGGCAAGCTGCTGCTCGCCGGTGTCGTAGGCGAGGAGCCACTCGCGGAAGGCACCCACGGTGACCTGCGCCAGCGGCGCGAACGCCGCCGCGTCATGGGTGTCGATGACGAGCCGGGTGACCTCGTCGGCCTCGTACGGGACGAGCGGCTCCTCGAGGAACCGCGCCAGCGGGACGTCGGCGAGGACGGCCCTGGCGGCGACCCGCTCCTCGGCCGAGCGCGCGGCGACGCCCGCCAGCACGTCGCCGGACCGCGCCGGGGAGGCGCGGGCCATGACCTCCTTGAGGTCGCGGAACGCGTAGCGGGTCCGGCCGACGGTGGCGGCGTACCGCGACATGGCTAGGGCGAGAACACCATCAGGGGGAGGATGTCGCCGATGACGATGCGGGGCAGGTCCTTCGCGCCTTCGCGGGAGCGGCGGGGCCTGCGGAGCAGGAGCACGACGATGGTGAAGTCCGCCAGCGGTGCGCCTCGGTTCGAGCACGCCAGCCGTTCGTTCCGCCAAGAGACCTGGAGACAGCCACCAGACCGCGGAATCCAGCCTCCCCTAGAAGCTGACCCAACGTCCGATAATATGGATTATGGAAACTCGGCGAGCGCGAGGCATGGGCCCCCGGTCGGCCCGCCCGCTCCTCGCCGACGACTCTTCCGCCAAGGTACGCGACACCTGGGCGCCCGGGCGCGACAATCGCTCGGACGTCCCGGAGGAACCGCGTGCCCCTCGCCCCGCTCGCCTCGATCCTCCTCGTCCTCTGCCGGCACCCGCTGCTGCTCCTCACCCTCGGCTTCCTCGTGGCCGTGCTCCTCGGCGGCTTCCGCGGCATCGGGCTCCCGCGGCTCTTCTGGCACGAGCGGCCGCTGCATCGGTTCACCGCCGGCGCGGCGGCCACGATGCTCGCGGCCGAGGTCTTCCTCGTCGCGTGGCTCCTCGACGGCGGCCATGGCCTGTGGCCCGCGCCGCTCGACCTGCCGGCGTACGCGGCCTGGGCGGCGGCGCTCTGGGCGGCGCTGCTCGCCGCCTGCGCACTCGTCCAGGCC
>JAEYZK010000396.1 GCA_023428085.1 Pseudomonadota bacterium
GCCCCCGGGAGGCCTGGGTCCGGCGCCGTCAGATGGCCCGGCTCGGCCTCCGCGGCGCCGTCCTCCGCGAGGCCCGCGCCCGGGTCGCGAAGCCGCGGCCGCCCGAGGAGCTCGCGCTGGCGGCGCCCGCGCCGATGCGCGGGTTCCTGTTCGAGCAGCTCCTGCTGGCCCAGCTCCGGGCGCGCCTGCCGGGCGAGGGGGCGGGGCGGTTCGTCGAGGCGTTCGCGCAGGCGGCGAAGCTCGACCCGCAGGTCGTGCTGGCGGCCCAGGTCGAGGCGGCCGCGCAGTCCGGCGACCCGCAGGCGTGGTTCGAGACCGACGGCCAGGGCGGCACGCTCGACTGGCACGAGCTCGCGGAGGACTTCGGCGAGGCGGCGGACAAGGTCGCCGACCGGGTCTCGACCGCGGTGACGCAGAACCTCGGCGCCCTGGTGACCGAGATCCGCGAGACCGGGGAGCTCGGGACCCTGCTCACGCGCGCGGCCGCCGGCCAGCGCCTCTCCGCCGAGGAGAAGCGGAAGATCCGGTCCCAGCTCATCGACCTCGCCAAGGCGGTGCCGGCGCTCGCCCTGTTCGCGGCCCCCGGCGGCTCGCTCCTCCTGCCCGTCCTCGTGAAGCTGCTGCCGTTCAACCTGCTCCCGAGCGCCTGGGAGAAGGTCGGCGCGGAGCCGCGGCGGGCCCTCCCGGCGCCCGCGACGGAGCCGGGCGAGGCGGCGGAGGGCGCGGGGGTGCCCGCGCCGAAGAAGAAGCCGGCGGCGTGAGGGGCGGTCGCGCGGATCCGTCACCGCTCGTAGGCTGTCCAAGGTCCGCGCGAGCGGACGAGGAGAGCCGCTCGCCCCGAGCGTGTCGAAGGGCTTGGCGAGAACGGACTCGACCGCTACTGCTTCCGCAGCCGCGCCGCGAGCCGGAGGGCGTCCTCGTTCACGACGCCGGTCAGGCGGCGGCCCTTCTCGGCGGGCGCGGCGACCATCGCCTCGATCCTGGCCGCGAGCTCCGCGCCGGCGGCGCCGAGCGGCTCGCGGTCCGCGATCCAGCGGACCGCGAGGAGCGCGTGGTAGCGCGCCTCCACCCCCGCCTCGTCGGCGACCGGGAGGAGCACCGCCTGCGCGAGCGCGGGCACGTCGGCCGCGGTCCCGGCGAAGCCGACCTGGAGCGCGGCGCGGTCGCGGACCGCGGGCGAGGCGTCGCCCAGCTTCGCCGCCCAGCACTTCACGTCGGCGCACGCGGCGGCGGCCGCGAGCCGCGCCTTCATCGCCGCGAGCTCCGCCGGCCGGCTCCGGCAGAGCGGCGCCTTCTCCTCCTCGCACGGCGCCGCCGCGGCGTCCTCGACCACCGCCACCTCGGCTGCGCCCCCGAGGCGCGACACGGCCACGAGCGGCCCGTACCGGCCGAGCCAGCCGCCCTTGCCGGCCGCCGCGCGGAGCGGGGGGAGCGCCGCGGGGTCGCCGATGCGGGTCAGCGCCTCGGCGTAGCGGAGGCGCGCGTCCGGATCGCTCTCGCGGGCGAGGAGCTCGGCGATCGATCCGACCGCCTGGCCCGCGCGGAGCCGGCCCAGCGCCTCGGCCGCGAAGACGCGGACCCACTGCTCGAGCGTCGGGTCGGCGTCGCGGTACGCGAGCCGCGACACGAGCGCCGGCGCCGCGGCGGGGCCGCCGACCTCGGAGAGGACCTGCGCCGCCTTCGCGTAGAGCACGCCCTGCATCAGCTTCGCGTCGCGCGCCCAGCCCTCGAGCGCCGCGTCCTTCCCCTCCAGCACCGCGAGGAGCAGCGCCTCCATCGGCTTGCCGATCCCGATCGCCGCGAACGTGGCGTGCGGGTAGCAGCTCCCCTGGCGGTCGTACATCATCCGGACCACCACGGGCGCGGCCCGCGCGTCGCCGATCTTGCCCAGCGCGAGGACCGCGTGCTGCGCCGTCACGGCCTCGACCGTCGGCGCGCGGGCGATCTCGGCGAGCGTGTCGATGGCCGCGGGGTCGCCGATGGCGCCCAGCGCGTCCACGGCCGCGATCTGCGTGAAGGCGTCGGGCGACGCGGTGAGCTTCAGGAGCGTGGGGACGGCCTCGCGGGACCGGAGCGCGCCGAGCGCCTCTGCGGCGCGGCGGTTCGTCTCGAACCCGTCGTGGTCGCGGGCGGCAGGGTCGATCGCCGCGACGAGCGCCGGCGCCGCGGAGGCGTCGCCGATCTCGCCGAGCAGGAGCGCGGCCGTCGCCCGGGCCTTGGTCGTCTGCGCCAGCACCTCCAGCAGGTGCGGCACCGCCGCCTTCCGGTCACCGGGCGCCTTGCGGGCCTGCTCCAGCGCCTCGAGCTTCTCCTGGGTGCGGCTGCGGGCGGCGGCGCGTTTCGCCCAGCCCGCGGCGTCGCTCGGGTTGCCGCAGGCGGCGAGCACGATCAGTGAAAGGGCGAGGGGGGCGACGGCGGACGGGGCGCGGAGGCGCTTCTGCATGGGGGCTCCTGTCAGGCGGGGCGGGAGGTGGCCGGGCGCGGGGCCGGGATGCCGATGGGGGTGAGCTCGGGGTCGTCGGCGGCGAGCGCCATGCGGCGCTCCATGGCGGCGTTCTCCAGCGCCTGCGCGGCGGCCTGGAGCTCGGGGGAGCGGCCGGCGGCGGCCCGGACGCGGGCGGCGGCGTCCTCGAGCACGACGACGTGCTTCGCCTCGCGCTTCTTCATCGCCTCGACCGCCTCGAGGAACACGCGGAAGAACGCCTTGAGCTCGTCGCTGCGCCGGAGCGTGCGCATCCGCGGGAAGCGGCCCTGGGAGAGCACCGTGAGGTAGTGGCCCATCACGAAGACCGGGCCCGCCACACGGTGGGTGATGACGACGCCGAGGAGCCCCAGCGCGCCGGCGAGGAGGACCGCGATGACGGCGAACACGGCGAGGAGCACCCGGTCGCTGCGCTCGATGAGGGCGCGCGTCTCGGCGTCGGGCTGGAGGAGCGCGATCGCCTGGAGGTGCACCTGGTGGAGCCAGAACCCGAAGACGAGCGCGACCACGAGGCCCGCGACGCCCATCATCACGGCGTACTTGAGCTGGAACCTGCGATCCACGAGGACGCGGCGGCGGGTCGCGGACGGGGAGGGTTCGATGGGGGCGGGTTCTTCGGCCATGGCGTCCTCCGTCGCACCGGGAGCAGGTCGCGGAGGCCGATTCTAGACGAGGGCTTGCCATTCCGGAACACATGGAGTGCGCGAAGGTGCGCCGTGGCGTATACACCGTGCGCCATGCGGATCGCGTTCCTGGGCACGCCGGAGTTCGCCGTGCCTTCGCTCGAGGCGCTCTTCCGGGCGGGGCACGAGCTCGTGGCGGTCGTCGCGCAGCCGGATCGCCCGGCGGGGCGCGGCCAGGCGCTCCGCGCGCCCGCGACCAAGACCTGGGCCCTCGCGCACGCCGTGCCCGTGCTCCAGCCGGAGAAGGTCCGGGATGGCGTCCTCGCGGGGCAGCTGGCGGCGCTCCGGCCGGACGCGCTCGTCGTCGCGGCCTACGGCCGGATCCTGGGGCAGGACCTCCTCGACCTCGCGCCGTTCGGGGCGATCAACGTGCACGGCTCGCTCCTGCCGCGCTGGCGCGGGGCGGCGCCGATCCAGTGGGCCATCGCGAGCGGCGATCGCGAGACCGGCGTCACGATCATGCAGATGGACGCGGGGCTGGACACCGGCGACATCCTCCTGCAGCGGGCCGAGCCCATCCGCCGGGACGACACCGCCGAGACCTTGTCGGAGCGGATGGCCGATCTCGGCGGCGCCGCCCTCGTCGAGGCGCTCGCCGCGGTCGCGCGCGGCGCGGTCGTGCCCGTGCGGCAGGACCCGGCGCGCGCCACCGCGGCGCGCATCCTCGAGAAGGAGGACGGGCGCGTGGACTGGACGCGGCCCGCGAGCGAGATCTCGGCCCGGCTCCGCGGGTTCACTCCGTGGCCGGGCGCCTTCACGACCCTCGACGGGAAGCTGGTGAAGCTGCTCGAGGCGGCGCCGCTCGAGCCCGAGCAGGGCGAGCGGGGCTCGCCCGCCCGGGCGCACCGCCTCCCCGGCCGCGGCGTGACGGTGACGTGCGGGGCCGGCAGCGCGCTGCTCGTCCGGCGCATCCAGCTCGAGGGCAAGCCGGCGCAGGACGCGCTCGCGTTCTGGAACGGCCTCCGCCGCGACGAGGTGACGTTCGGGACATGAGCGCGCGGGCCATCGCCTTCGACGTGCTCCGCCGGGTGGAGGAGGGCGGAGCGTACGCCTCCCGCGCGCTCGACGCCGCGCTCTCCGCCGCCGGCGCGCTCGACCCGCGCGAGGCGGGGCTCGCGACGGAGCTCACCTACGGCACGCTGCGGCGGGCCCTCGCGCTGGACGCGGCCCTCGCCCCCCACTCCCGGCGGCCGATCGCTGCCCTCGACCCCGCCGCGCGCGTCGCCCTCCGGCTCGGCGCCTACCAGCTCCTCGTCCTCGGGACGCCGCCCCACGCGGCGGTCGGCGAGACCGTCACGCTCGCGCGCGGCGCCGACCACGGCCGGGCCGCCGGGTACGTGAACGCCGTCCTCCGGGCGCTCTCCCGGGCCCCGGCGTTCCCGCCGCCGCCCCCGCTCGCCGACGATCCGGTCGGGCACGTCGCCGCCGTCGAGGCGCTGCCGCGCTGGATCGCGGAGGAGTGGGTGGCCTGGCTCGGCGCGGAGGAGGCGCTGGCGCTCGCGCGCGCGATGAACGCGCCCGCGGCGCTCGCGGTCCGCGCGCCCGGGCGCGACGCGCTCCTCGCC
>JAEYZK010000357.1 GCA_023428085.1 Pseudomonadota bacterium
CCGGGCCCGGCCAACCCCGTTCGACCCGGCGGAACGGGTCGAGGTCGTCGGGGACGGCGCCCGGCGCGGCCGGGATCGCCGCCTGCAGGAGGCGCAGGAAGTGGGCCGCGGCGTGGGCGCGGACGAGCTGGCCCGCCGAGAGCCGCTCGCCCCGGGCCGCCCGCTGCCCCCCCACGAGCAGCGCCCCGAGGAGCTGCCCGGCCTCGAACCGGAGGTCGGGGCGGGGGGCGCTCGCCGCCGTCGCCGCCCGCACCGCCTCCATCCGGCGCGCGACGTCGGCGCGGTCGAGGAGCACGCGGAAGCGGTTCACGCGCGCGAGCGCGAGCTCCTCGAGGTCGAAGACCGCCAGCTCCGCGAGGTGGCCGTCGTCCCAGATCGCCTTGCAGCCGTGGGCGGTCTCCCGGTGCCAGAGCACGATCCGGCCGGGCTCCGGGAGCCACCCCGGATCGGCGCGGAGCCGCTCCTGCGCGCCCGCGCGGGTGACGACGAAGAAGTCGTGGTCCGAGAACCGGTCGGGCGGCGGCGGGAGCCCGGACATGGAGCCGAGCGCCACGAGGCCGAGCACGTCGGGGTCGGGCGAGAGGCGCTCGGCGAGGAGCGCGGTGAACCGCTCGTACGCGCGCGGGTCCATGGGCGAGGCGTACCAGGTGGCGTCGCCGCGCGCGAGGGCCCGGCGAGAGCTCCCCGCCTGGGTCCCGTACGGGTCGCGATGATGCGGCCGGCGCGCCGCCGTCTATGTAGCGGAGGCCATGGTGACCGCGGAACAGCTGCAGCAGCACCGGGAAGCGCTCGTGGGGCACTGCTACCGCATGCTCGGCTCGCCGGACGAGGCCGACGACGCGGTGCAGGAGACGCTCGTCCGGGCGTGGCGCGCGCTCGACGGGTTCGACGGCCGCGCCTCGCTCCGGACGTGGCTCTACCGGATCGCGACCAACGTGTGCCTCGACGCCCTCGGCGATCGGGCGCGGCGGGAGCGGCCGGTCGCGATGGGGCCGGTCGGCACCGTGCACGACGACCTCGTCGAGCGGCCGCGCACGCACTGGCTCGAGCCGATCCCGGACGTCCACGCCATCCCCGCCGACGCCGACCCGGCGGAGCGCGTCGCGCTCCGGCAGAGCATCCGCCTCGCGTTCGTCGCGGCGCTCCAGCGGCTCCCGCCCCGGCAGCGCGCCGCGCTCCTCCTCGCGGAGGTGCTGGGCTGGTCGGCCGCGGAGATCGCGGGAGCGCTCGAGACCACGGTGGCGGCCGTGAACAGCGCGCTCCAGCGGGCGCGGGCGACGCTCGCCGAGGAGGCGCCGCCCGAGCGGATCGCGGAGCTCACGCCCGCGCAGGAGACGCTCCTCGCGCGGTACGTCGAGGCGTTCGAGCGGTACGACCTCGACGCGCTCACCGCGCTCCTGCGCCAGGACGCGACCCTCTCGATGCCGCCGTACACGCTCTGGCTGCGCGGGCCGCAGGCGGTCCGGGACTGGTTCCTGGGGCGCGGCATCGCCTGCCGCGGGTCGCGCCTCGTCCCGACCGCGGCCAACGGGCTGCCGGCCTTCGGACAGTACAAGCCCGCCGGTCCGGGCGGGCTGCTCCGGCCGTGGTCGCTCATCCTCGTCGAGCTCGAGGGCGACCGCATCGCCTCGATGACCCACTTCCTCGACACCGCCGTCCACTTCCCGCGCTTCGGGCTGCCCCCGGAGCTCGCCCCCGGGAGCGCCCCGTGGCCCAGCCTCGGCTCTTCGTGAACCTGCCCGTCCGCGACCTCGGGCGGAGCAAGGCGTTCTTCGCCCGGCTCGGGTTCGAGTTCAACCCGCGGTTCACCGACGCGAACGGCGCCTGCATGGTGGTGAGCGAGCTCGGCTTCGTGATGCTGCTGCAGGAGCGGTTCTTCCGGTCCTTCACGCGGCGCGAGCCCTGCGACACCGCCCGCGCCACCGAGGCGATCGTCGCCGTCTCGTGCGAGAGCCGCGCCGCGGTGGACGCGCTCGTCGGCGCCGCGCTCGACGCGGGTGGGGCGCCGGCGATGGACCCCGTGGACCACGGCTTCATGTACGGGCGGAGCTTCTACGACGTCGACGGCCACCACTGGGAGGCCTTCTGGATGGACCCGGCCCGCGCCCGGGGGTAGGGCGGGGCGGCCTCAACGGCCCCCGCCGCCCATGAACCGCTTCATCGCCATCGCGGCGATGCCCGCGAGCGCCGCCTTCGCGAGCGGGTTGGACAGCGCGCCGCCCTCGCCGCCGCCGAGCAGGCCGCGCAGGACGCCAGGCCCGGCGCCGTGGAGGCGGGAGGTGAGCTCCGCCAGCACGCCCGGCTCCTGCATGCGATCCGGGCTGGCGCCGCTCACCAGATCGGGGAAGCTGAAGTCCTGCCGGCGCGCCTGCTGCTGGATGTGCTCCGCGAGCTGGCGCCGCTCCTCCGGCGAGAACCGGGCGAAGGTCTGCTCCGCGGCCTGCCGGTACTCGTCGGGCGGCAGCGCCTTCGAGACGCGGCCGTAGGTGTCGAGCGTCTCCCGGTCGTCGATGCCGTCCCACGGCGCGCCGCGCTCGAAGCGCTGGACGAAGTCGCCCGCGCCCTGCTGCCCGCCGATCGCTCCCATGAGGCCGTCGAGAAGTCCCATCGCCCGCGCTCCTTTCGAGGTGCACGAAACGTGGATCCCGCCGTGGCGCCTCGCAAGGGAGAGCCCGCGCGCAGGCACGTCCCGTCCGCGCCGCGGCCCGCGAGGGTGCGCACGGGCGCGGCGCCGTCCGCCCGGCCGGGGAGCGCGGACGCGGCGCGGCGGCGGCGCGCGCTCGTGTGCCGGCAAACGTTTGGCCTCATCCCGCTTGCTGCGCAGCCGGCGAAGTGGAATGGATGCTGCGCTCCGGGCGCCGCGCGCGCGTCGAGAGGGAGGGACGCCGCGCGCGAGTGCCCGCGCCGGGAGCTGACACTCACGGTCGAAGCCGCGGCTTCGCCAAGGAGAAGAGGGATGCGCCACACGACGCTCGCCGTACTGCTGGTGTTCACCGCCTGCGCCACCGCCGAGAAGAAGCCCGCCGAGGCGCCGGCCCCCGCCGCGCCCGCGGCCGAGCCGGCCCAGCCTGCGGCCGAGGCCACCCGGCCCGCGACGGGCGGCCTCGCCACGGTCGAGTTCGCGAGCGCCACGGCCACCAAGGCGGGGAGCGAGCTGACCGAGACGAAGTACTCCGAGCGGCCGGACGATGTCGCCATCACCGACAAGAAGTTCGAGAACGGGGTGGTGACCTGGTCCGGTCAGGTCGGGTTCGGCAAGGGCTCGACCTGGGCCGGCATCGGCCTCTGGGCCTTCATCAAGGCGGACCGATCGCCCGTGGATCTCGGCGCCGCCAAGACGGTCACGTTCCGGCTCGCCTCCCCGACCACCCGGACGCTCCGGGTGCGGATCGCCGGCGCGGACGAGAAGATCCGGGAGATGGGCTGCTACCCCGTCTACTCGCAGGCGGTGACCCCGGAGCTGAAGGAGTACACGATCCCGCTCTCGCAGTTCGTGTCGGAGGGTTGGTGCGGCGGGAACGCGCGCACGATCCAGAAGACCCTGCCGCAGGTCGTGGCCTTCGAGGTCGTGGACCTCTCGATCCAGAAGTCCCCGACGAGCTTCTCGGTCGGCACCATCACGGTCCAGTAGCGTCGTCGTTCCTCGGGCGGCGGGCGCGCGGTACCATCGCGGGATGCGCGCCCGCCCCGCCCGCCTGCTCGCCCTGATCGCCGCGGCCTTCGCCCCGCTGCGGGCGCTCGCGGACGAGCCGGCCCTGCTGCTCCCGCCGAACCTCGGCCGGACCGACGTGGCGTGGGTCTCCGGCCGGGTGCTCGAGGAGCGGTACGGCGAGCACGGGCCGAACGCGTTCCGCACGCTGCGCCAGCTCGCCGGCCGCAACCTCGCGGACGCCGAGGTCGAGGTCTCGTTCCTCGGGCGCACCGCGCGCGCGGTGTCGGGCCACGACGGAGAGTTCGAGGTCGCCCTCCGCCCCGCCCCTGGGGAGACCTTCCCGCCCGGCCGCCACGAGGCCGAGGTGCGCGTGCAGGGCGCGAAGGCCGCGGCCGCGGTCCTCGTCGTCGCGCCCGGCGCGCCGTACGTCCTCGTCTCGGACTTCGACGACACGGTCGCGGTGACGAACGTGACCGAGCTCCGGAAGGTCGCGAGGAGCACGTTCCTCCACTCCGCCGAGACGCTGCCCGCCGTGCCTGGGATGGCGCGCCTCTACCAGTGCTTCGCCGGCGCCGGCGCGGCGGTGACGTTCGTGTCCGGCTCGCCCGTGCAGCTCGCGCCGCGGCTCGCCCGGTTCCTCGAGAGGAACGGGTTCCCGCCCGCGGCGCTCCACCTGCGGAACCTGGGCTGGAGGACGGTGCGCGGCGGCTACAAGGAGCCGGCGCTCGCGCGGCTCGCGGCCAGGTTCCCCGACGCGCGCTTCGTCCTCGTCGGCGACAGCGGCGAGCGCGACCCGGAGATCTACGCCGCCTTCCAGCGCGCGCACCCGGGCCGCGTGCTCCGCGCCTACATCCGGAAGGCGACGCCGTCGCCCGGCCCGGCGTCGCGCTTCGAGGGCCTCGTCCTGTTCTCGGATCCGGCCGAGGTGGCGGCCGACGCCGCCGCGCGGGGGCTGCTCGCGCCGGGGTGCGCCGTCGCCCCCTGACGGCGGCCGTGGCGCCAGGAGCGGTCGGCTGCCGCTCGCTGCCCCACGAAATGAGGAGCGCCGGGCGCTCGCGGATGGCAAGGTTTGCGTCACCATGCACGCCCCGCTCCGCCTCCGCCGCGCTCGAAGCTCGCACGTCCACCGCCTCGCGCTGCTCGGCGCGGCCCTCCTCGCCGGCTGCGCCGGCGCCGGGGGGGGCAAGGGCGTCGAGTCGTACAGCCACTCCATCGACGAGGCCGGAGGGCTGCCGGCCGGGTACGTCCTCGCCTGGTCGGACGAGTTCGACGGCACGGGCCTCCCCGACGCGAGCAAGTGGGCCTACGACACGCACGCGAACCGGCTCGGCTGGTACAACGCCGAGCTGCAGTACTACGCGGACGCCCGGACCGAGAACAGCCGGCTCGAGAACGGCCGGCTCGTGATCGAGGCGCGGAAGGAATCGGCCGCGCAGTTCCGGGACGCGAAGTCCGGCGCGCCGCAGGAGTACACCTCCGCCCGCCTCGTCACCCAGGGCAGGCAGAGCTGGACCTACGGCTTCTTCGAGGTCCGCGCGCGGATCCCCTGCGGCAAGGGGATCTGGCCCGCGATCTGGCTCCTCTCGGCGAAGCCGGGCATGCAGTGGCCGCGCGACGGCGAGATCGACATGATGGAGCACGTCAACGCGGAGGACCGCGTGCACTTCACCGTGCACACCGCCGACCGCAACCACGTGAACAAGACGCAGGCCTCGGTCGAGCGTTCGGTACAGCTGTGCGACGGCGCGTTCCACGACTACCAGCTCACCTGGACGGCCGGGGAGATCAAGCTGGGCATGGACGGCCGCAACTACTTCCAGTACCGCGACGAGGGGCTCGGATACGGGCAGTGGCCGTTCAACAATCCGCAGTACCTGCTCCTCAACATCGCCGTGGGCGGCACCTGGCCCGGCGAGCCCGACGGCAGCACGCAGTTCCCGGCGCGGATGGAGGTCGAGCACGTCCGCGTGTATCGGGCGCCCTGAGCGGCCGGCGATCTGAATCGGTTCTGACGGGCCGCGGGCCGCTCCCCACCGCGGGTGAATCCCCTCGGGCGGACCCTGCGGGGATTGGGACTTCCTTCGAGAAACCTGCTCGACTGCGGGTGGCTGCGACGCGCAGCCACCCGCCGGCGCGCGCCGGCGGCCATCGACCCGGTCCGAAGGGGAACCCCGTGAGCTCTCTCCCGTCGTCGCACCCCGGCGCCGCCGCACGATCCCGGTCCGCCGTCCTCGCCGCCTCGCTCATCGTCGCCGCGCTGTGCGGGCTCCCCGCGCGCGCGGGCGCGCAGCAGACCGGGCTCGCCGCAGCGGCCCAGGCCTCGGGCCGGTACTTCGGCGTCGCCATCTGGGGCGGCCGGCTCTCGGACGCCACGTACGTCGCCATCGCCCGCCGCGAGTTCGACATGGTGACGCCCGAGAACGAGATGAAGTTCGACGCCGTCGAGCCGCTGCAGAACGCCTTCAACTTCACGGCGGCCGACCGGATCGTCGCGTTTGCCGAGCAGAACGGGCAGCGGGTCCACGGCTACAACCTGCTCTGGCACTCCGGGCTGCCCGGGTGGCTGGTCAACCTCCAGGGCGCGGCCCTGCGCGCCGCGATGCTCAACCACGTCGAGAAGGTCGCGGCGCACTTCCAGGGCAAGATCGCCCACTGGGACGTGGTGAGCGAGGCGTTCGACGAGCAAGGTCTCCGGCGCAACTCGATCTTCCAGCGGACCGGCGACGACTGGATCGAGGCGGCGTTCCGGGCCGCCCGCGCAGCCGATCCGGCGGCCAAGCTCTGCTACGACGACTACAACATCGAGAACTGGAGCGCCGCCAAGACGCAGGCGGTGTACGCCATGGTCCGCGACTTCAAGGCCCGCGGCGTCCCGATCGACTGCGTCTCGTTCGAGGCTCACTTCACCGGCGGCTCCAGGGTCCCGAGCAGCCTGGCGACGACGCTCGCCAGCTTCGCAGACCTCGGAGTGGACGTGGCCCTCACCCAGCTCGACGTCACGAACGCGGACCCGGTCCAGTACGCCGCCGCGGTCACCGCGTGCATGGGCGTCCCGCGCTGCGTGGGCATCTCGGTCTGGGGCGTCCGCGACAACGACTCGTGGCGCTCCAGCGAGAGCCCGCTGCTCTTCGACGCGGCCGGGAATCCCAAGCCCGCGTACCAGGCGGTCCTCGGGGCGCTGCAGCCCAGCTCCGTCACCTACGCGCTGACCGTCTCCCGGGCCGGCGCGGGCGCTGGCACCGTGACGTCGTCCGCGGGCGGGATCCTGTGCGGCGCGAGCTGCCAGACGCGGCTCCCGAGCGGCGCCTCCGTCACGCTGACGGCGGCGCCGGCTGCGAGCTCGACGTTCGCGGGCTGGGGCGGAGATTGCGTCGGCACCGGCGCCTGCGTGGTGACGATGACGGCCGATCGCACGGTGACGGCCACGTTCGCCGCGACGCCCGTCGCGCCGTGCGCGAACGCGATCACGTTCGTCCGCGGCACCGGCACCTTCAACACGACCGGCCCCGTCTGCTACCGGACGACGTCGGTGGTGCGAGGCTGGGGCTGCTCCGCCTTCTACGGACGGACCGTGAGCGTCAACGGCGGCCCGGCGACGCGGTACTGCGGCGGCGGCCCATCGCCGCTGCCCCGGGCGGCCGACGGCTTCACGTACTTCTCCGTGTCGGCCGGCTTCGTCCCCTGGGCCAGCCTCTACACCTGGTAGCGGCGGTCCGCGGCACGGCCGAGGGCGGCCGAGGGAGCGCGCGCCGGCCGCGGGATCAAGAAGACCTTGGTCCCGCCGCCGGACGTGTGCAGAATGGCGCCTCCACCACGTTCCGGAGGCAACCGCGTGCCACGCCGCGACGACGTGAAGAAGGTCCTCATCATCGGCTCGGGCCCCATCGTCATCGGGCAGGCCGCAGAGTTCGACTACTCCGGCACCCAGGCCTGCAAGGCGCTCCGGAAGCTCGGGTACCGGATCGTCCTCGTGAACTCGAACCCCGCGACCATCATGACCGACCCCGGCATGGCGGACGCGACGTACGTGGAGCCGCTGGACGCCGAGACGCTCACCGAGATCATCAAGAAGGAACGGCCGGACGCGCTCCTGCCCAACCTCGGCGGCCAGACCGGCCTCAACCTCTCGAGCGAGCTGGCGCGGCGCGGCGTCCTCGACGAGTACGGGGTCCGCGTGATCGGCGTGAACCTCGACGCCATCCAGCGCGGCGAGGATCGGGAGACGTTCAAGGAGACGATGGCGCGGATCGGCGTCGAGACCGCGCGCAGCGAGATCGCGACCACGCTCGAGCAGGCGATGGCGGCGGGCCAGCGCATCGGCCTGCCGGTGGTGGTCCGCCCCGCGTACACCATGGGCGGGACGGGCGGCGGCTTCGCCTACAACGTCGAGGAGCTCGAGGAGATCGTGACCCGCGGCCTGGCCGCGAGCCCGGTCTCGCAGGTCCTCGTCGAGGAGTCGGTGCTCGGCTGGGAGGAGCTGGAGCTCGAGGTCGTCCGCGACGCCAAGGGGCAGAAGATCACCGTCTGCTTCATCGAGAACGTGGACGCGATGGGCGTGCACACGGGCGACTCGTACTGCACCGCCCCGATGCTCACCATCTCGCCGGAGCTGCAGGCGCGGCTGCAGGAGTACTCCTACCGGATCGTGGACGCCATCGAGGTCATCGGCGGCACCAACGTGCAGTTCGCCCACGATCCCCGCACCGGCCGCGTGGTGGTCATCGAGATCAACCCGCGCACCTCGCGCTCGTCCGCGCTCGCGTCCAAGGCGACCGGCTTCCCGATCGCGCTCGTCTCCTCGCTGCTCGCGGCGGGGCTGACGCTGGACGAGATCCCGTACTGGCGCGACGGGACCCTCGACCGCTACACGCCCTCCGGCGACTACGTGGTCGTGAAGTTCGCGCGCTGGGCGTTCGAGAAGTTCAAGGGCGTGAAGGACAGGCTCGGCACGCAGATGCGCGCGGTCGGCGAGGTGATGTCGATCGGCAAGAGCTACAAGGAGGCCTTCCTGAAGGCGATCCGCTCGCTGGAGAGCGGGCGGGCCGGCCTCGGCTTCGCGAAGGACTTCCACCACCGGTCGCTCGAGGAGCTGCTCGAGCTGCTCAAGGAGCCGACCAGCGAGCGGCAGTTCGTGCTGTACGAGGCGATCCGCAAGGGCGCCGACCTCGGGCTGCTCCAGGAGCGCACGCACATCAAGCGCTGGTTCCTGCAGCAGATGAAGGAGCTCGTCGAGCTCGAGGAGGAGCTGCTGCGCCACGCGGGCGGGCTCCCGCCCGACGCGCTCCTCACCCGCGCCAAGAAGGACGGCTTCTCCGACCGGTACCTCGCCCAGCTCCTGCGCGTGCCCGAGGCGCAGGTCCGCGGGCGCCGGACGGCGCTCGGGGTCGTGGAGGGCTGGGAGCCCGTCCCGGTGAGCGGCGTCGAGGATGCCGCCTATTACTTCTCGACGTACCGCGCCCCGGACGCCGTCCCGCCGGTCGCCGGCGCGAAGAAGGTGATGGTCCTCGGCGGCGGCCCGAACCGGATCGGGCAGGGCATCGAGTTCGACTACTGCTGCGTCCACACCGCCTTCGCGCTGCGCGACGCCGGCTACCAGTCGATCATGGTGAACTGCAACCCGGAGACGGTCTCGACCGACTACGACACCTCGAACCGCCTGTACTTCGAGCCGGTCACCGTCGAGGACGTCCTCGCCATCTACGAGAAGGAGAAGCCCGAGGGCGTGGTGGTGCAGTTCGGCGGGCAGACGCCGCTCAACATCGCGCGCCAGCTCGAGCAGGCGGGCGTGAAGATCCTCGGGACCACCACCGAGACCATCGACCTCGCCGAGGACCGGGAACGGTTCAGCGCCGTCGCGCGCAAGCTGGGCATCCCGCAGCCGGAGTCCGGGCTCGCCCGGAACGGGGACGAGGCGCTCGCCCTGGCGCGGCGCATGGGCTACCCGCTCATCGTCCGGCCGTCCTACGTGCTCGGCGGGCGCGGCATGGAGGTGGTGCACGACGAGGAGATGCTGCGCACCTACGTGACGCGCGCGGTCGAGGTCACGCCGGAGCGGCCGATCTACGTGGACCGGTTCCTCCAGGACGCGATCGAGACCGAGGCGGACGCGATCTGCGACGGGACCGACGCCTTCGTCCCGGCGGTCATGGAGCACGTCGAGATGGCGGGCGTCCACTCCGGCGACTCGGCCTGTATCCTCCCGCCGGTGAACATCTCCCCCGCCCACCTCGCGACCATCGAGGACTACACGCGGCGCCTCGCCCTCGAGCTGAAGGTGGTCGGCCTCATCAACGTCCAGTACGCGATCGCGGGCGGCACGGTCTACGTGCTCGAGGCCAACCCGCGCGCGAGCCGGACCGTGCCGATCGTCAGCAAGGTCTGCGACATCCCGATGGCCCGCATCGCCGCCCAGGTGATCCTGGGCACGAAGCTCGCGGACCTGAAGCTGACGCGCAGGCCGATCCCGCACTACGGCGTGAAGGAGGCGGTCTTCCCCTTCTCCATGTTCCCGGAGGTCGATCCGGTCCTCGGGCCGGAGATGCGATCGACCGGCGAGGTGCTCGGCCTCGCGAAGAGCCCGGGGCTCGCCTTCTACAAGGCGCAGCAGGCGACCCGCTCGCCCCTGCCGCTCGAGGGGACCGTCCTCATCACCGTGGCCGAGCCGGATCGCCCCGGCGTCCTCGAGGCCGCGCGCCTCTTCCGCGCGCTCGGCTTCCGCCTCGTCGCGACCCGCGGCACGAAGGCGTACCTGGACGCGAACGGGATCGAGGCCGAGCTCGTGCTCAAGGTGCACGAGGGCCGGCCCAACATCGCCGACGCCATCAAGAACGGCCAGATCCAGCTCCTCGTCAACACCCCCGCCGGCCGGCTCTCCGCGCATGACGACGCGCACCTGCGCAAGGCGGCGATCCGGGCGCGGGTGCCCTACGTCACCACCGCCGCCGGCGCGCTGGCCGCGGCGCAGGGCATCGCCGCGCGCAGGCAGGGCGCCGAGGAGGTCCGGAGCCTGCAGGAGCACCACGCGGCGCTGCGCGCCTGAGCACCGCGGATGTGCGCCGCGGCCGCGGGCCGGGGGGGGGGCTCCCGTGCGGCGGGAGTGGCCGGCGTACCGCCGATGATCCGCCCCCTTGCGCGGCGCGCCGCGCGCGCGTGCCCCCTGGGCACGGGACGAACCGGACGGGTTTTTCGCGTCGCGGAAGATTGATCTGCGTCACATAGGGGCAGGCCCCCGGTTCAACGACCTCGCCAGCACGAACGCTGCGGAGGTCGCATGACGCGGTTCCTGTCACTCACGGCAATGCTCGTCACGGCGTCGGTCGCCTCGGCCCAGCCGATCGACGACGCGCGCAACGTCTCCGGCCTGCTCGGGAAGACGCTCGCGCCCGCCGACGACATCGCCGCCCAGGTCACCGACCTGCTGCTGTCCCGGAACAAGGGGAAGGTCCGCTCGGTCACGGTCCTCGACGACGCCGAGGGCGCCGTCACGCTCGAGATCGCGTTCGAGGGGCTCGAGGCGGCCCCGTGCAAGCTCTCGGTCCGCGCGAAGGACGCGGCGAGCGGCGACGTCGGCGCGATCCCCGAGGTCTCGGCGCGCGTGCAGGGCCCGTCCGGCACGGTCCGGGTCACGCTCGCGCTCCGCGGCGGGCTCCCCGAGGGGACGACCGCGGAGTCCGCCAGGATCCGGATCGAGGTCCGGCGCGGCAGCGGCGTGAAGTACGAGACGTCGCGCTGGTTCGCGATGGCGAAGCGCTGGAGCTCCGCCGTCCTCCCCGAGAACGTGGTGGTCCGGGCGACGCCGGTGCCGGTGGGCACGATCCCGGCCACGGCGCCGAGCGCGACGCGGCCGCCGATCCTCATCCGGCCCGACGCGCTCCGCATGCTCCAGCTCGACGCCACCCGCGTCGCCCCCGAGGCCGCCGCCGCGCCGCGGATCGGGAGGCTCGACGCGCCGACGCGGGTCCGGATCGTCCCGGGCGCCGCCGCGGAGCCGGCGCCCGCGGCCGGCACCCGGACGATCCGCACGCTGCCGATGGTGACGAAGGTCGCGCCGCTCTCGGAGAAGATGGTCCGGCTGAAGCCGCTGCCGAAGGTGGACGCCGCGGCGGGCCTGCCGAAGGCCGTCACCGACAAGAACGGGCGCGGCCCATCCAACCGCCCGCTGCCGTGGTTCGACGGGATCCGCGCGCCGCAGGGGCTCTCGCTCACGGCCGCCAAGGTGACCACGATCGACTCGACCGTGTACCAGGACGCGAACCCGGCGTCGGGCATCTGGTACTACCTGCCGGCGCGGTTCGTGGTGAGCTGGGACCCGGACAACGGCCACGCCGTGCGGATCACCTACGGTACGCCGTCGGGAGACAAGCAGCCCGTCTACCTCTCGGCGCGCCTCACCGCGGGCATCGACTCCTCCGAGGTCGAGCTCGTGCGCAACCTGCTGCGCGCCCAGCTCCAGGCGTCGGGCGTCCCGTTCACCGAGCTGCGCCCGCTGCCGTTCCAGGACGCGCCGAAGGCCTCCTTCAAGGGAGAGCTGGGACAGTTCGACGTGCCGCCCGAGGCGGTGTCGGTGACCTCGATCTCCGACGTGGCCGGCGAGATCGAGCTCTCGCTCGCGACCGATCCGGTCACCACCGCCGTCCTCCAGACGACGCTCACCGAGGGGCTGGGCCTGCCGGGGAACCTCGCGTTCGTCGCCGCGGGCCCCGAGGCCTTCACGCGGACGGTGCCCGTCACGCTGCGCGCGCCCGACGTCCGCTCGTACCGCACCCTGGCCTGGAAGCGGGGCGCGCCGCTCCGCAACCGCACGCCGTTCCCGCTCCTCGTGCGGAACCTCCACTTCCTCACGATCGGCCCCGACGGCACCCCCACGGTCTACTCGTACGCGTTCTCGGACGCGGTCGTGCCGCCGCGCGCCCAGCTCCGCGTCCAGGACGACGCCGTGGTGCCGTGGCTCGACGGCGCGCTCAAGGCGTGGATCGAGTACGCCGTCAAGGAGGCGGAGCCGGCCGGGCTCTCGGCGGTGCGCGACGAGATCGGCATCGCCGCCGCGCAGGCGACGTCGCAGGCGACCTTCGAGACGCTCACCCCGTTCACCGCGGGTGGCCTGGCGCGCATCGTCCTCGACGTCCGGTCGAGCTACTTCGACCCGCGCGACCGCGATCCCCGCGTCCGCACCGTGCAGTTCTCGAAGGACGGCGAGCGCGCGTCGGTGGGGCCGCTGTTCCTCGGCGACCGCAGCCCCGACGACCTCGCCCGGCCCGGGGACCCGCTCTTCTCGTGGCGGGTCAGCGTGGTGAAGGCCGACGGGACCGTCGCGGGCCCAGGGCCCTGGACCGACGGCTCCCGGCTCGAGCTCTTCATCGGGAACGCGCAGCTCCAGCCGCTGCTCGGGACGCCGGCGCCGAACCCCTGAACCACGCCTGACCCACGCCCACCATGCCCACCGCACGCCCCACACGGCTGCTCGCGCCCCTCGTGTGCCTCGCGCTCGCGCTCTCCGCGACCGCCCCGGCCGCCCGGGCGACGCCCATCCTCGGCGAGGCGATCGCCGCCGGTCCGCTCCGCGTCCACGCCGACGACGCCGACCCGACCGTCTGGTACTACCCGCCCGGCCCGCTCGCGGTGGCCGAGGCGCCCGGCGGCGGCCCCGACGTCCGGTTCCTGCAGCTCGTCTACGTCGGCCGCGAGGTCTCGGGCGATCCGGGCCGCTTCGTGGCGAAGAGCGTCCTCTCGTTCCGCGTCCGGCAGCAGCCCGTCGCCGCGGCGGAGCTCGCGGCGGCCCGCGCGGCCCTCCCGCCCGGCGCGAAGCTCCGCGCCCTCCCGCTGCGGCGGACCGAGGCGCAGGTGGTCTGGACGCCGCTCGCCCCGGAGGCCGGCGGCCCGCGCGCGCCGGAGGACGC
>JAEYZK010000468.1 GCA_023428085.1 Pseudomonadota bacterium
CCCCTCTCTCATGGGCACAGCTGGGATCGAACCAGCGACCTCCTGCGTGTCAAGCAGGCGTTCTACCACTGAACTATGCGCCCATTCCTCGCGCTGGCGAGGCGCGGAGTTATAGCGCGATCGCGTCGGGTGTCAACGGTCCACTCGCTCAGCCCCCCTGCCCCGCCGGCCCGTGCTCGGCCCGCAGGAAGGACAGGAAGTACTGCACCCACGAGACGACGAGGCACTCCGCGGCGAGGAGGCCCAGGGCCGCGACGAACGCCGCGGCACGCGCGGGCGGGAGCGCACCGAACTCTCCCGCGAGGGCGGCGAGCACGGTGGCGGCGATCCCGAACGTGGCGTACTTCCCGATGCGCGTCGGGGCGACCGGGATCCGGTGGTGGTGCCGGCGCAGGATGGCGGCCCCGAGGAGCTGGACCGCGTCGCGGACGACCACGAGCACGGGCAGCCAGAGCGGCAGCCGCCGGCTCGCGGCCAGCGCGAAGAGCGCGCAGGCGGCCAGGAACTTGTCGGCGATGGGATCCAGGAAGGCCCCGAGGCGCGTGTGCTGCCGGAGCACCCGGGCGACGAGGCCGTCGAGCAGGTCCGTCGCCGCGGCGGCCGCGAAGGCGGCCAGCGCCCGGACCCGGTCGCCCTGGACGTAGAGGACGAGGAAGGTCGGAGCGAGGACGAACCGGAGGGCGGTGAGGCCGTTGGCGAGGTTGAGGGGAGTCCCCTCGCGCCCATTCTCGAGCGCGGGGTCGGTCACGCCGGACCCTCCGCGGCGCTCGCGCGCCCTCACCGGAGCTCCACCTCGACCGCGGTCGGCGTCACCTTGCGGACCTTCACCGCGTACCCCTCGAACTTGCGCGTGGCGAGGGCGGTGGCGAAGGCCTGCGTCGTGCCGGCGAGCGAGACCTCGAGCTCGGCCTGCCCGTCCTCCATCGACCGCTCCTGCACGCCCTGCACCCCGCGGACCGCGTGCACGAGGACGCTCTTGAACCCGGCGAGCCGGCCGTAGTCCGCGACGCCCGTCACGGTCACCACCACGCGCCGGACCCCGGCCTGCTCGCGCGTCCACACCTTCCCGACGCGCACGAACAGCTCGCGCGCCAGCATGCGCCCCGCCTCGGAGAGCGCGTCGCGGCCGGCGGTGGCGCGGTCGAACGCCTTGCCCGCGGGCGCCTGGAAGGAGACCGAGGCGACCACCGCGCCCGTGTCGGTCCGGACCGCCCGGGCGGAGACGCTGGCCACGGACGCGTGGAACGTGCCCTCGTCGAGCGGGAGCTTGCCGGCCGGCTTCGCGATGGCGCGGCCGACGATCACGAGCTCCGCGCCGGCCTTCACGCCCGCCGCGCGCGCCTGCGAGACGGTCGGGTCGGCGCCGACGCCCTCGAGCGCCCCCGCGCCGCGCAGCGCCTCGGCGTCCACGGGCGCGAACCCGGACTTCTCCAGCCGGTCGAGGAGCGCGCGCTCGAGGACGCGGAGGTCCGCCGCGCTCCCGCCGCCCTGCCACCACCCGGTGACCTGCGACGCCTCGATCCCCTGCTCCGCCACCAGCGCCAGCACGCGCGGCATGCCCGCCCGGCGGTGCGCGATCCCGGCGGCGAGGAGCTCCGCCTCGAGCTTCGCAGCCGAGACGTCGCAGCGCATCCGCGTGACCCAGCGCGCGCCGTCCTGCCGGTCCTCGAGGATCTGGAACCGGCGTACGTACCCCACCGCGCGCGCGTAGATCTCGTCGGCGAGGAGCTTCGCCTGATCCGCGTCGGTCGCGGCGGTGACCACGGTCGCCGCCACCTGCTGCACGCAGCTCCGCAGCGCGTCGTCCTTGGCGGCCTCCCGCGCGGCGAGCAGCTCGCCGGCGACGGGCGCCTGGCCCGTCGCCTCGGTGGTCTGGACGTCGGCGGCGGCGCGCCCCGCGGCGGGCGCGACCAGGACGAGGGCGGCGAGGACGGGCGACATCCGCATGACTCCTCCGAGGGGACGTCCGGCGCTGGCCGGAATTCTACACCGACCCGGCCGACTCCCCGGACGGGCCCCGCTGCCCGCGCACGCGCCGCGGGAGTCGCCCGGGACGAGGCTCAGGCGAAGCCGTCCCGCAGCGCCCGGAGCGCCACGAACCGCTCCACGTCCGTGCGGGCGGCGGGCGCCGCGCGCGCGATCGCGGCCGCGACGCCGGGCGCGCCGAGCCGGAGGAACGGGTTGGTGGCCCGCTCCTCGCGGAGCGAGACCGCCTCGGGCTCCCGCCCCGCGGCGCGTGTGTCGGCCAGGGCCCGCCCGCGCGCCGCGACGGCGCCGCCCGGCTCGAGCGCGAGCGCGAACGCGAGGTTCCGCTCCGCGTAGTCGTGGCCCGGGTGGACCTCGAGCTCGCCGGGGAGCGCGGCGAGGACCTCGAGGAAGCTCGCCGCGAGCTGGGCCGGATCCCCGCCCTTCCGGCAGGTGCCGGAGCCCATGCCGAACAGCGTGTCCCCGGTGAGGAGCCTCCCCTCCCACGCGAGGAGGACCGACCCCGGCGTGTGTCCCGGCGTGTGGTGGACGCGGAGGCGGAGCGCGCCGAGCGCGAGCGCGCCGCGCCCCGCGAGATCCCCGTCGGGCGCGAACCAGCGGGCGTCGGCCCCGTGGCCCAGAACCGCCGCGCCGAGCGCGCGGCGGAGCGCCTCGCTCCCGCCGGTGTGGTCGGCGTGGCCGTGCGTGTGGAGGATCCAGCGCGGGCGGACGCCCAGCTCCGCGGCCGTGGCCAGCGCCACGGCGGGATCGCCCGGATCGACGAGCGCCGCGTCGTCGCCGTCGGCGAGCAGGTAGAGGTAGTTGTCGCGCGCGTAGCGCCGGCGGAGGAACGCGAGGGCCACGCTCACCCCTCGGGATCCTGCGGGTAGTGCGTGAGACCGACGCGGTTCCCCTCGGGGTCGTGGAAGTAGATCGTCCAGCGGGTCCGGTGGACGATCTCCACGCCCACCTCGGCCAGCCGGGCCTCCCAGCGCTCCCGCTCGCCGGGCCCGATCTGCAGCGCGACGAGGTGCAGCCCCGGGCGCCCGTCGCGCCACGGACGGGGCTCCGGCGACGTCTCCGCGCGCTCGAGGGCGAGGAAGCCGGCGGCCTCCGTCCCGCCCACCGCCAGCCAGACGCTCCGATCGCGCGCCTGCCCCTCCAGCGGCCACCGCCGGAGCACGGGCAGGCCCAGCACCTCGCGGTAGAAGCGCTCGCACGCCTCGAGGTCGGCGCACTGGATGGCGAGGTGGTGGAAGGCCAGCACGGGCGCGAGCCTAGTCCGCCCCGGCCACGCCGCGCCAGGGCCGCGCTCGGGGGCCGCATGCGTCCTCCCGTCCGCCCGTTTGCCTTGCGACCTCCCGCGGAGAAGGACTATAAGTTCCGGCCTTTTGGCAGGAGCCCAATGATCGCCCGCGAGCAGATCCGGAACGTCGCCATCGTCGCGCACGTCGACCACGGAAAGACCACCCTCGTCGACTTCATGCTGCGCCAGGCCGGCGTGTTCCGGGCCAACGAGCAGCTGGTCGAGCGGGTCATGGACTCGAACGACCTCGAGCGCGAGAAGGGCATCACCATCCTCGCGAAGAACACGGCCGTCACCTACAAGGGCGTGAAGATCAACATCGTGGACACGCCCGGCCACGCCGACTTCGGCGGCGAGGTGGAGCGCGCGCTGCGGCTCGTGGACGGCGTGCTCCTGCTCGTGGACGCGGCCGAGGGGCCGCTCCCGCAGACGCGGTTCGTCCTCTCCAAGGCGCTGGCGATGGGCCTCCCGTCGGTGCTGGTGGTGAACAAGATCGACCGCCAGGATGCGCGCGCCAAGGAGGTCCTCGATCTCGTCTACTCGCTGTACATCGACCTCGGCGCGAACGAGCACCAGATCGACTTCCCGGTGATCTACTGCATCGCCCGCGAGGGCAAGGCCGCGCACACGCTCCAGGGCGCGTTCGAGGCCGACTCGCTGAAGCCGCTCTTCGACGCCATCCTCTCGCACGTGCCGCCGCCCCCCGCCGCCGAGGGCCAGGCGCTGCAGATGCTCGTGGACAACCTCGACTACGACGACTACGTCGGCCGCCTCGCCATCGGCCGCGTGACGAGCGGCGTCCTCCGCGAGGGCGCCCCGATCGCGGTCATCCGCGAGGAGAACCGGGTCGTCCCGGCGAAGGTGGTCCGCCTCTACGTGTACGACGGGCTGAAGCGGGTCGAGGTGAAGGACGCCGGGCCGGGCGAGCTCGTCTGCATCGCGGGCGCCGAGGAGATCGGCATCGGCGACACGATCGCCGACCCCGAGCGCCCCGAGGCCCTCCCCCGCATCAGCGTGGAGGAGCCCACCATGTCGATGATCTTCAAGGTCAACGACGGGCCCTTCGCCGGCAAGGAGGGCAAGTACGTCACGAGCCGCAACATCCGCGAGCGGCTCTACCGCGAGGCCTACCGGAACGTCTCCATCCGCATCGAGGACACCGAGACGCCGGACGCGTTCAAGGTGGTCGGGCGCGGCGAGCTCCAGCTCGCGGTCATCGTCGAGAACATGCGCCGCGAGGGGTACGAGCTGACCGTCTCCAACCCGGAGCCCATCCTCAAGACCATCAACGGCGAGGTCCACGAGCCGATGGAGCTGCTCGTCTGCGATCTCCCCGAGGACGGCGTCGGCGGCGTGACCCAGAGCATGGGGTTCCGGCGCGGGCGGATGGTGGACATGCAGCCGCTCGGCTCGAAGCGGACCCGGCTCCAGTTCCGGGTGCCGGCCCGCGGCCTCATCGGCTTCCGCGGCGAGTTCCTCACCCTCACGAAGGGCGAGGGGATCATGTCCTCGCAGTTCGACGGCTACGAGCCGTGGCAGGGGCGGATCGAGAAGCGGAAGTCCGGCGCGATCGTCGCCGACCGCGTCGGCCCCGTCGTGGCCTACGCCTGCTTCTACGGCCAGGAGCGCGGCGCGCTGTTCGTGAAGCCGGGCGACCAGGTGTACGCCGGGATGATCGTCGGCGAGCACAGCCACGAGAACGACCTCGACTTCAACATCTGCAAGGAGAAGAAGCTCACCAACATCCGGGCCGCCGGGCGCGACGAGAACGTCATCCTCACGCCGCCCCGCGAGATGAGCCTGGAGATGGCGCTCGAGTGGATCGCCGAGGACGAGCTCGTCGAGGTGACGCCGAAGTCGATCCGCCTGCGGAAGAAGTTCCTCGACCAGACCACGCGCTACAAGCTGGAGCGCGACCGGAAGAAGGGCGAGGCGAGCGCGGCCGAGGGCTAGCGCCTCGACCGGGCGGGCGCGGGCGCGAGCGGTACGCGCCCCGGCCGTGAACGAGCCGGAGCCCGGCTCCTTCGCCGCAGACACCTCCCTCTACGCAAACGCGCCGCCCGTCCCCGGGCGGCGCGTCGCGCTTCAGGCTCGCGGCCGGGACTACTTCTTCTTCTTCTCCGGCTCCGCCTTCTTCTCGACGATCCGCTTCTGGCCCTTCACGGCCGTGTTGACGAACAGCAGGCCGTCGGCGTGGCCGGGGACCGCCCCCGAGACGAGCAGGAGGTTCTTGTCCGCCTCGACGCCCATCACCGTCAGGTTCTGGACCGTGACGTTGTCGTGCCCGTACTGGCCGGGGAGGTGCTTGCCCTTCCACACCTTGCCGGGCGTCTTGCGCTGTCCGATCGCGCCGATGTGGCGGTGGTGCTCGTGGGAGGTGGAGCTGTCGCGCGCGGCGCCCTTCATCCCCCACTTCTTGAACACGCCCGCGAAGCCGCGGCCCTTGGTGACGCCGGAGACGTCGATCCGCTGCTGGAGCTTGAAGACCTTGTCCACGGTGACGACGTCGCCGGCCTTGAGGTCGCCGAGCAGCTTCGCGTCCTTCACGCGCACCTCCTTCAGGTGGCGGAAGATGCCGGTGCCGGCCTTCTTGAAGACGCCGACCTCCGCGCGCGTGAGCCGCTTCGCGTGCTTCTCCTCCACCGGCCCGAACCCGAGCACGACCGCGTCGTAGCCGTCCTTCTCGGAAGTCTTGCGCCGCACGACCGTGCACGGCCCGGCCTCGAGCACGGTCACCGGGACGCAGTCGCCCTCGGCCGTGAAGACCTGCGTCATCCCTACCTTCTTCGCCAGCAGTCCCGTCGTCATGTGGTCCTCGCATTGGTCCGCCGCGCGTCGTACGGGCCGCGGAGGACGTGCCGTTGAAGGGGCGAGCTTCTACCCGTCCACGGGGAACCTGTCAAGGCAAACCCCGAACATCCGAGGCATTTCCCGTGAACGCGCCCGAGTGCCTCAGGGATGCGCGGCCGGCCCCTGCCCCGGCTCAGCGGCGAAGTCGGCCGCCTCCGCCGGAAGCGAGAGGACCAGCCCGCCCCCGTCCACCGCGAGCGTTCCGCCGAGCGTCGCGGCGATCCGGCGCGCCATCGGCAGCGACAGCGATCGACCCTTGGCGTCGCCCTGCACGCCCTTCCGCGGGTCGTCCAGGGAGCTGGGCGTGTACGGGGCGCCCTCGAACCGCAGCTCGAGGCGCCCGGCGACCGCGCGCGCCGTGACCCGCACCGCGGCCCCGTCGCGGCCCGCCGCCCCGAGCAGCGCCTCCACGGCACGGTCGAGCAGCGTCCGATCGACGTTCACCGTGAGGTTGGGCGGCACGTCCAGGGTGGGCTCGACGAGCTCGAGCATGCGCCGCCCGGCGACCTCCTCGAGCAGGCCGTGCAGCGGGATCGGCTCGGCCCGCATCGCGATGCCGTGCGCGTCGAGCCGCTCCGAGAGGAAGTGGTCCTCGACGAGCTGGCGCACGCGGCCGAGGGAGCGGAGGCACATCGCGGTCAGCTTCTCGCCCCGCGCCCCGCCCCGCTCCTCGGGGGCCATGCGCGCGAGGAGCTCGGCGGACCAGAGGGCGGTCGAGAGTGGATTCCGGACCTCGTGCGCGACGAAGCCCAGGTACTCCCCTCGCGACTCCTCGGAGCCGGCCCTTCCTCCCTCCGGAGCTTGCTTTTCTGGCTTCATCCCTCGCGCCTGCCCTCCATTAGAACACCAACCTTGGGGAGACAGCCGGCCGTCCGCAAGTGGGGTACCGACCGACTCGGCGGTAAGTCTTACAGCCGGGAAACGCCCGGAAACCGCGCCCGCCGGGGGTTGCCTGGAACATTTACAGGACGCAGCCAGGAAGCCCAGAGGTCGCCCTACAGCCAACCAAGCGTAATCAGGGCGTTCCCCGTTCGGGATCACCTCGGCACACCCGTTGCTTCCTGATAGCCTTGGCTCCTACCGGAGGAATGAATGAAGCGCGCAACGTTCGGCACCTCGGGCACCTCTCTCGACGTCTACCTCGCTGAGATCAACCGCTTCCCGTTGCTCTCCGTCGCCGAGGAGCAGGAACTCGCCCGCCGCTTCCGCGACCAGGGCGACACGCGCGCCGCGCACCGCCTCGTCACCGCCAACCTCCGGTTCGTGGTGAAGGTCTCGTACGAGTACCGCTCGTACGGCTTCCGCATGGCCGACCTCATCCAGGAGGGCAACATCGGCCTCATGAAGGCGGTCCAGAAGTTCGATCCGGACAAGGGCATCCGGCTCATCTCGTACGCGGTCTGGTGGATCCGCGCGTACATCCAGAACTTCATCCTCAAGTCCTGGTCGCTCGTGAAGCTCGGGACCACGCAGGCGCAGCGGAAGCTCTTCTTCTCGCTCGCCCGGACCAAGCGCGAGATGGATCGCACCTCCGTCGAGCACGGCGCCGACTCCGACAGCCACGACGCGGACAAGGTCGCGAAGAAGCTCCGGGTGAAGACCGGCGAGGTCCGGGAGATGGAGCAGCGGATGGACGGCCGCGACCTCTCCCTCGACGCGCCGATGGGCGACGACGGCGCGCACAGCCACGTGGACTTCGTGGCCTCGGGCAACCCGACGCAGGACGAGGAGCTCTCCGGGGCCGAGGAGGCGCAGATGGTCTCCGGCCGCGTCGTCGAGGCGCTGGCCCGGCTCGACGCCCGCGAGCGCTACATCATCGAGCAGCGCGTGATGGCCGAGCGGCC
>JAEYZK010000001.1 GCA_023428085.1 Pseudomonadota bacterium
CGCTCGAGGGCCTGCACCGGCTGGGCGCGCTCGAGGCGGCGGCGCGGCGGCACGACGTCCGGGGCGGCGCGCTGGGCCCCGCGAAGAAGGACCTCGTGGCCGCCTGGAAGGACCTCCGCGCCGAGGCCGCCGACGTGCTCGCCGCGCCGCAGCGGGCCGAGCTCGCCCGGCTCGTCGCCGAGGCCGAGCGCCGGTACGCGGCGCGCAAGCGGCGGGCGCGCGCCGTGGACTTCGACGACCTCCTCCTCCGCGGCCGCGCCCTCCTCGCGGGCGACGCCGCGCTGCGCGCGGAGCTCCGCGGGAGCCTGCGCGCCCTCCTCGTGGACGAGTACCAGGACGTGAACCCCGTGCAGCAGGACCTCGTGGACCTGCTCGCGCGCCCCGGGCCCGAGGGGCCCGGACCGATCCTCGTCGCGGTGGGGGATCTCAAGCAGTCGATCTACCGGTTCCGCGGGGCGGACGTGGCCGTGTTCGCGCGCCTCGTCCGGGCGTTCACGGCGGGGGAGGGGAGGGTCCTGCACCTCACCGAGAACCACCGCTCCGCGCCCGCGGTGCTCGACCTCGTCAACGCCGTCTCGCAGGGGACGCTCCAGCCGCCCGCGGGCGCGGCGCCGCGCGATGACGAGATCTCCTTCCGCCCCGAGGACCGCCTCCAGCCGCAGCGCGCGGAGGGGGCGCGCCCGGCGTGCGAGCTCCTCGTGGACGAGGACGCGGACGGCGACGCCGAGGAGCGGCGGCTCCGCGAGGCCCGGGCCATCGCGGCGCGGATCGCGGCGCTCGTCGCCGGCGACGCCGGCGTGCGCGTGCACCCCCGCCCCGTGGACGGCGCCCCGCAGGCGGCGCGGGCGCCGCGCCACGGCGAGGTCGCGCTCCTGTTCCGCCGCCTGACGCAGCTCGGCCCGTACGAGCGCGCGCTGCGCGAGGCCGGGATCCCGTACCGCCTCGCCCGCGGCGGCGGGTTCTACCAGGCGAGCGAGGTCCGGGACGTGGGGGAGCTGCTCGCGGCGCTCGCCGATCCCGAGGACGCGCTCGCGTGGGCCGCGCTCCTCCGCTCGCCGATGTGCGCGGTCTCGGACGGCGCGCTCTTCCTGCTCTCGCGCCTCGGCCTCGCCCGGCTGCACGGGCTCGCGCCCGCGGCGATCGACGCGGCGCTCCCCGGCGATCTCCTGGCGGAGGACGAGCGGGCGCGGCTGCACCGGTTCCTCGACGCCTGGCGCGGGCTCCACGCGGTCCGCGACCGGCTCCCACTCCCCGAGCTGCTGGGGCGCGCGGTGGAGCAGCTCGATCTCGACGCGGCCCTGCTCGCCGCGCCCGACGGCGAGCGGCGCGCCGCCAACCTCGAGAAGGCGCTGGCGCTCGCCGCCCGGTTCGCGGGGACGGGCGGCGGCCCCGCGGAGCTCGCGGCCCACCTCCGCGCCCTCGCCGCGCGCCCGCCGCGGGAGCCGGAGGCCGCGCTCGAGGACGCCGACGCGGTCGCGCTCCTCACGATCCACCAGGCGAAGGGGCTCGAGTGGCCGGTGGTGTTCGTGCCGGAGCTGGGCGCCGCGCCGCGGAACGACACGCGCCAGGTCCTGCTCGACGCGGCGGGCCGCCTCTGCACCTCGCTCGTGGATCCCGTCCGCGAGGAGCTCGTCAGGACCGCGTCGGTCGAGCGGGCGCGCCAGTGGGATCGCCGGGCGGACGACGCGGAGTCGCGGCGCCTCCTGTACGTCGCCCTCACGCGGGCGCGCGATCACCTCGTGCTCTCGGGCGAGGGGAGGCCGCAGAGCTGGCGGGGGATGGTGGAGGCGGCCGTGGGCGGCAGGGAGGACCTCCTCCGGAGGGTGCCGTACCCGACCCCGGCGGCCGCCGGCCCGGGGCCCGAGCCCTCCGCGACCGGAGCGGCGGATCCGGACGGGCTCGTCGCCCCCGTCCTCCCCGCCGCGCCGCCGCTGCCCGCCGTGCGGTTCGCGGTCACCGCGCTCGCCGAGTACGCGCGCTGCCCGCGGCGCCACCTGCTCGGGCGCGTGCTCGGGATCCCCGAGCCGCGGGGAGACAGCGCGCCGCCCGCCGACGACCCCGCGCGCGCGACGGAGCGCGGCACGCTCGCCCACGCGATGCTGGCCGAGGCCGATCTCTCCGCGCCGCCCCTCGAGCGCCGCGCGCTGCTCGCGGCGGTCGCGACCCGGCGCGGCTACGACCCGCAGAGCCCGGGGGTCCGGCGGATCCTGTTCGAGGTGCTCGCGTTCGCGGAGTCCCCCGCCGGCGCGCGCCTCGCCCAGGCGGCGCGCGAGGGGCGGCTCTCGCGCGAGGTGCCGTTCCTCCTCCGGCTCGACGGCGCCGGCGCCACCGCGGTCTACCTCGTCGGCGCGCTCGACGCGCTGGTCCGGGGTCCGGCGAAGGACGAGCTGACCGTCATCGACTACAAGTACGCCTCCCCGCGCGCCGCGTCGGCCGAGCGGTACCGGCTCCAGCTCACCGCGTACACGCTCGCCGCGTCCCGCGCGTTCCCGCGGCTCCGGGTGCGCGCCGCGCTCCAGTTCCTCCGCGGCGATCTCCGGACGCTCGATCTCACCCCGACCCCGGCCGAGCTCCGGCGGTTCGAGGAGCTCGCGCCGCAGCTCGCGGGCGAGCTCGCCGCGCTCCGCGCGCCGACGCCGGCCGAGCTCGGGCGCGACCTCGCGCGGTGCAGCGCGGAGGGGTGCGGGTACGTGGGGCGGTGTTTCGGGAACGAGGCGAACTTCTCTCCTCGGGCACGGGCGTAGGCTCGGGCTCGTTCACGGGTGTCGGGTCGGGTTGGCCCCGGTCTCGACCGCCTCCTTCCCGAGATCCCCTCGGTGCCGCACGTCGTCCGTGAAGAGCCCGAACCGCGCGCTCCCCTCGCCGAACTCGCGCTGCACCTCCGACGGGCTCTGGTAGATGCGGTCGGGGAGCGATCGCAGGAAGTTGATCGCGTCGACCGACGCGCCGGCCTCCGCGATCGCCTCCGCGAGCTCGTCGCGCGTGATCGGGTATTCCACCTCGGACAGGATGGACGATGGGGTCCGCTCCGGCGGATCCGCATTGCGGCGTGCCATGGTGGCCTCCTCGGGAAGTCCGGTCGTAAGGTGCGGCGCGCCACGCCCGCGGGCCAGGCGAGGCGCCCGAGCTCCGCCCCGGCGAGGCGCCGGCTGCGGCACTGCGCGGCGCCCCGGCCGGAACTCCAGCCTCCGTTGCCGGGTCGGGGCGCCAGCCTTACAACCCGCCCGCCTTTCCAGCACGTCACCGGTCCGGGTACCTCCGGACCGCCGAGGAGCCGACCGATGCCCGAGCGCACCACCGACCGCGTGAAGCAGATCCTCTCCTGGTACCCCTCGGACAACCCGGGGACCCTCGCGAACCTCCACCGGCTGCTCATGACCGGGAAGCTCGCCGGGACCGGCAAGCTCGTCATCCTGCCCGTCGATCAGGGCTTCGAGCATGGGCCCGCCCGCTCCTTCGCCAAGAACCCCGCCGGCTACGATCCCGAGTACCACGTGCAGCTCGCGATCGAGTCGGGCTGCAACGCGTACGCGGCCCCGCTCGGCTTCATCGAGGCGATCGCGGGCACGTACGCCGGCCAGATCCCGCTCATCCTCAAGGTCAACAACTCCGACTCGCTCTCGAAGCTCGGCGGCGCGCCGATCTCGGCGGTCACCTCCTCCGTGAAGGAGGCGGTGCGCCTCGGCTGCAGCGCCATCGGCTACACGATCTACCCCGGCTCCGACGCCCGCAACGAGCAGCTCGAGAACCTGCGCGCGCTCACCGAGGAGGCGAAGGCGAACGGTCTCGTCGTGATCGTCTGGAGCTACCCGCGCGGCTCCGGCCTCTCGAAGGACGGCGAGACCGCGGTGGACATCTCCGCCTACGCCGCCCAGATCGCCTGCCAGATGGGCGCACACATCGTGAAGGTGAAGCCGCCCAAGGGCAACCTCGAGAACGCCGAGGCGAAGAAGGTCTACGAGGAGCAGAAGATCCCGATCGGCACGCTCGCCGAGCGGACGCGGCACGTTGTGCAGTCGGCGTTCAACGGCAAGCGCATCGTGATCTTCTCCGGCGGCGAGTCGAAGAGCACCGACGCGCTGCTCGAGGACATCCGCGGCCTCAAGGAGGGCGGCGCGTTCGGATCGATCATGGGCCGCAACGCCTTCCAGCGCCCGAAGGCGGAGGCGCTCAAGCTCCTCGACGACGTCATGCGGGTCTTCGCGAGCTAGCCCGCCCGCCGCCCGCTGGCCTGCCCCGGGCTCCGGCTCCTGCCGGACGCTCCGTCGAGCCGGCCAGCGGGTGCTCCGTGTCTCGGAAGGGGTGCAGGCCCACCGGGACGCTGCGTCCCGCCCTGCGCACGAAACATGCAGCCCGCGGATGTTTTTCGCTTGCCTGACCGAGCGAGCGGGGTTTATAGGGCTTTACCTTTTGTTTCCGCGGTCTTCGCTCCGGCACCCGGCCGCAGCGTGGGGCCGGGGCCTCCCAGGCGAGGAACGAGACTCCATGCGGCTCTACCCGAAGGTCATCCCGACGATCGCCCGCGAGGTCATCCAGACCCTCATGCAGGACGGGGACGTCGAGATCGAGACCCTCCGCATCGCAGACGCCGAGATGGACATGGCGGCCATCATGAAGGAGTACCTCGCCGCCGAGGAGAGGGTGAACGCCGCGACCCGCGAGGCGCTCGAGCGTCGCGGGTACGATCATTCCCGGTTCAACCAGGTGAAGCGCGAGATGGCGGACGTCCGCGGCTTCAAGATGGGCGAGGAGGGGATCGAGTACGTCATCGGCCAGATGATCGAGTTCCTCCTCATCTCCCGGAACGTGGAGGAGGTCTACGCCGAGGATCACTCGCTCCGGAAGAAGGTCTTCCAGATCTTCAAGAAGCACCTCGACGTGGACGACGAGATCGATCGCGAGGCCCGGGCCCGCCTCAAGCACCTGCAGGAAGGCACGAGCGCCTGGGACGTCGAGTACCAGAAGACCGTCGAGCTGCTCCGCAGGTCCCGCGGCCTGATCTGAGCCGAGCGAGCTGGGGTGGCCCACCGCCGCCGCCCTTCGACTCCGCGGCCTCCTCTGGAGGCCGCTACGCCCAGGGCGGTCGGCCATTCAACGCAGGCGGTGCCCTCGACGATCGCTCGGGGCTGGTCGGCTCCCCACTGCCGGCCGTTTTCTTGACCATCGATATCGCTCGCTTACGCTCGGCAGCTGGGCGGGAGGGCGTTCGCGATGGGGCAGGCGGTGCACAGGGGGATCCGGGGCAGCGCGACGCTGGCGACGCAGCCGGTCTCGCCGTCCGCCGTCCCCGCCGAGGCGCTCGCGCCGGGAGAGATGCGGCGCCTCCCGTTCGCCGGCGAGCTCCTCGGGGCCGCCCGCGTCCGGAGCAGCTTCGTCGCCGTCCCGCTCGACGCCTTCGACGAGGCGGCGCCGGCCCTGGCGCCGGAGGAGCAGGCCGCGTACCTGCAGCTCATCCGGCTGTCCTACGGCGAGGGGCGCAACTGGTGCCGCGTGCCGAAGCGCGCGCTCGAGGAGCGGCTCCACGCGTCGGAGCGGCGCCTGCTGCGGATGCTGGACGGGCTCGTCGCGAAGGGGCTCGCCCGACCCCTGCACCGCGACAACCGCGGAACGCTCTGGCGCGTCTACCTGCCGCGCGAGGCCGCGGGCGAGGCCGTCGGCGACGCGGTGCTCCTGGGGCGGCCGCAACGGGCTCCCGCAGTCCGCGTCCGCCCCGAGCCCGTGGACGAGCCTCCCCTCGACTCCGCGGACCGCGCGCCCGGGGCGGACGGCCACGCGCAGCCCGATCCCGACCCAGGCCTCTTCGCCGCCGCACGGACACCACCGGCGGAGCACCCCCGCGCCGCCGATCCGCTCGCGCGCGCGCTCGCCGAGGCGCGGGGGGAGCTCGACGACGGCGGGCTCGCGCGCGCCGCGCGCGAGATCGCCGAGCTTCGCGCCGAGGGCCAGTCGCCCGCCCGCATCGAGGCGGCGATCGAGGCGGTGCGCGCGCGGACCACGACCTCGGGCTGCGCGCGGCCGTCCGCCCTGAGCGGCGCGGACCGCGGCACGGGGTCCGCGGAGTCGACGGGGGGCTCGTTCACGGGTGGGGATCCCCACGGGAGCACGCCATGAAGCGGACAAGCACCGCGACCGTCCTCGCGCCGACCCGCACCGCCGCCGCGGACGCGGGCGCCGTCGAGGCGCTCCGCCGCCGCCTCGCGGGTTCGACGGCCCGCGAGCACGTCGTGCTCGACTTCCTGGAGGACGATCTGCGCGAGACGCGCGCCGCCCTCGCGGCCGTGGCCACGTACCTCGACGACGTGGAGGGCGCGCTCGCGCGCGAGACGCCCACGGCGGATCGCCTGATGGCGCTCGCCCGCGCCGTCGATCCCGCCGCCCAGGTGGACGCCCTCCAGGAGGCGCTCGCCAGCGTGCGGCGACGGCTGTCGCAGGTCGCGGCGCGGATGTAGCGGTCTTCACGGACCGTGACCACGCCCGCGCGTCGGGACGCCGCGCACCTCGGTCAGCGTGACCTTCACCGGCCCGAGGTCCACGTCGCCGACCGCCACCAGGAACCGCCGCGGCGGGGCCGCGCTGAGCCAGACGCGCATCTGGTGCGGCGCCTCGGCCCCGGCCACCGTCGCCTGGGCGTCGATCCGGAGGGTCTCCACCTTCCCGAGCACCGAGTCGATCTTCCCCCCGGGCGCGACCGCGCCGGTGACGCGCCACACCCGCCCGCGCGCGAGCAGGTCGAAGCACAGCCGGTCGCCGGGCGCGAGCCGCGCCGCCTGGAGGTACGCGATCGCCGAGACCGCGTCGAGCGCCGTGCCCTGGCGCGGGACCTGGGCGGTGCTCTTCGCCCCGCCGATGTCGAAGGAGAGGTCGATGGTCGGGCCCGCCGGCGCGAGCTTCGCGTCGCTGATCTTGCGGACCCCGTTCTCGTCCGCCTCCTCGCGGTAGCGTTCGGGGAGGAGCGTCCGCGCGTCCACCCACGAGAGCGCGATGGCCGTGAGCCGGAGGAGGCTCGCGACCGATGCCTCGGTCTGGGCGCGCGCGCGGAGCGGCACGATCTTCCCGCCCGAGAGCGCGCTCGGCCGCTCCGTCGAGAGCTGGAGCGAGCCGGCGCGGACGAGGCCGAACAGCTCCAGATCGTAGGTGGCGGTCTCGCCGACGGTCCAGGTCGGGCGCCCGGCCGGCGGGAGCCCGCAGGGCGCGGCGGCCATCGCCGCGGCGAGGAGCGCGGCGCCGATCACGCGCCGGCTCCGGCGCGGGGGAGGCCTGCCGCGGTCACCGCGCGGCGACCCGGGCCGCGAGCGCGTCCCCGAGCCTGCGCCGCGCCGCGAGCCAGGTCGCGGGCTCGCGCGCGAAGCTCCGCGCCGCCGGGACGAGCGCGGCCTCCGTCCGATCGCACAGCGCGCCCAGCCCCGCCGCGCGCGCGAGCCGGAGCAGCTCGAGGTCCTCGAGCCCGTCGCGGATCACCTTGAGGCGGATGGACTCGACCGGGAACGGACGCGTCCCGCCCAGCGCCGCGGGCCGGCCGGGGTAGAGGAGCGTGCCGTCGCCGTTCCCCGCGAAGGCCCGCGGATCGGTCCAGGGATCGCGCGTCCACGCCTGGAGCATATCGTAGTAGAGCTCGCCCGAGAGCCCACGCCGGGCCGCGAGCCAGGCGACCGCCCGCGCGGCCGCCGCCGGTCGGTCGATCTCGTACCCCGGCCAGCCGGTGAACGCGCGGATCATCTGGGCGCGGGCGCGGCCGCCGGCGGGCAGCTCGGCGCAGCCGTGCGAGAGGCAGGAGGCGTAGGAGACGGCGACCCCCGCGGGGGCGGGAGCGTCCGGGAGCAGCGTCAGGTTGGGCGCGAAGACGTCCACGACGCCCTCGAGCGCGGGGTGCGGCGCGAGGGTGGCGAACACGCGGAGGCCCGCCTGCCGGGCGAGGCGCGCGCGGCGCGCCAGCTCGGGGAACTGCGCGGGGGACGGCTCGTCGAGGGTGTAGAGCCAGAGCCGGTCGAGCCACCCGCGCGCGGCGAAGTGATCGCGCCAGGCCCGGAGCGTGGCGGCGAGATCCTCCTCGGGCCCGGCCCACACCGCGGCCGGGATCCGGACCTCCGCGAAGCCACCCTTCACGCCCGGTACGAGCGTGCCGTCGAGCACCGGCGCGAGCTCTGCGTCGAAGCGCGTCCAGTCGAGCGCGCACCGCGCCGCGGTGCACCGGCCGTCCGGCGGATCGGCGGAGAGCGTGAAGGGCGTGAGGCGGTGGCGCAGGGCCGCCGCGGCGAGCGCCCGCGCCACCGCGGGATCGTCGGGCACGCCGAGCGCCCGCGTGCCGAGGCGCGTCGAGAGGCCGAAGGCGGCCACGAACGTGGGGGTGCGGGGGAGCGCGAACGGCCAGACGTGGACGCGGAGCGGGATCCGCGCGAGGTCCGCGCCGCCGTCCCGCACGACCACCGTGCCCCGGTGCACGCCGGGCGCGGCGCCGGGCGGCACGCAGACCTCGACCCAGATCGCCTGGAGGCGTCCGGCGGGGACGGCGACCGGGAACGCGCGGCGGGCCTCGCCGAAGGCGGGATCGCGGACCGGGATGAGCGGGTCCGGCCATTCGCCGGCGGCGCCGTCGGGCCCCGAGGGGTGCGCGAGGTGGAGCGAGGCCACGCGGTACAGGCTGACCTCGAGCCCGTCCGCCCCCGCGGCGGCGGCGCCGAGCGCCGGCACCGGCCCCGAGGCGCGGACCGCGATCTGCGCGGCCTCGCACTCGCCGCGGGCGGCGCGGAGCGCGATCGCGCGGGAGCCGGGGATCGGGTCGTCGGGGCGGAGCTTCTCCAGCGAGGACGCCACGCCGAAGCGCACCCGCGGACCGGCCGGGGCCGACGAGGAGGCGAGGCCGAGGGCGACGAGCAACGCGAGGACGGGGCGCACCCGGAGACGATGGGGTCCCCGCGCCCCGCGGGACAGCCGCAGGGTGGGGGGCGGCGCGCGGGGCGGGCCCCCCTCGCGTGGGACGCGCCGGGAGGACGCCCCCGCAGCTCACCGCTCGGCGACCGCGTTCCCCGGGCGGTAGCTCTTCAGCTCGGCGACGATGCTCCCCACGGCGAACTCGGCGGACGCCTTCACGAGACGGCGATCGTGCGTGTCGGCGAACCAGAGGAAGGTGTCGCGCTTGGTCGAGAACTTGCCCTTGAAGGCGGTGCGGACGCGCACCTTGAAGCTCGGGAAGGTCCCGGCGGGCGTCTCCACCTCCTCGCGATCGACCACCTCGGCGGTGAGCGTGAACTGGCTCGTCCCCGAGATGATCGGCACCTCCAGGCGGGCGCCCACCGCGAGCTCCTGCATCCGCAGCCAGAGGAACGCGCCGGTGAGATCGAGCGCGCCGTGCGGGACCTCGATGATCCTGGTCTTCGGCTTCTTGCCCCTCCGGGCCTCGACCACCGTCACCTTCGTGGGCTCCCCCGGGATGCGGCTGAACCGCGCCGAGTCGGTGTGGTAGTCGCCCACCTCGTACGCCTTCAGATCGGAGCCGCGCGACAGCCGCAGCCCCGCGTCCCAGTAGGAGACGAGGTGCTCCCGGACGTCGAGCAGGCTCGCGGCGCCCGACGTGCGCGCCTGGAACACCACGGGCCAGATGTCGCCCTCGGGCTGTCCCACCCGCATCCGCGCCTCGCCGGTCGGGACGCCGAGGTACGAGACGCCGAGCACGATCTCCTCACCGGGGGCGATGCCCTGCGCGCGCGGCGCCGTGGCCAGGGCGAGTGCGAGGGAGGCGAACGCGAGCCGGGTGCGGTTCATGTCGGAGATCTCCGCGGGGGACGCCCCCGCCGGATTGGTGAGCAAGGGCGATGCCACGCCCGTCCAGCGGCCATTGTTCGGGATTCTGTCCTCCGGGCGCAACGCCCCCGCCCGCGGGACGGCGTCACTGTGCGGCCGGGCAACGATCACGCGGGGGCTGCGCCCCCGCCCCAGGAGCGGAGCTCCTGCGCCCCCACCCCGTCGCAGCCGACCCGTTTGCGAATCGCACCCGGTGGTCTACGCTCGACGCTGCCATGCCCTACGATCCCGTGTACGACGACGAGGACAAGCGGAGCCCGCAGGAGGCCGGGACGGCGCGCCGGTTCCAGGACTTCGACTGCCCGGACTGCTCGGCCAACAACCCGTACGACGACGGGTTCGGGAACGGGGACGAGGTCCGCTGCTACTACTGCGGCCAGGAGTTCCGCGCCGAGGTGAACGACTCCGGCAGGTTGAAGCTGAAGGTGCTGTAGCTTCGCGCCGGCGCGCTCACCGCCGCGCGCCGAAGATCGCGGTCCCGATCCGGACGAGCGTGGACCCTTCCTCCACCGCCGCCTGCCAGTCGCCGCTCATGCCCATCGAGAGCGCGGCGAGCCCGAGCTCGTCGCGCAGGCGCCGCAGGAGCCGGAAGTGCGGACGTGGATCGCCCTCCGCGGGCGGGATGCACATGAGGCCGACGAGCTCGAGCGCGGGGAGCGCGCGCACGGCCGCGGCGAGCGCCGGGACCTCCGCCGGCGCGCAGCCCTCCTTCGAGGCCTCGCCGCCGACGTTCACCTCGAGGAAGACCCGCACCTGCGCGGCGCGCGCCGCGCACCGCTTCGAGAGCTCGCGCGCCAGCTCCGGCCGATCGACGGTGTGCACCGCGTGCACGCGGCCGGCGAGGTACTTCACCTTGTTGGTCTGGAGCCCGCCGATGAAGTGCCACCGCAGGTCGGGGAGGTCGGCCAGGGCGTCGGCCTTGGCGCGCCACTCCTGCGCGTAGTTCTCGCCGAAGTCGCGCTGCCCGGCGGCGTAGGCCTCGCGGATCGCCTCGGGCGGCTGGGTCTTCGAGACCGCGACGAGGGTGACGCCGGCGGGGATGGCGGCGCGGAGGGCGGCGAGCCGGCCGGCGATCACGGCGCGCTCCAGGGCAGGGGGAAGCCCGCCTCGGCGAGCAGCGCCAGCGCCTCCGCGAGCGGCAGGCCGACGACGCCCGACACGCTCCCGGCCACGCCGTCCACGAGCGCGCCGCCGGCGCCCTGGAGCGCGTACGCGCCGGCCTTGTCCAGCGGCTCGCCCGTGGCGACGTACCAGGCGATCTCGCGGTCGGAGAGCGCCCGGAACCGCACCTCGGTCGCGACCAGCGCCTCGCGCTCCCGCGCCCCCGCCGCGTCCCCCGCGCCCATGGTACGGACGCAGACGGCGGTGAGCACCTCGTGGCGGGTGCCGGAGAGTGCCCGGAGCATGCGGGCGGCGTCGGCCCCGTCGCGCGGCTTGCCGAGGATCTCGTCGCCGAGCACCACCGCCGTGTCGGCGGCGAGCACCACGGCCCCCGGCACGGCGCGGGCCTTCTCGCGCGCCACCCGGGCGACGTACGCCCGCGGCGGCTCGCCCGGGACCACGCTCTCGTCGGTCGCGGCGGGGCGGATCTCGAGCGCGATCCCCAGGCCGGCCAGGAGCTCCCGGCGCCGCGGGCTCTGGGAGGCGAGGATCAGCCGGGGCCGATCCATCGACCCACCCGTCACTGCTGCGCCGGTTCGCTCGTCACCGTCGTGAGCCGGCGCACGAGCTGCTCGTTCTTCTCGATGTCGGTGTTCTTCTCGAGCTGGCTCCGCCACGCGTACGCGAGCTGGCGCTCCGTCTCGCCCGCGAGGGCGATCTCCACCGCGCGCCGCTGGACGGGGAAGAGCTTCTCGTCGGGGCGCACGCGGTTCTTCACGACCGCGACGACCGGGCCGGTCTGCGTCTCGTAGACGCGCGGGAGCACGGTCTTCGCGTCGGCGGCGACCGCGTCCTTCATCAGCGCGGCGGACCCGGGGAGCCCGTAGACCTCGGGCGCCGAGGCCGGGAACGCGTTGGTCTCGACCGCCGCGACCGGCCTGCCGTTGAGCGTCAGCGACGCCTTCACCTCCGGCATCGCCGGGCGGCCCTCGGCCGCCTCGACGGCCGGCTTCGGCTGCGGGTAGAGCTCCGTGAGCGCCTTGCCGGACCTCGCGGCCGCGAGCGCGGCCTCGGCCCGGCCCTGCACCAGGGCCGCGGCGCGATCGCCGGCGAGGAGCTCGCGGGCGATGTCGTTGCGGACGTCGGCGAGCGGGATCGTCTTCGCGGGGATGACCTCCTCGACCTTGATGACGTGCCACCCGCTCGGCGTCTGGACCGGCTCCGAGACCTTGCCGGCCTCGAGGTCCAGCGCGGCCTTCGCGAACGCCGCGTCCACCTGCCCGGCGGAGATCACGCCGAGGTCGCCGCCGTTGCCCTTCGTGCTCTCGTCGTCGGAGACCTCCGCCGCCACCTTGGCGAAGTCCTCGCCCTTCTGGAGCCGCGCGATGGCCGCCTCGATCTCCTTCTTGGCGGCGTCGCCGTCGGCGCCCTCGATGCGGGCGAGGATGTGGCGCGCCCGCACCTTCTTCGGCTGGTCGTAGCGCGCGGCGTTCTCCTCGTAGAACTTCTGGATCCGCGCGGCCTCCTTGGCGGCGAACGCCTGGATCTCGGCGTCGCCGAGCTTCACCTCGGCCCGCGCGTCGGCGAGCGGGAACGCCACGTACACGAGATCGACCTGGTCGGTCCGCTCCTTCCAGGCCTCCTTCACCTCGGACGCGGGCACGTGGACGCTGGCGCTGAACAGGCCCTGGAGGCGCTGCACCGCCATGCCGTCCTCCGTGATGTCGAGGTAGGTGTCCACCGAGCCGAAGCGGCGCGTGACGTACTGGCGGAAGAAGTCGCGCGAGAACCGGCCCTCCTGCTGGAACTCGGGCCGCTTGCGCTGCTCCTCGAAGAGCTCCTCGTCCGGGATCCGGACGCCGCGCCGCTCCGCCTCGCGCGCGAGCACGGCCTGCGACACGAGCTGGTCCATGATCTGCTGCCCGAGGATCGGGAGCGCCTCGGCGAAGCGCTCGCCGTACTGGTAGCGGGCGACCTCCGCCTCGTTGTCGAGGGCCATCTCGAACAGCACGGACGGGACCGCCTTGCCGTCCACGTACGCCGCGGTGGTCATGGGCGCCCCGCCGCACCCTGCTCCGCCCATCTCGAACTTGCCCGGGCCGAAGTAGATGACGAACGAGGCGATGATGGCCCCGAGGAAGATCCAGGAGAGGATGCCGCCCTTCCGGGCGCGCAGGACGTCGAGCATGGAACCGGTGCTCCGGGTTGTTGTAGGGGGCGCCCTCCGGCAGGAGCTGGCGCCGCGAGGTTGAACACCCTAGTCAACGCACGCTAAAATGCAAGGGATTTTGCCCCAGGCGCCTCCTCCGGAGAACCCGTGCTGCAACTGCTCAAGCGGTACCGCGAGCTGATCCTCGTGGCGGTGCTGCTCCTCGTCCCGCTCGGCGTCTTCTTCGCGCGATCGAAGAAGCCGGCCGAGCGCTCTTCCGTCGATCGCGCCGTGGTGTGGGTGACCGCGCCGGTGGAGAAGGCCGTCGCGTGGGCCGTCACCGGCGTGCTCCGCGGGTGGTACGGCTACGTCGCGCTGCGCGGCGCGCACGCCCAGGCGGTGGAGCTCTCGCGCGAGCTCAACCTGATCCGCGTCGAGCGGCAGCAGCTCTTGCAGGAGCGCGCCGAGGCGGAGCGGCTGCGCAAGCTGCTCGCGTTCAGGGACGCGTCGCCCCGGCGGACCTACGTCGGCGCGCGCGTCGTCGGCGTGAAGCTCTCGCCCACGGGCCTCCAGCTCCTCGTCATCGACCAGGGCGAGGCCGAGGGCGTGACCCGCCTGAAGCCCGTCGTGACCGCCGACGGGGTGGTGGGACGCGTGCACGCCGCCACGGCCCACAGCGCCGAGGTGCTCGCCCTCACCGACCGCAACAGCTCCATCGCGGTGCGCGTCGATCGCACGCGCGCGCGGGCCAACGTGCGTGGCCAGGGCACGACGGGCGCGTGCAAGCTCGACTACGCGCTCCGGTCGGAGGACGTGGTCGAGGGGGATCTCCTCGTCACCGCGGGGACCGACGGCGTGTTCCCGCGCGGCGTCCCGGTGGGGAAGGTGCGCGAGCTGCGGAAGGGCGGGAACGGCCTGTTCCACGACGCGGCGGTGTCACCCGAGGTGGACGTGACGCGTCTCGAGGAGGTGCTCGTGGTCACCGCCTGGGACGAGCCCGCCGAGGCGCCCGCGGCGGAGGCGCCGCCGCAGGCGACCGGCGCCGCCCCTG
>JAEYZK010000040.1 GCA_023428085.1 Pseudomonadota bacterium
GCCGTGGGGCGCGCCGCGGCGTGGCCCTTCGCGGCGGCGCCGGCCCGGCGCTCGGCGAGCGAGTGGACCGGCGCGGGCGCGCCCGGGGACTCCTCGCGCGTTCGCGAGAGCGAGCTGGGCAGCGGCCGGCCGCCGGGGGCGCGGAAGGCGGTGACGCCGTCGAGCTCGACGCGCTCGAGGTCCTGGCCCACCGCGAGCGGGGTCTCCACCGGGCCGAGGACGAGCACGCCGCCCGGCGCGAGCGAGACCGCGAGCTTCTCCACCACCAGCGCCGCGGTCGGCGGGTTGAAGTAGATGAGCACGTTGCGGCAGAGGACGAGGTCGAAGCCGAGCGCGGGGGCCGGGTCCCGGACGAGGTTGTGCCGCCGGAACTCGACCATCGCCCGGATCTCGGGCCGCACCTCCACCTGCGGCGGGTGGGACTCGAAGTGACGGTTCCGCACCGCCGGGTCGAGCCGGCGGAGCGACCACTCGCCGTACCGGGCCTCCCTCGCCACCGCGAGGGCGCGGGACGAGACGTCGGTCGCGAGGATCCGGTCGCCGAGCCCGAGGCGGCCCGCGTCCACGAGCTCCATCGCCAGCGTGTAGGGCTCCTCGCCGGTGGCGCAGCCCGCCGACCAGATCGAGAGCGGGCGCTCGCGCGGCGCGGCGGAGATCGCGAGCTGGCGGATGAGGACGAGCTGCTCGGGGTGGCGGAAGAAGTAGGTCTCGCCGACCACCGCCGCCTCGACGAGCGAGGTGACCGCCTTGTGCTCGCGGGCGCGGAGCTTGCCGAGGAAGGCCTCCGGCGCGAGCCGCAGCTCGCGCGCCGCGCGCATGAACGCGTCGCCCAGCGTGCGGCGGATCCCGGGCGAGAGGGTGAGGCCGCAGGCCTCCTCCAGCACGCGCTCGACCTCGGGGAGCGGGACCCCTGCGGCCTTGAGGTTCATGCCTCGCGCCCCGCCAGCTCGGCCTGGATGGGCGACGGGTCGAGCACCGGCAGGACCTCCTCGCCGTCGAGGCACAGGCCCGCCGCGAGCCGCGACTCCTTCCAGCCCTCCGGCATCCCGGCGACGACGTCGCCCTCGTAGAGCTTCGGGTTCTCGACGAGCCGCGGGACCTGGTCCACGACGAGGCCCACCACCGGCGTCCCCGCGAGGATCACGATCTGCGCGTCGAGCGCGGGCTCGGTCTTCGCGCCGAGGAGCTTCCGGAGGTCCACCGCGATCACCGGCATGCCGCGGCAGACGAACGTGCCCCGCACGTGCTGCGGCGCCCCGACGAGCGGGTTCGTGGCGACGAGCCGGACCACCTCGAGGACGCGGCCCGACGAGAGCAGCGCGCGGCGGCCGTTGGCCTGGACGACGAGGTGGACGCCGGGCAGCGTCTCGCCCCCGAACGCGAGCAGGCGCCCATGGACCTTCTGGAGCTCCTCCTCCAGACGGCGCATGTGCGCGATCAACTCTGCGCGGGACGCACGGATCTCGGGCTGCGGGGCGTTGGGCACGGCGCCTCCTGACGGTCGAAGCGTAGAATATCAGGGTTCCTTCGGCCAGTTCACCCGGCCCCCTCGCCGCGGGACACGATCGGCGGCACCCACACCGGCGATACCGGGGTCGGTTGTCAGTGGACGGTGCTCGGTCTCCGGGGTCCGCCGAGACCGACTCGCCGACAGCCCGTCCACCGACAACCGACGACTGACAACTGCCAACTGCCAACTGCCAACTGACAACTGACAACTGACAACTGACAACTGACAACTGCCAACCGATCCTCACGGCGCCGCCGGCGCGCCCTCGCCCGACGCGTCGCTCGCCGCTTCCCACCAGCCCTCCGGCGTCCGCCGCACCGCCTGCGGATTGCTCCACGCCCGCTGCCGCCAGAGGAGCGCGTGCCCGCGCGCCTCGAGCGCGCGCGCGGTCTCGGCCTCGAGCGCGCCCGGCTCGATCTGGATCGCGTCGGGGCGCCACTGGTGGTGGATGCGCGGCGTGGAGACGGCCTGCGAGAGGGACATACCATCGTCCACGATGTGTGAGATCACCTGCGCCACCGCGGTGGGGATGGTCGTACCGCCCGGCGCGCCGACGGCGAGCTGGAGCCGGCCGTCCGGGCCGAAGACGAGCGTCGGGGCCATCGAGGAGAGCGGGCTCTTCCCGGGCGCGGGCGCGTTGGCGCCGGTGCCGACCGCGCCGAACACGTTGGGCACCCCGGGCGCAGCGTCGAAGTCGTCCATCTGGTCGTTGAGCACGAACCCCGCGCCGGGGACGACGACGCAGGAGCCGAACATGTAGTTCACCGTGGTGGTGAGGGCGACGGCGTTGCCGGCGCGATCGGCGACCGAGAGGTGGCTCGTCTGGCTCGACTCGCCCGGCGGGACCGGCCCCGGCACCGCCGCCGCGCGCGGGCCCACGGCGGCGGCGGCCCGCGCCGCCTCCTCGCGCGAGGTCATCCGCGCGACCTCCTCCGCGGCGGCGGGCACGAACGCGGGATCGCCGAGGAGGCCGCGCCGCGCGTAGAGCCGCTTCGACGCCTCGGCCATGGCGTGCAGGAACCGCTCGGGCCGGTAGCCGCCGGCCCGCGGGTCCTCGTGCTCGAGCGCCTGGAGCAGGCCGATCACGATCGCGCCGCCGGAGGACGGGAGCGGCATCGAGACGATCCGGTGGCCGCGGTAGCGCCCCTCGAGCGGCGTCCGCTCGCGCACCTCGTAGCGCGCGAGGTCGGCGGCGGTGAGGACGCCGCCGTCGTCCTTCACGGCCCGTACGATCGCCGCCGCCAGCTTCCCCCGGTAGAAGCTCCCGGGGTCCTTCCCGATGGCGCGCAGCGTGCGGGCGAGCTCCGGCTGGCGGAGGCGCGTCCCGGGCGGCGGGACCGCGGGCGCGCCGTCCGGGCCGCGGACCAGGTAGAGGCGCGCGGCGGCGGGGCGCGCGGCGAGGCAGGCGCGGCGGGCCTCCGCGAGGCGGCGGTAGTGGGGGCCGATCGGGAACCCGCGCTCCGCGATCCGGGCCGCGGGCTCGACGAGGCGCGCGAGCGGCATCGTCCCGTACCGCTTCGCGAGGGCGGCGTAGCCCTTCACGGCGCCCGGCACCGCGACCGAGAGGCCGCCGTCGAGCGACGGGCTGGGCGCGCCCTCCGCCCGCGGGCCCGCGAACAGGTCCGCGCGCGCCGCGGCCGGCGCCACCTCCCGGAAGTCGAGCGCGGTGGTCCGGCCCTCGCCCGCGAGGTGCACGAGCGCGAACCCGCCCCCGCCGATCCCCGACGACTCCGGCTCGACCACCGCGAGCACGAACGCCGCCGCGACCGCCGCGTCGGCGGCGTTGCCGCCTTCCCGCAGGACCTGCGCGGCGGCCTCGCTCGCGAGCGGGTGAGCGCTCGCCACCGCTCCCCCGGGGGAGACGGCGGTCGCGGAGAGGAGAAGCAGGAGGAGCTGGGCCATGGGCCGGGAGTGTACGGGGACGCGCGGCCGGGGTCCCGTTCGCGAGTGACGGGCCGAGCGGGCGCAGCCCCTTCCGGTCCACGGGGCTTGCGCCTCGATCAGCGGCTTGATCGCGGGGGTACGCGGGCCTTAGCCTGCCCGGCGCATGCCCCGCCCACGCTCGCCCATCGCCGCCGTCGTGCTCGCCGCAGGGAAGGGGACGCGGATGAAGTCCGCCCGCGCCAAGGTCCTGCACGAGGTCGCGGGGCGACCTCTCGCCTACTACCCCGTCCAGCGCGCCCTCGCGCTCGGCGCGGAGCGGGTCGTCGTGGTCGTCGGTCACCAGGCGGAGGTCGTCGAGGCCGCGCTGCGCGCGGCCCTGCCCGGGGCGCCGCTCCGGTTCGCGCTCCAGGCCGAGCAGCTCGGCACGGCCCACGCCGTCCTCCAGGCGAAGGCGGCGCTGCGGGGCTTCGCAGGCCCGATCCTCGTCCTCTCCGGCGACACGCCGCTCCTCACGACCGAGGCGCTCCAGGCGGTCGCCGCGGCGCGCGCGCGGGCCAGGGCGCTCGTCGCGATGGCGACGATGGTGCCCGCCTCCCCGCGCGGCTACGGCCGGGTCGTCCGCGACGCGCGCGGCCGGGCCGTCCGCGTCGTCGAGGAGAAGGACGCGACCGAGGCCGAGCGCGCGCTCACCGAGGTGAACTCCGGGCTCTACTGCGTGGACTCGGAGTTCCTGTGGCGGGCGCTCGGGAAGGTGGGCGCGAAGAACGCGCAGGGCGAGTTCTACCTGCCGGACCTCGTCGCGATGGCGGCGGCGAAGGGCGGCGCGGCCACGGTCGAGATCCCGGCGTTCGTCGCGGCGGGGGTGAACGACCGCGCGGAGCTCGCGCGGGTGGGGCGCGTCCTCGTCGGCCGGCTCGCCGAGGCGCACGCGCGGGCGGGCGTCACGATCGAGGACCCTGCCCGCTTCGACTGCGACGAGGGCGTGGAGATCGGGCAGGACGTCGTGATCGAGCCCGGGGTGCGGCTCAAGGGACGCACCCGTGTCGGCGCGAACACGATCGTGGGCGCGGGGTGCATCCTGCAGGACGCGGTGATCGGGGAGGGCGTCACGCTCAAGCCGTACACGGTGATCGAGGACGCCCGCGTGGAGGCCAAGGCGATCGTGGGCCCGTTCTCGCGGCTCCGGCCCGGGTCGGAGATCGGCGAGGGCGCCCACGTCGGGAACTTCGTCGAGACGAAGAAGACGAGGCTCGGCAAGGGCTCCAAGGCCAACCACCTGACGTACCTGGGCGACGCGGAGATCGGCCAGGGCGTGAACGTCGGCGCCGGCACCATCACCTGCAACTACGACGGCGAGAAGAAGCACCCGACCCGGATCGGCGACGGGGTCTTCGTCGGCTCGGACTCGATTTTGGTCGCGCCGATCGAGATCGGCGCGGGCGCGTACGTGGCGGCGGGATCCACCCTGACCGATCCGGTGCCGCCGGGCGCGCTCGCGCTCGGCCGCGCGCGGCAGGTCACCAAGGAAGGGTGGGTGGCACGGCGCCAGCAGGAGCAGAGATTGAAGGGCACGCCCGACTCCCGTCCGTCCCGGCCGGGGAAGGGCCGCCCGCCCGCGCGGCGCGCGGGATAATCTTCCCGGGGGCACTCCCATGTGCGGCATCGTCGGCTACGTCGGTCCCAGGCAGTGCGTCGATCTCATCGTGGACGGGCTCCGCAAGCTCGAGTACCGCGGCTACGACTCGGCGGGCGTCGCGGTCGTCGGCGGCGCGGGGCTCACCGTGAAGCGGGCGAAGGGGAAGCTCGCGAACCTCGTCACGCTCCTCCGGGACGCCCCGCTCGCGGGCTGCACGGGCATCGGCCACACCCGCTGGGCCACCCACGGGCGGCCCTCGGACGAGAACGCCCACCCGCACTCGTACGGCGGCGTCGCGGTGGTCCACAACGGCATCATCGAGAACCACCTCGAGCTCAAGGCGGCGCTCTCGGCCCAGGGCCACCGGTTCAAGTCCGAGACGGACACGGAGATCTTCGCCCACCTCATCGCGGGCGCGCTCGAGGACGGCAAGCGCGACCTGCGCGAGGCGGTGCACGCGGCGCTCCAGAAGGTGCGCGGGACGTACGCGATCGCGGTGGTCTCGGAGAAGCGGCCGGACGAGATCGTCGCCGCGAAGAACGCCTCGCCGCTCGTCGTCGGCTACGGCAAGGGCGAGAGCTTCCTCGCCTCGGACGTGCCGGCGATCCTCGAGCACACGCGCGAGGTGGTCTACCTCGAGGAGGGCGAGCTCGCGGTCCTCTCGCCGAAGGGCATCTCGCTCTACGGCCGCAGCGGCGAGCCGCTCACGCGCAAGCCGCGGAGGATCGAGTGGAGCGCGGTGGCCGCGGAGAAGGACGGCCACAAGCACTTCATGCACAAGGAGATCTTCGAGCAGCCCCGGGCGGTGGCGGACACGATCCGCGGCCGCGCGTCGCTCGAGCAGGGCGACGTGGTCCTCGACGGGATGGAGCTCCCGGAGGACTACGTGCGGTCGCTCCAGCGGATCGTGATCGTGGCCTGCGGGACCTCGTCGCACGCGGGGCTCGCCGGGCGCACGATGATCGAGACGCTCGCGAAGATCCCGACCCAGGTCGAGCTGGGGAGCGAGTTCCGCAACCGCGAGCCGCTCGTCGACGACAAGACGCTCTGCCTCGCGATCACCCAGTCCGGCGAGACGGCCGACACGCTCGCCGCGGTGAAGCTGGCGAAGGCGAAGGGCGCGCGCGCGTTCGCGATCTGCAACGTGGTCGGCTCGGCGGTCTCCCGCGAGTGCGACGGCGGCACGCTCTTCACCCGCGCCGGGCCGGAGATCGGCGTGGCCTCGACGAAGGCCTTCACGACCCAGCTCGTGGGCCTGTTCCTCTTCGCCGTGCGGCTGGGCCGCCTCCGCGGGACGCTCACCGCGGAGCAGGGCCGCGAGCAGCTGGAGGCGCTCCAGCACCTGCCGCTCTGGATGGAGCAGATGATCCGCCAGGAGGCGGCGCTCATGCCGGTGGCGAAGAAGTGCGCCGCGGCCCGCGACGTCCTCTTCCTCGGCCGCGGGAACCAGTTCCCGGTGGCGCTCGAGGGCGCGCTCAAGCTCAAGGAGATCTCGTACATCCACGCCGAGGGCTACGCCGCCGGCGAGATGAAGCATGGGCCGATCGCCCTCATCGACGAGCAGATGCCGGTGGTGGTGCTCGCGACCAAGGAGCCGGCCTACGAGAAGACGCTCGGGAACATCGAGGAGGTCCGCGCCCGCGGCGGCCACGTCTACGCGGTCGTCTCGGAGGGCGACACCCACGCGGCGAGCCTCGCCGAGGTCGCGATCACGGTCCCCCTTGCCCCGCCGCTCCTCGCGCCGCTCCTCTCGATCATCCCGCTCCAGTTCCTCGCGTACCACGTGGCGGACCTCAAGGGCACCGACGTGGATCAGCCGCGGAACCTGGCGAAGAGCGTGACGGTCGAGTAGGGCCCGCGGCAGCGGGCCCGGAGTCGAAGGACGGACGGGCGGGGCCGTACGCGGCCTCCGAACGCCCGCTCGTGCAGATCCTTCTCTCAGCGTGCCGCGGCCCCGAGCCGGATCGATGCGATCCGCGCTCCGCCCCCCGTCCCCGCCCCCGGCTTCTCCTTGCATCACCCGAAGCCCCCATCACATGTGCATCGCCATGCCCTCGATGACCCCCTTCCGCGCCCACCTCCCCGACGCGGTCCTCGCAGACCTCCGCGACCGCCTCGCGCGGACGCGCTTCGCGGACGACCTCCCCGGCGCGGGCTGGGACGACGGCACGCCGGCCGCGCACCTGCGCGAGCAGGTCGAGCACTGGCTCCACCGCTACGACTGGCGCGCCCACGAGGCGCGGCTGAACGCCTTCCCCCAGTGGACGACGGAGCTCGACGGCGAGGCCGTCCACCTCCTGCACGTCCGCTCCCCCGAGCCGGACGCGACCCCGGCCATCCTCACGCACGGCTGGCCGGGGACGGTCTTCGAGTGGCTGGACGTCGTCGGGCCGCTCACGGATCCGCGCGCGCACGGCGGTGATCCCCGCGCGGCGCTCCACCTCGTCGTCCCGTCGCTCCCGGGGTTCGCCTTCTCGGGCCCGACGCGGCAGCGCGGGTGGGGGCGGACGCGGATCGCGGACGCGTGGGTCGCGCTCATGGAGCGGCTCGGGTACCCGCGGTTCCTCGCGATCGGGAACGACTGGGGCAGCGAGATCTCGCTCGTGCTCGCGCGGCGCCACCCGGAGCGGATCCTCGGCGCGCACGTCACGCAGATCTTCGACTCGGTCGCGGACGCGGCGGCGCGGCTCCCGGATCCCACGCCCGAGGAGCGGGCGGCGCTCGCGGGGGAGGCCTGGTACCGCGCGCACATGTCCGCCTACCACCACGTCCAGGTCCAGCAGCCTGCGTCGCTCGCGCACGCGCTCGCCGACTCGCCGGCGGGCTACCTCGGCTGGCTGAACATCGTGTTCCGCGGCGGGCTCGACCTCGACTTCGTCCTCACGCAGGCCACCGCGGCGTGGGCGACGGGCACGGTGGCCTCGGGGCTCCGCCTCTACCGCGAGGCGGAGCGCGAGGACGAGGCGGTGAAGGCCCTGCCGCCCTCGCTTGCGCCGGTCGCGCTCGCCCAGTTCGCGAACGACACGGTCTCGATCCGCCGCCTCGCCGCCGAGACGCACCGGAACCTCCTCGCGTGGAACGCGTACGCCACGGGGAGCCACTGGGCCGCCCACAGCGCGCCCGCGGTGTGGGTCGCGGACGTCCAGGCGTTCGTCCGGCGCGCGGCGGCCTGACGCGGCGCGTACGGCCTGGTACGCGCGGCGCAAAGGCGGCGCGGCCCATGGGCGCATATCGACGGACATCGGCCCCCATACGCTGCGTCCACCCCGTCACCGCGTCGAGTGATTTCCGCCCTGTTCCGGCCGGCGGTAGAACTGGGCATACTGGTGTCGCTTCCCGACACCTGGGAGACCCATGACCAGCCGCAGATACGCACTCTGGGGCGCGCTCTTCGGCTTGCTCTTCCCGATCTGCGCGCTGCTCCTGCAGGCGCTCCTCCAGCCCTCGCCGGCGGGGTTCGCGAGCTCCGTCGGCCACGCGCTGGCGATGCCGCTGATGTGGATCGTGGCCACCGCGCCCGTCACCCTCGCCGCCGGCGGCTGGTGGGTCGGCGGGCTCGAGGACCGCCACCTCGCCTCGGAGCGCACGAGCCGGCTCGCCCTCGGCGACTTCTCGAAGGAGATCAGCCGCGCCTCGCAGAAGCTCTTCTCGACCGTCTCCTCCTTCAGCGCGCTCGCCTCCCAGAACGCCGCGTCGGTCCGCGAGACGATGTCCACGATGAGCCAGCTCGCCCACACGGCGCAGCAGGCGGCGCTCACGGCCGAGACGGTGGTCGGGGTGGCCACCTCGACGCAGCGCAGCTCGGAGAGCGGCCTCAAGGCCGCGAACGAGGCGAGCGCCGAGATGGTGAAGCTCGCCGAGGACGTGCGCGAGCTCGCGAGCCGCATCGAGGGGCTGAACGACCGGATGCGCGACATCTTCGAGATCGCCTCCGTGGTGGACACGGTCGCGGAGCGCTCGCAGATCCTCGCGGCGGAGGCGGCGCGCGAGGTGGAGAAGAACCCGGCGGCGCAGGGGTTCGCGGCGATCGTGGGGCAGATGCGCCAGCACGCCGAGGACGCGCGGAGCTCCGCCCAGCGCGTGAAGAAGCTCCTCGGCGAGGGCCACAAGGCGATGATGGCGGCCATGACCGCGGCCGAGAAGGGCGCGCAGCGCGCCGAGCGCGGCGCCGAGGTGGCGCGGTCCTCGGGGAGCGCCATCCAGCGGCTCGCCCAGGCGCTCCAGGAGTCCTCGAAGGCGGCCCGCGACATCGCGAACGTCGCCCAGATGCAGGACAAGGGCGTCGACGAGGTCCAGAAGGCGATGAACGAGATCTTCCTCGCCACCGAGGAGACCGTCGCCGGGACGCGCGAGGTCGCGGGCGGCGCGCACTCGCTCATGGAGCTCTCGGAGCGGATGCAGAAGCTCCTGCGGCGGTGAGGCGACCGCCGGCCCGCCTCCCCCGCGGGCGATCACCCTGCGAAGAGCGGGAGCGTGATGGAGAACCGCGCGCCGCGGCCCGGCGCGGTGTCGAGGTCGAGCGCGCCGCGGTGGGCGCGCACGATCTCCTTCGCGAGGTAGAGCCCGAGGCCGAGGCCCTTGGAGTCGGCCCCCTTCGCGAAGCGCGCGAACGCGCGCGCGGCGAGCGCGGCGTCCATCCCCGGCCCGCGGTCCTCGATCCGGACCTGCGCGCGGGGCGGACCGCCGGGTGCGTCCTGGACCGACACCTCGACGCGCACGGGGACGCCCGGCGGCGAGTGCTTGATCGCGTTCGAGATCAGGTTGTCGAGCGCCTGGCGGAGCCGGGGCGGATCGGCCTCCACCAGGATCTCCGGCTCGCCGTGGACCTGGATCGGGACGCCGGGGGTCTCGATCGCCGCCGCCCCCTCGCGCACGAGCGTGACGAGCTCGGTGGGCACGAGCTGGACGTCGAAGAGGCCCTGCTCGATCCGGCCCACGTCGAGGAGCGTCGTGAGGAGCTGCGTGAGCCGCTCGAGCGACCGCTCCGCGAGCTCGGCGTCGCGCTGGTACGCCCCCGCCCGCTCTCGGATCGCGCGCTGCCGGATGAGCACGATCCGGCCCTGGACGGGGGCGATGAAGTTCCGGAGGTCGTGCGCGACCACGGTGATGAGCTCCTCCGCCGCCTGGCGCCGACCGCGCTCCGCCGCCTCGGCCGCGAGCCGCTCCAGGATCTCGGCGCGGTGCGCGACGACCCCCGTCCAGCGCGCGGCGGCCCGCGTGAACGGGAGCAGGTGCGGTGGGAAGGCGTCGGGGACGGTCGAGGTGAGGCTCAGGACGCCCCGGCGCACGCCGGCGATCTCCAGCGGCACGGCGACGTGCGAGCGGATCCCGAGGTCGCGGACGAAGCCGGGCAGCTCCACCGGATCGGTCTCTGCGTGGCCGGTCAGGTGCTCGACGCCGTCGGTGAACACCGCCGCGCTCCGGCCGCCGTTCACGAGCGGGAGGCGATCCAGGCCGAGGCGCCGCTGCTTCGCGCCGAGCGGCGTCCGGCTCACGCCGATCGCGTTCAGCGACCCGGACGCCGGATCATGCAGGAACACGTCCACCTTCTCCGCCCCCGTCGCCGCGGCGATCGCGTCGGCCGCCTGCGCGAGCGCGGGGCGCAGCTCGGCCGCTTCCACGGCAAGGAGCCGCTGCAGGGCGTCCACGAGCACGGCGTCCGGGTGGTCCGACATCGTTCCCGCGCTCCGGAGGAGGGGCGTCCGCCGGGCGTCCGCGCCAAAGGTACGTCCGCGCCGGCGCGCGCGCAGCGCCCGTGAGGCGGCGCGGCGCGCGGGCGGGTGCAGGGGAGCCGGGGCGGCTCCGATGTCGCGCGTCGTGCCCGGGTGGGGTAGATCGGGCGCGTGCCCCGCCGTCTCTTCGTCGCCCTGGAGCCGCCCGAGCCCGTCCGCCGCCGCATCGCCGCGGCGGCCGGGGCGCTCCGGCGTGGCGCCGGGGCCGCGGCCTCGGACGTCCGCTGGGTCGCCGAGGAGAACCTCCACCTGACGCTCCAGTTCCTCGGCGCCGTCCCGGAGGAGCGCGTCGCGGCGGTGGAGAAGGCGCTGAGCGAGGTCGCGGCCGCGGCCCGGCCGCTCTCGCTGGAGGTGAAGGGAGCGGGCGGGTTCCCCAACGCGCGCCGGCCGCGCGTCGTCTGGCTCGGGCTCGCGGGCGACGTCCCTGCGCTCTCCGCCCTCGCCGCGGAGCTCGGGCGGCGGCTCACGCCGCTCGGCTTCTCGCCCGAGGCGCGCCCGTTCTCCGCGCACCTCACCCTCGGGCGGGCGCGCGATCCGCGCGGCGCGCCCGGGCTCGGCGGCGCCCTGGCCGCGGCCGCGCAGGACGACGGCGTGGCGTGGCGCGCGGCCGAGCTCGTGCTGTTCGAGTCGCACCTCTCGCCGAAGGGCCCGCGGTACGAGGCAGTGCTGCGGGCGCCGCTCGGGGGCGGATGAAAGCAGTTCTCAGTTCACGGTTTTCAGTTCACAGTTCTCGGAACGGAATCCCGTGAACCGTGAACCGTGAACCGTGAACCGTGAACTGGAAACTGTGAACTGTGAACTGTGAACTGTGAACCTTCCACGACCCGCCTCCACGGCCGCGGCACGAAGCTCCTCGCGCTGCTCTGCTCCGCGCTCCTCGCCTGCACGACGGTGCGCACCCACGTGAGCACCATCGCGCCCGAGGTGATGCTCCGCGAGGGGCACGCGGTCGTGCAGCTCGACCTGTGGGTCGAGAGCAACCGGCCGCTCACGCCCGCGGAGGAGGACCGGTACCGCGCCGAGGCCCGCCAGGCGCTCGAGCAGGCGGTCGCCGGGCGCGCGAAGGCCGCAGGGGAGGGCGCGCTCGTGGTCCGCACCCTGGGCGTCACCCGGACCCCCGGGCGGCGCGGGGATCAGGTCGGCGCGGCGGTGGGCATGACGGTCGGCGTGGTGGTGATCGTGGCCGTGGCCGTGCTCGCGCTCCTCTCGGACGGGAAGGGCGGCGGAGGCAGGTCGGTGAAGGCGCCGCGCGCCGGCGCGTCGGCGCCGCGCTTCTCCGGGCCGCGCGCAGGGCTCCCCTCGCCCGCCCGGCCGCCGCGGGCCAGCATCCCGCCGCGGTTCACGTCCGCCC
>JAEYZK010000103.1 GCA_023428085.1 Pseudomonadota bacterium
GCGCGGCGCCGCGCGATCACCACCAGTAGAAGCTGGCCCAGGGGTAGGTCCCTGCGGTGAAGCTGAACGTGTACGGCGCGCTGCCGGGCAGGGGCATGCGCCCGCAGGGGACCACGGTCCCGTTCACGGTGACGGTGCGGCCCTCGGCGTTGGAGCAGCCCCAGCCGTGGATCGTGCCGCTCACCGTGAAGCAGACCGCGCCGGTGGTGTTGAAGTTGCCGCTCTGGCCGCCGCTCACCGCGGTGCAGGTGCCGCCGCTCGAGGCGAACGTGGCCGTGACGGCCTGGGCCGCGCTCATGGAGACCGCGCAGGTGGCGGACGAGCCGCTGCAGGCGCCGCTCCAGCCGGTGAAGGTGGAGCCGCTCGCCGCGGCCGCGGTCAAGGTGACGGTCGCCCCGCTCGAGAAGGTCGCCGCGCAGGTGGCGCCGCAATCGATCCCGCCGGCGCCGGTCACCGTGCCGCCGCCGGCCCCCGCCTTCGTCACCGTGAGGGTGTAGGTCGGCGTCGTCCCGGTGAAGCTGGCGGTGACGGTCCGATCGGCGGTCATCGTGACGGAGCAGGTGCCCGTGCCGACGCAGGCGCCGCCCCAGCCGGCGAAGGTGGAGCCCGTGGCGGGGGTGGCGGTGAGCGTCACCACCGTGCCGCTCGCGATCGAGGCGGAGCAGGTGGAGCCGCAGCTGATGGGCCCGCCGGCCACGGTGCCGGCGCCGCTGCCGGAGCGGGTCACGGCGAGGTTGTAGCTCGTCGGGCCCGCGCCGGCGGCCACGGCGACGCCGACGACCTTGGCGTGGTCGATGCTCCCAGCGGTGAACGCGATCACCACCTGGCCGCTGGCGCTGGCGGTGGTGTTGAAGGTGCGGGCGATCGCCTTGTTGGCGCCGCCGGCGGCGGCGAAGATGTCGAACCCCGAGAGGACGGTCGCGCCGTTGACCGCGACGCTGAACAGGCGCTGGCCGGCCGCGGTCCAGTAGGACTCGACGAAGTAGAGGGTGACGGAGTAGGGGCTCCCCGGGGTGAGGCCCGGGATCGTATAGGTGAAGGTGCCGTAGCGCTCCGTCTGGAGCACCGACTGCGCCGGCACCGTCCCGGTGAGCTGCGAGGTGTCGATGGCGCTGGTGGTCGCGTAGGTGCTGCCGCCGGAGTAGAACGCGTCGGCGACGAAGCCGCCGCTGGCCGTACCGCCGGCGTCGATGGAGACGGGGCCGCCCTGCGGCCCCGTGCCCGTGATCGTGATGCGGTACGCGTTGTTCGCGGCCATCGTGATCGGGACGGAGATCGAGCCGTTCACGGGCGTGTACGCCCGGGTCGACATCGTGCTCGGCCCGGCGGAGGCGACGGTGCGGCCCAGCGAGACCGTCTGCTCGACCTTCACGTTCACCGTCGCGCCCAGGCCGAGCGCGTTGAGCCCGTTGACCGTGACCGCGCAGTCGCCGGAGCAGCCGCCCACGATGATGCTGACCTGGTCGTTGCTCGCGGGCACCGCGGCGAACCCGTCGATGCCCGTCTGCGCCGGCGGGGTCGTCACCACCATGTTGCCCGTCATCTCCGCGTACCAGACGTAGAGCCAGTAGGCGGCGTTCGGGCTGCCGCCCTTCGACGTCAGGAGGTCGCCGAGCGTGCCGGACTGGTTCCAGAAGGCGAGCTGGGCGTCGCGGACGCCGTGTCGCTCGAACTTCGCGATGTACCCGACGAGCGGTCCGGGGAGGCCGACCTCGCTCGGCGCGGCGTACTCCCCGATGTTGATCGGGCGGGGCGGCGTGATGCCGAGCTCCCGCTCGATCTGCCGGACGGTGGCGATGTCGCCGGCGATCTTCGAGGACCGGATCAGCTCGTGCCAGGACAGGACGTCCGGCACCGTGTTCGTCGCCACGGCGTTCGCCAGGAACTTGCGCATGTCGTTGATGTTGTCCGAGAAGCTCGGGCCCTGGATCGGCTTCGTCGGATCCAGCGCCCGGACCTGCCGGAACGTCGTCGTCCAGAACGCCTCGTAGGTGCCGTTGGCCGCGAGCCAGGTGTTGTCCGACTCGTTCCACAGCTCGTACGCGGAGATGCTGTTGTAGTAGGGCGACGCCTTCATCGCCCTGATCTGCGAGTCGATGAACGGCGTCCACGTGCTCCAGCTGAACTGGTACGGCCAGCCGGGGTAGTAGTCCGAGAGCCGGTTCACGAGCCGCGCGCCCGCGCGGGCCGCCGTCGGCGCGACCACCAGGATGTCGCCGTCGGGCTGCTGGCGCCCGCCCGCGGGCTTCTGGATGAACGTGTGCGGCTTGATCGCCTGCACGCGCGCGTCCGACGGTTGCGTCGCGTTCGCGAGCCCGTAGAGGCTCCCGGTCGCGACGTACGTCACGGGGCGGAGCACCTGGTTGGCGTTCACGGTGAGCGTGTTCGCGGCGGTGGCCGAGGCGCTGTCCGACGCCTCGGCCGGGACCTCGTCGGGACCGGAGCCCGTGACTTCGGGCGCCCCACAGGCGAGGAGCGCGAGGGGCCAGAGGGCCGCGACCGCCAGGAAGCGGCGGGCGCGGTGCGGCGGGAGAGGGCTCGGGGTGAGGGGCGACATGCGTCCAGCTCCTTTCGCCGACGGCGAAGCAGGCCGATCCAGCGTCGAAAGGACGCGAGCGGTCAACTTCACGCAGCGTGTACCGGAGGGCGCGGGGCTGCTCCGGGGAAGCTGCGTTGCACGGTGCCGTGGCGCATGCACGTTCGCCCAACCGCGCGCCTGCGACAAGATGCGGGAAGTGGAGCTAAACGAGACGATTCCGACCTCGGCACCCGGCCGAGCTCATCCCGCGCCGCCGCCTCGCGCGGGCGCCGGCGCCGCGCCGGCGCGGAGCCAGATCTGGAGCGGCCCGGGGGCCCGGTTCGCCCACGCGTGGTACGGCACCGCGAGGAGCGACACGGGCCGCGCCGCGCCCGGCGGCACCTCCGCGAACGGCGCGTAGAGCCGCCCGTCCCACGCCGCGGCCGGGCTCCGCTCGATCCCGGCCGCGCGCAGCGCGACCACGCCGCCCAGCAGCTCCGCGCGCCACCCCGCCTCGAAGGCCTGCAGCGGATCGAGCTCGACGTCCTCCAGGTTCACTCCCGGATGATCGACGCCCTCGAGGCAGTAGAGGAGCGGGCCGCGCGTCAGCGCCACCCGGCCGGCGGCGTCCACGGCCCGCGGGTGGGCCTGGAGCGCGCGGACCGGCATCGGCAGCGAGAGCGTGACGCGGTCGCCGGCCCGCCACGCGCGGCGCAGCTCGATCGCCGCGCCCGGGGCGAGCGCGGCCACCGGCGCCGCCGCGCCGTTCACCGCGACCGTCGCCCCTGCCCCGCACCAGCCGGGGACGCGCAGCGCGAGGGCGAACGTGCCCTCCCCGTCGAGCTCCAGCTCCACCGCGCCGTCCCACGGGTAGCGCGTGCGCTGCCGGAGCTGGACCGTCCGCCCCGCGACCTCGAGCTCCGCGCGCGAGCTCGCGTACTGATGCACGTGGATCGTGTCGGCGCCGACGCCGTACAGGAGCGCCGGGAGCGAGGTCACGAGGCGGAGCAGGTTCGGCGGGCAGCAGGCGCACTCGAACCACGGCCGGCGCCGGTGCCCGCCGTCGTCCTGGAGCGGGTTCTCGTAGAAGTACCCGTCCCCCGCGAGCGACCAGCCTGCGAGCAGGGCGTTGAGCAGCGTCCACTCGACGAGGTCCGCCTGCCGCGGGTCGGCGGTGGCCGCGAGCATCCGCTGGCTCCACTGGACGCTCGCCACCGCCGCGCAGGTCTCGCTGCACGCCCGCCGGCTGGGGAGCTCGAGCTCGTCGCCCAGCGACTCGGTCTCGCGCCGCGCGCCGAGCCCGCCCGACACGTACGTCTGCCGCGCGACCATGCGGAGCCACAGGCGCTGGAGCGCCGCGAGCAGCGTCGGATCGCCCGCCTCGAGGTAGAGGTCGGTCGCGCCCGCCAGGTAGTAGAGGGTCCGGACCGCGTGGCCCGCGGGTCGCTCCAGCGCGCGGAGCGGCGCGTGGTCGAGGTAGTACTCCGGACCGAACCGGCCGCGGAGCTGTCCGCGGCCGCGGCCCTCGACGAAGTGCCGCGCCGCCTCGAGGTAGCGCCGCGCGCCGGTCGCGCGGAAGAGCTCGACGAGCGCCATCTCGATCACCGGGTGGCCGTCGGCGTCGCCGCGCTTCCCCTCGGCCGCAGGCCCGAACGTCTCGCACACCAGGTCCGCGGCCCGGCGCGCGACGCGGAGGAGCCGCGCCTCGCCGGTGCACCGCGCGAGCGCGATCGCCGCCTGGACGAGGTGGCCGACGCAGTACAGCTCGTGCCCGCTGCGGAGATCGGACCAGCGCTCCGCCGGCCTCCCGGCGTGGAACGTGTCCAGGTACCCGTCCGGCTCCTGCGCCGCCTCGATGAGCCCGACCGCCGCCTCGACGTGCTCCCGCACCCAGGCGTCCTCCCTGCGCGCCAGGATCCAGCTCGCCGCCTCGATCCACTTGTAGAGATCCGTGTCCGCCCACTCGGTGGCCGGCGCGGGCGGGCGGGCGCCGCGCGCCGCGCACCGGAAGCGCTCCAGCGTGCCCGCCGCCTCGAGCGCGTCGTGCTGGCCGCGGATGGAGACCTCGGCCGCCAGCTCCCAGCGTCCGCCCCAGAGCCCACCTTCGAGCTCCACGGCGCCGCAGGGCGCCGGGGCGAGCACCGCGTGCGGGCTGCGGGAGGTGTCCACGACCGGCGGGCCGCGCATCCCGCCATTCTCTCCGGTCAGGCGGTCCGGAACCAGCCCGGCCCGCCCCTCGTGCGTGCGCCCGCGCCCGTCCTCGCCGATGGGCCAGGCGACGCGCCCTCACGCCTTGACCGCCCCGGCGATGAGCCCCGAGACGTAGTGGCGCTGCATGAGCAGGAAGAGGACGCAGCACGGCAGCATCCCCACGGTGAGCCCCACCTGCATCGCCCCCCAGTCGATCGAGCCGAGGGACCGGCTCCGCGCGTTCAGGAGCATGACCGGCAGCGTGAACTTCTCCGCGTCGGTCTGGAAGATCAGCGCCGCGAGCAGCTCGTTCCAGGAGGCGAAGAAGGCGAAGAGGGCCACGGTCACCACGCCCGGCGCGACCAGGCGCAGCAGGACCCGCGTCAGGAGCGAGACCGACGTGCAGCCGTCCAGGAGCGCCGCCTCCTCGAGCTCCCGCGGCACCGCGTCGAAGGAGTTCCGCATCATGAACACGGAGAAGGGCAGCTGGAACGTCGTGTAGACGAGCGCCAGGCCGACGAGCGTGTTCTGCAGGTGGAGCCACCGCAGCAGCACGAAGAGCGGCGTCAGGATCGACTGGAACGGGATCATCATCGTCGCCAGCAGCCCGACGAAGATCGCGTCCCGGCCGGGGAACCGGAACCGCGAGAACCCGTAGCCCGCCAGCGTCGCCAGCACCACGGTGGCGCTCACCGTCCCGGCGGCGACGGCCGCGCTGTTCCAGACGTAGCGCAGCATGCCGTCCCCCATCGAGAACACCCGGCGGTAGTTCTCGAGCGTGAGCCGCGAGGGTAACCAGGTCGGGGGCGCGCTCGACGCCTCGGCGGGCGTCATGAGCGAGGTGAGGAGCGACCAGAGCAGCGGGAAGACGAACAGGCACGCCAGCCCGATCGAGCTCCCGAGCAGGAGCACCTGGGGGAGCCAGCGGCGCGCCCTGCGGCGGAGGGCCGGGCGGCCGGCCGGGTCGCGCGTGCGGAGGGGCGCGTCCATGGGCGCTCAGCGCTCCCGGTCGCGCAGCAGCCGGAGCTGCAGCACGCTCAGCAGGATCAGGATGACGAGGAGGACGACCGACATCGCCGCCGCGTAGCCGAGCCGGAACTGGACGAACGCGGAGCGATAGATCCAGTACACGACGGAGATGGTGGAGTTGTGCGGCCCGCCGCGGGTCAGGATGAAGAACTGCTCGAACGCGAGGAAGGAGCCGATGATCGAGATCACCAGCGCGAGCGCGAAGGTGCGGCGCAGCAGCGGGAGCGTGATGAACCGGAGCCGCTGCGTCCGCGTCGCGCCGTCGATCCGCGCCGCCTCGTCCAGGTCCTCGGGGATCGCCTGCATCCCCACGAGCAGGAGGACCATCGTGAACCCGGACGCCTTCCAGAGCACCATGACGACGATCCCGGCCAGCGCGGTGTCCGACCGGTCGAGCCACTGGAGCGGCGCGGAGATGACGTGGAGCCGCTGGAGCAGATCGCTCACCACCCCGACCTGGTCGTGGAGCAGCCAGACCCAGAGCAGGCTCGCCACCGCCATCCCGGTGACCACCGGCAGGAAGTAGGCGGTCCGGAGGAGGCCGACCAGCGGCCCGCGCCGCCGCACCAGCAGCGCCAGGCCGAACGCGGTCAGGAAGAGCGGCGGCGTCACCGCCAGCGTGTACCTGGCCGTGAAGAGGAGGCTCGCCCAGAACGAGCGGTCCTGGAAGAGCCTCAGGTAGTTGCCCACCCCCGCGAACCGCGGCCGGCCGAGCATCGGCCAGTCGTGCAGGGACATCCAGATCGTCATCCCCAGCGGGACGACGAAGAACACGGCCGTGAAGCAGACAGCCGGGGCGACGAACAGGAGCCCCGCCCGCGCCTGGCGGCGGTCCCTGCGACGCCCCCGCGCGGCGCTCACGGCCGGGGCCTTCATTCCTTGGGCGTCCCTTCCGCGATGATGCGCGTGAACTCCCGCTGCGCGTTCTCCACGGCGACGTCCACCCCCTTCCCGAACACGGCCTCCTGGATCATCGCCAGCCACGGCCCGTTGGGATCGTTGATGAGGGTGTTGAAGTGCACGCTGTACGGCGCCTTGCCGTGGGCCTGGGCGTTGGTGGCGACGGCGAAGCGCGGGTCCTGGCGGAGGTAGGCGTTGTCCGCGAGATCCGTCCGGATGGGGATGCTGTTGTTCTTCGCGAACTGCTCGACCTGGACCTCCTCGCTCAGGCACCAGGTGATGAACTCCCACGCCTCCTTCTTGTGCCGGGAGCCGGCGGGGATCCCGATCGAGTCTCCGCCCGAGAAGCTCGCCCAGCCGCCCTTCTCGCCCGGGAGGTAGCCGACGCCGAACTCGATCTCCGGGTGCTCCTGCTTGAGCAGGCCGATGGAGAAGGCGCCCGAGCCGACCATGCCGACCTTGCCCGTGAAGAAGGCGCTGATGAAGCTCGCGCCGCTGTCGGTCTTCGCGCCCGAGGGCATGAGCCCTGCTTGCCACATGCGGCGATAGAAGGACAGCGCGCTCCGCACCGGCGGCGTGTCGAGCAGGGCCTTCGCGCCGTCGGGGCTCAGCACGTCCCCGCCCGACGCGAAGATGTACGGCGCGAAGGTGAAGATGTTGCACCCGCCACACGCGCCCGAGAAGTAGAAGCCCTTGGTGCCCTCGCCGAGGGCGGTGATCTTCTTCGCCGCCGCCTCGATCTCCGCCCAGGTCCGCGGCGGCTGCTCGGGGTCGAGCCCCGCCCGCCGGAAGAGCGCCTTGTTGTAGAGGAGGAAGGAGCTCTCGGCGCTGAACGGGACGGCGAACTGCTTGCCATCGCGGGCGGCGAGCGTCATGTGCGCCCGGGAGAGCTTGTCCGCGAACGGCAGCGCCTTCACCTCGGCGGTGAGGTCCGTCATCTGGCCGGCCGCGACGAACGCCGGCACGAAGATGAGGTCGATGGCGACGACGTCGGGCGGCGCGCCGCCGGCCACCGCCGTCCCGAGCTTCGTGACGAAGTCGTCGTTGGGGATGACCGTGAGCTTGACCCGGGGCTGGCGCTTCTCGTTCCAGACCTTGACCATGGGCTCGACGAAGGGCGAGTCCGAGGCGCGGATCCAGAACGAGAGCGTCTCCGCGGGCGCCGGCGCCGCCTCCCCCGCCCCGCCCGCCCCCTGCGGCGCCTCGCTCCTCCTGCACCCCGGCGCGGCGACGAGGGCCGCGGCCAGGCCTGCCACTGCGGTGACGATGCAGCGCTTCATGACTTCCTCCTTTGGTTCAGGTGGACGATTCCGACCGCGCCGCCCGGCGGAGCCAGATCTGGAGAGGACCGGGCTCGCGGTTCGCCCAGGCGAAGTACGGCACCGCGGTGAAGGGGACGCGGCGCGCCGGCGCGGGCGCGGCGCCGGTGGGGCGGTACAGGCGCCCGCGCCACGGCGCTCCCGGCGGGCGGACGTGGGCCGCGCCGTGGAGCGCCACGACGCCCTGGAGCCGCTCCGGCTCCCACCGCGCCTCGATGGTCTCCTCCGGATCGATCTCCACGTCGAGGAGCTCCAGCCCGGCGTGGTCGATCCCCTCCAGGCAGTAGACGAGCGGTCCGCGCGCCAGGGCCACCCGCCCCGCGTTCTCGAGGACGTGCGGATGGCTCTCCAGCGCGCGCACGGGCATCCCCAGCGTCAGCTCGACCCGGTCTCCCCCGGCCCAGCGCCGGTGCACCTCGGCGTACGTCCCCGGCGTGAGCGCCACGTCCGCCCGCGCGCCGTTGACGGACAGTCGAGCGGCCTCGCACCAGGCCGGGACGCGCAGGCGCAGCGCGAACGTCCCCCCGCCGTCGAGCTCCAGCGCGATCGCGCCGTCCCAGGGGTACCGCGTCCGCTGGACGACGCGCACCGGCCGCCCGCCGAGCTCGACCTCGGCCGCGCTCTCGCCGTAGAGGTGCACGTAGAGCGCGTCCGGCGCCGTCCCGTACACGTAGCCGGACAGCGAGGCGAGCGTGCGCGCCAGGTTGGGCGGGCAGCAGGCGCAGCTGTGCCACGGCTGCCGGCGATGGCCGCCGGCGTCCTGCAGGGGGTTGACGTAGAAGTACCGCAGCCCGTCGAGCGACCACCCGGGGAGCAGCGCGTTGTAGAGCGTCGTCTCGAGGAGATCGGCGTACCTGGCGTCGCCGGTGGCGGCCAGCATGCGGTGGCACCACATCATGCTGCCCACCGCGGCGCAGGTCTCCGTGTACGCGCGGGCGTTGGGCAGCTCGAAGTCGCCCCCGAACGACTCCCCCTCGTGCCGCGCGCCGAGCCCGCCGCTGACGTACACCTGGCGCTCCACCATCCGCTCGAAGAGCCGCGAGAGCCCGGCGAGCAGCGTCCGGTCTCCGGTCTCGAGGTACACGTCGCTCACGCCGGCGCAGTAGTAGAGCGCCCGCACCGCGTGCCCGGCCATGGAGTCGAGCGCGCGAAAGGCGGCGTGGTCCTGGTAGTACGCCCTGCCGAAGCGGCCGCCGTCGAGGAGGCCGTGTCCGCGGGCCCCGACGAAGAAGGCCGCCAGCTCGAGGTACCGTCGATCCCCCGTCGCGCGCGAGAGCTCGACGAGCCCCATCTCGACCTCCTCGTGCCCGTCCACGGCGCAGCGCCGGCCGGTCTCCGCCGGGCCGAACACCTCGCACAGCAGGTCGGCGAAGCGGCGCGCGGCCCGGAGCAGCCGGTCGGAGCCGGTGGCGCGGCGGTGCGCGACGGCGGCCTGCATGAGGTGGCCGGCCGAGTACAGCTCGTGCTGATCGCGCAGATCGGTGAAGCGCGCGCCGGCGCGCTCGCGCGAGTAGTACGTGTTGACGTAGCCGTCCGGGTGCTGCGCGGCCTCGACGAGCCCGAGCGCGACCTCGACGCGCCGCTCCAGGCCGGGATCGCCGGCCTGCGCGAGCACCCACGCCGCGGCCTCGATCCACTTGTACAGGTCGGAATCGGCGAAGACCCAGCCGCGGTGCGGACGATCCAGGGCGCCGGCCGCCCGCCGGAAGTTGTCCAGCACGCCCGAGGCCTCGAGCTCGTCCCACTGCGCAGGCAGGGAGACGCGCGCGAGCCGCTCGAGCCGGAGCTTCCAGAACTCGCCCTCGAGCCGGACCGCCGGGACGGGCACGGGCCGGACGCGCGCGTGCGGGCTCTGGGAGAGATCGACGACCGGGGCGAACCTGCGCGGCGCGGGAGCGTTCATGGGGGGTCGGCGTGGCCCGCTCGGGCCTCGGCGCGCGAAACGTGGGCCGGCATTGGATGGTCCAATTGACACGACGGACGTCGCCGCAACAAGATGAGGGATCCGCAGGACCGTGGGACGATTCCGACCTGGGCGGTTCGTCATGGCCGACCTCCTCGAACTGCCGGTCCCGCTCGCGCTCGAGGCGAGCAACGGGGGTCTGTTCATCTCGCGCGGCGTCGGGATCCACCCGACCCGGCGCATCGACACCTTCGAGCTCATCTTCGTGAAGCGCGGCGTCCTCGGGATCCGCGAGGGCGACGCGCCGTTCGAGGTCCAGCCCGACGAGACGTTGCTCCTCTGGCCCGGGCGCGAGCACGGCGGGACGACGCCCTACCCGCCCGACCTGGAGTTCTACTGGGTGCACTTCGGCCTCCGCGGGGGCTCCACGCGCGCGCAGAAGGAGATCCTGCACATCCCACAGCACGCCCGGATCGCGCGGCCGGATCACCTCACGGTCTTCTTCCGGCGCCTGCTCGACGAGCAGGAGGCGTTCGGCGTCCAGCCGCTGGCCGGGGGGCTGATGATCCTCCTCCTGCTCGCGGAGGTGACCAACTCACGCCCCGCGTCCGAGCCAGTGCACGCCCCACCCCTCCTCGCCGCGCGCGCCGACACCGTCATCCGCACGCGCTACCACGAGGACATCGGGGCCTCGACCATCGCGGCCGAGCTGGGCTGCAACCCCGACTACCTGGGCCGGGTCTTCCGGGCCATCTACGGGCGGACGCTGACCGAGGCGATCCACGAGCGCCGGATGCGCAACGCGATCCGCCTCCTCGCCGAGGGGCGGGAGCGGATCGACGAGGTCGCGCGGCTGTGCGGCTTCGAGGACTGCGGCTACTTCCGGCGCATCTTCAAGCGGACCCAGGGCATGACCCCGGCCGCCTTCCGCCGCCTGCACACGCGCGTGCACGTCAACACGCGGTGAGAGAGCGTGGAGGAACTAAACGACCGATCGTGATTCGTGAACACGTCGATCGGGATGCGGAGTGGGGGGCCCCAGCGAAGCTGGGGGGAGGGGCAGAGCCCCTCCGCCGCGGGGCAGCCGCGCGCAGCCGCGAAGCGGCGAG
>JAEYZK010000109.1 GCA_023428085.1 Pseudomonadota bacterium
GAGGACGCACCACTTCACGGTTCGTACGGCCCACGGAGGCGGCGCGCCCTGGGCGGCCGTCCGGGGGTGGAGCTCGTGGGTGAACATGCCCAGCGGTAGAGCAAGGGCAGGGCCATGCCGCGCGCGCGCCAGGCGCGCGGGATCACGGGATCCCGGCGCCGCCTCCCTGCGCGCCCGGGTGGAAGGTCCGTTGACACCTCCGCCAACTGCCCGGCGTTCCACGCGTTTGCGCTGCCAAGCCCGTTTACACCCGAAAGAGGGAGTCGCGTTCCGTACGGCGGTCGGCGCAGGTCAGCGCTCGGGATCCGGCTTGCCGTCGGGCGGGCGCTCGGGCGCGTCGGCGTCGATGCCGAGCCGCTTCAGCTTCGAGAGGAGCCCCACCCGCGAGATCCCCAGGATGCGCGCCGCCGCGCTCCGGTTCCCCTGCGTGTAGCTCATGACGGCGCGGATGTGCTCCTCCTCCAGATCCGCCAGCGTGCGCCGGACCTCCCGCGGAACGCGCGCCTCGGCCTTCGTGGCGGCGGCGCGCAGGTGCGCGGGCAGCGACGCGATCGAGAGGGCGGCCCCGGTCTCGAGGACCACGGCGCTCGCGATCACGTTCTCGAGCTCGCGCAGGTTCCCGGGGAAGTCGTACGCCTCGAGCACCTCCATCACCGGCTCGGTGATCCGGTGGATGGTCTTGCCGTTCTCGCGGCAGTACCGGTCGAGGAAGTAGTAGGCGAGGAGCTCGACGTCGCCCTTCCGCTCGCGCAGCGGCGGGACGTAGATGGTGCTGATCGAGATCCGGTAGTAGAGGTCGCGCCGGAACCGCCCCGCCTCGATCTCGCGCTCGAGATCCCGGTTCGTCGCGGCGATGATCCGGACGTCGGCCTCGCGCTTGCGCGTCGAGCCGACGCGGAAGTACTCGCCGCTCTGGAGGACGCGCAGGAGCTTGGACTGGACCGAGGGATCGACGTCGCCGATCTCGTCGAGGAACAGCGTCCCGCCGTCGGCCTCCTCGAACACGCCCGGCCGGGCGGCGTCCGCGCCCGTGAAGGCGCCGCGCTCGTGGCCGAAGAACTGGGACTCGAAGAGCGACGACGCGAACGCGGCGGAGTTGACGGCGATGAAGGGCTTGCCGGCCCGGGTCCCGAGCTCGTGGATGGCGCGCGCGACGAGCTCCTTGCCCGTCCCGCTCTCGCCCCAGACGAGGACGGTGTTGTTGCTGAGCGCGATCCGCTCCACCTCGCCCAGCGTCCGCATCAGCGCCTTGTCCTGCGTGACGAAGTCCTTGAACGCCTCCCGGAACCGCGGGCCCTGGCGGCCGCCCTGCTCCTGGAGCTGGTGCAGCTCCTCGCGGCGGCGCGATCCCTCCAGCGCCCGGTCGAGGCAGGCGACGAGCCGCTCGCTCGGGACCGGCTTGCACAGGTAGTCGAAGGCGCCGAGCTTCATCGACTCGACGGCGAGCTCGACGTCGCCCACGCCGGTGATGACCACCACCGCCATCCCGGGGTGGTGCGCCCGCGCCCAGCGGAGCACCTCCATCCCGGTGACCAGGGGCATGTCCATGTCGAGGAGCAGCAGGTCGAAGCGCCCGGCGGCGATGGTGTCCATCGCCTTGGTGCTGTCGTCGAGGACCTGGACCTCGTACCGGCCGGTCTGGGCGAGCAGCGTCTCGAAGCAGTGCAGGACGGCGCGGTCGTCGTCCAGGACGAGGATCCGGTTCATGCGCCGCGCCCCTTCGCCGGCAGCCGGACGGTGAACACGGTCCCGCGGCCCACCTCGCTCCAGAGCTCGATCCGGCCCTGGTGCGCCTGCACGATCCCCTCCACGATCGCCAGCCCCAGGCCGCTCCCGCCGGCGGCCTGACGCGTGGTGAAGAACGGGTCGAAGACGCGGGCCTGGATCTCCTTCGGGATGCCGCAGCCGTCGTCCTCGATCGAGAGCGTCACCGCGGCGCCGCCGTCCACCGCCGCCGCGCGCACGGCGACGCGGCCGGACCCGTCGCCGGGGAGCGCGCCGGCGGCGTTCTGCAGGAGGTTCACCACCACCTGCTGCAGCTGGGCGAGGTTCCCGTGGACGGGCGGGAGGCCGGCGGCGAGGTCCACCTCCACCCGGAGGTGCTTGAGCCGGTTGTGGAGCAGCCGCATCGACGCCCGGACGACGTGCGCGAGATCGACCTCCTCGTCGAGGCGCCCGTCGTCGGCCCGCGCGAAGCTCCGGAGCTCGCGGACGATCGTCCCGATCCGCTCGGCGCCGTCGGTCATGTCCTGGAGCAGCACCGGGAGCTGCTTCCGGAAGAACCGGTACTCCAGCCGGGCGACGCGGAGGTCGGGGCGCCGCGCGGCCTCGGCGTCGAGGAGCGGGAGGACGTCGTCGAACGCCTCGGTGAGGAGGGTCATGTTCCCGTGGAGGAACTGGATGGGGTTGTTGATCTCGTGGGCGATGCCGGCGACGAGCCGCCCGAGCGACGCGTGCTTCTCGGTCTGCACGAGCTGCACCTGCTTCTCCGCGAGGCTCGTGTACGCCTCCTGGAGCTGCTGCTCGCGGAGGCGGAGCCCGCGCATGATGGTCGAGGTGATGGCCATCGAGGCGACGAGCGTCACGAGGAAGATGAGCGCGATGGCCACCCGGAAGATCGCCTGCGCGCCCGGCACGGCCGAGACGCCCGTGAGGACCCAGGGGAGCCCGGCGTCGAGCTCGACCCACACGAGCGAGAGGAAGAGCGCGAACGTCCCGGCGCCGAGGAGCCAGGCCGCGCGCCGCGGGAGGAGCATCACCGCGGCGTTGGCGTGGATGAGGTAGAGGCAGATGAGCGGGCTCGTGGCGCCGCCCAGGAAGTGGATGAGGACGGTGAGGGCGACGAGATCCAGCGCGATCTGCAGCGCGGCCTCGGTGGTCCCGCGCGCCGCGGCGGCCGGCCAGCGGCGCCGGAGGCGGTGCGACAGGGCGAAGAGGACGTTGTAGGCGCCGATCACCGCCGCCACGCCGAGCGCCTTGTTCACGTCGAGCGCGACGTGGAAGACGTGGACCGCGGCCAGGACGGCGAGGACGAGCCCGCAGGCGAACGCCCAGCGCACCCGGATGAACCAGCCGAGGAGCTGGTGCAGGTCGCGGCTCGGGGGCGGGGGCGGCTGCAGGTCGGGGAGCGCGCGCGCGGACGGCAGCGGGCGCGCCTCCCAGCCGGGCGGCGGTGCGAGGGTTCCTGGCGTGGCGGCGTCGTGCATCGCGGGCCACCCAGCATGCCACATCCGCTCGCCGACCGGCGGCTACCCGGCCTCCCGCGCGGCGGCCATCCCGCCGGGCGAGCCTGCGCCCGCCCGCCCTCCGCCGCGCCGCTCGCGCAGCCACCCCGACCCGGCCCCCGCGATCGGCAGCAGGACGCGGAACGTGGAGCCGCGCCCGACCCGGCTCTCCACCTCGATGACGCCGCCCGCGCGGCGCACGATGCCGTGGCAGATCGAGAGGCCGAGCCCCATCCCTTGCCCGACCGGCCGGGTGGTGAAGAACGGATCGAACACCCGCGGCAGCACCTCGGGCGCGATGCCCACGCCGTCGTCGCGCACCTCGACCGCCACGTGCTCGCCGTCCCTGCGCGCCACGACCGCGATGGTGTTCGCCTCCCGCGGCCGGGGATGCAACGCGTGCGCGGCGTTCACGAGCAGGTTCAGGAACACCTGCCGCAGCTCGTGGGGGCGGGCGCGGACGGGCGCCAGGTCGCCGCCGAGCTCCACGTCGAGCAGGGCGCGCGGCTCGAGCTCGTGGCGGCACAGCTCCAGCGCGGAGCGCAGCTCCTGCCCGACGTCGACCCCCTCGGGCGCCGCCGTGCGGGCGCGCGCGAACGACTGGATCCCCTGGACGACGGCGCGCACCCGCTCCGCCCCGCCCACCGCGTCCAGCGCGGCGTGGAGCAGCTCGTGGCGGGGGGCGGCCTCGGCCTCGGGCAGCCGGAGCTCCTCCGCGAGGTACGCCAGGTTCGCGAGCACGTACGAGAGCGGGTTGTTGATCTCGTGGGCCACCCCCGACGCCATGGTCCCCACGGTCGCCAGGCGTTCGGCGGTCGCGAGCCGCTGCTGCGCCTCGTCGAGGGCGCGGGTCCGCTCCTGGACGGCGCGCGCGAGCAGCTCGTCGCGGCGCGCGACCGTGCGCGCGGCCGCGTGGAACAGCCGGGTCACCGCCCGCAGCTCGCGCGCGGGCGGCAGGCGGGCCGGGAGCGCCACCTCCCGATCCTGGGCGAGCGCGCGCGCCTGGGCGGCCAGGGCGTGGAGCGGCGCGGTGAGGAGCCGGCGCTGGAGCAGGTACAGGACCCCGACCGTGGCGGCGAGGACCACGAGCAGGAACGAGGAGAGCCGGAGCGCGAGGTCTGCGCTCCCGTGCGCGGACGCGAGCGGGACCCGGATGGAGATGACGGAGGCGAGCTCTCCCTGGCGGCGGCCGAAGCTGCGCAGGGCGCCGAACGTGTCGAGGAGGCCGGGGGGCGCGCTGGCGGGGTCGCCATGGCACCGGAGGCAAGATCGCTCGATCGTCTCGCCGCGCCGCATCACCACGAGGTAGTCCCGGCCGCGGAGCGTCCGCACCCCGGACCAGGTCTGCAGCGCAGGGTCGGCGGCGGCGCGCGCGAGGAAGGCGCGCTCGTCGGCGTCGGCCTCGTTCTCCGGGCTCCGCGCGTCGATCGCGCTCTCCTTGTACTCGAGGCCGGCCACCTCGACCGTGCCGGCGAGGTGCCGGTAGTGCGCGTTGATCCGGCGGACGGCGTAGGTCGAGGACTGCCACGCGGGATCGAAGCGCGTCGGGTCGTCCGCGCCGCCGCCGATCCGCTCCACCGCGGGCTTGAGCTCCTGGTTGATGTAGGCGTGGATGGCCAGGTTCCGGGCGAGGGCGCGGTCTGCGGACGTGATCGCGTCGTGCAGCGTCTGCGCCCGCAAGGAGTGGACGACGAACGCGACGGCCACCGCGGAGGCGACGAGGTACACCGCGCCGATCGCCAGCGCGGACTTGCGCGCCGCGCTCCAGCCCGCGACCCGCACGGCCCACCGCCGCCCGAACCGCCGGTGTCGACGAAGCACGCCGCGCATCCATCCCTCCGGTCCTGTCTCGTGCAACGTCCGTGCGCGTGGCGCCGCGCACGCGCCAAGGAGATCCCGCGAGGCCGAGGGCACCCGGGGTCGCGCGCCAGGTCGCCCCGCCGCCCCGCTCCGGCCGCTGCGCGGCGGCGCGACGTGTGCGAGGATCTCCGCCGTTCGCCCCGAGGCCCCGATGACCCAGCTCTCCGTCAACGTGAACAAGATCGCGACGCTCCGGAACACCCGGGCGCTCGGCATCCCGGACGTGGTCCGGCTCTCCGCGGTCGCCCTCGAGGCGGGTGCGCACGGCATCACGGTCCACCCGCGGCCGGACGAGCGGCACATCCGCGCCGCCGACGTCGCGCCGGTGGCGGAGGTGGTCCGCCGCTTCCCGGGCGCGGAGTACAACATCGAGGGGAACCCGTTCCACGGCCTCGTCGAGCACTGCGAGCGCGTGCGCCCCGACCAGGCGACCCTCGTGCCGGACGCGCGCGAGGCGTTCACGAGCAACCACGGCTGGAACCTCGCGGAGCTCCCGAGCGCCGCGCGCGCCGCGCTCGCGAACGCCATCGGCCGCCTGCACGCCGCCGGCGCCCGCGTGAGCCTGTTCCTCGATCCCATCCCGGAGCTGATGCCGCTCGCCCGCGCGATCGGGGCCGACCGGATCGAGCTCTACACCGAGCCCTACGCGGCCGCGGGCGGCGCGCGCCGGGCCGACGCGCTCCGGACGTACGCGGCCGCGGCCCGCGCCGCGCGGGCGGCCGGCCTCGGCGTCAACGCGGGCCACGATCTCAACCTCGAGAACCTGGGGCCGTTCCTCGACGCGGTGCCCGGCGTGGACGAGGTGTCGATCGGTCACGCGCTCATCGCGGACGCGCTCGAGCTCGGGCTCGGCGCGGCGGTCCGGCGGTACGCCGCGATCTGCGCGGGGACGCGGGGATAGCCGGGCCAGCCCTCCGGGCGCGTCACGGCGCGGTGGCCGCGGGCGGATCGGCCGCGCGGCGGCCGGCCGGGCACTGGATGATGCTCGCGAGCCGATCGGGGTCCGGCGGCTTCGCGACGTGCGCGTCGAACCCCGCCGCGAGCGCCCGCGCCACGTCCTCGGGCTGCGCGTAGCCGCTCAGCGCGACGAGGGTCGCGCCCTCGCCCGCGGCGCGGAGCTGCCGCGCGACCGCGTAGCCGTCCATCCCGGGGAGGCCGATGTCGCACAGGACGAGGTCGAACGGGCGCGCGCGCGCGGTCGCGACGGCGCCCGGGCCGTCGTACGCGACCGCGACCTCGTGGCCGAGCATCGCCACGAGCTCCGCCAGGGACTCCGCCGCGTCGCGGTTGTCGTCCACGACGAGCACGCGACGGGCGGGCGCGGCGGCCCCGGCCCCCCGGCGCTCGGCCGTGGGCCCGCGCGCCGCGTGCCCCGGCGCGAGCGGGAGCGCCACGGTGAAGTCGGCGCCGCGGTCGTTCGCGAACCCGACCTCGCCGCCGTGCAGCGCCACGAGGCCCTTGACCAGCGCGAGCCCCAGGCCGAGGCCGCCCTCGCTCCGCGCCAGGGTCTGCCGGCCCTGCGAGAACGGCTGGAAGAGCGAGGGCAGGACGTCGGAGGCGATCCCGGGCCCCGTGTCGTGGACGTGCACGAGCGCGCGCCCTCCCTCCACCCGGAGGGAGAGCGTCACGCGCCCGCCGGCGGGCGTGAACTTGGCGGCGTTGGAGAGCAGGTTGCCGAAGATCTGCGCGAGGCGCGTCTCGTCGCCGTGCACCGGGACGGGCGCGTCGGGGAGCTCGACGTGGAGCTCCAGGCCGCGCCCGGCGATCAGCGCGCGGTGGTCGTCCGCGGACCGGCGGGCGAGGGCGGCCAGGTCGAGGTCCGCGCGGCGGAGCTCGATCTTCCCGCGGGCGACGCGCGTCACGTCGAGGAGGTCGTCCACGAGGCGCGTGAGGTGGCCGACCTGGCGGACCGCGACCTCGCGGGCGTGGAGCGCCTGCGCGCTCGCGGGATCGACGCGCTCGAGGATGTAGAGGGAGTTCCGGATCGGCGCGAGCGGGTTCCGCCGCTCGTGCGAGAGCATGCCGAGGAACTCGTTCTTCCTGCGGTCCGCCTCGCGCAGGTCGTCGGCGAGCTTGCGGTGCAGCGCCTCGCTCTGCTTGAGCGCGTCCTGGAACCGCTTCCGCTCCGTGATGACCTCCGCGAAGATGATGATCCCGCCGATGTCCCCCGCGTCGGTGCGCCAGGGCAGGATCTCCCACCGGACCCAGTCGAGCGTCCCGTCGGCGCGCGGGAACGGGTCCTCCTCGGCGGACTCCACCGCGCCCGCGAGGCAGCGGCGGTGGATCTCCCGCCAGCGGTCCGGGACGTCCGGGAACACCTCGTAGTGGCTCCTGCCGACGAGACCATCGACCGCGACGCGGAAGTCGGTGGCGAACCGGCGGCTCGTCGCCAGGTAGCGCATGTCGCGATCCAGGAGGGCGACGGAGGCGGGGACGTGCTCGATGAAGAGCCGCAGGCGCTGCTCGCTCGCGCGGAGGGCCTGCTCGGTCCGTTCGTGGAGGTCGCCCCCCGCACCCTGGTTCGTGAGCTCCGCGCTGGAAGTCATGCCGTCGTCATCCCCGCCGCCCCGGCGTGGACGATGGGACTCGTAGTCGGGGAGCGGCACCGGCGCAGGCCGGGCGCGGCTTCCTTGCGGAGCGTGTCGGGACGGGGAGAACGTCCGGGGCGCCCGGCCCCGTGCGGGCGAGGAGCCGGCGGGCGGCGCGGTTCCTCTCCGAGCCGCGGCGGGGCGCGGCGAGGAGCGGCGGGCGCGCTCAGCCGCCCAGCCACTTCGCCCCGGGCACCTCGATCGCCAGCACCTCGGCCCGCGCGCGCGCCTGGCCCTCCGACCAGAGGCTGCACGCGATGGTGCGCTTCCGGCCGCTCGCCGCGCGGAGCCGGGCGCGGAGCTCGATCGGGCTGCCGATCGGCGTCGGCGCGAGGTAGTCCACCTGGAGCGAGGCCGTCACCGACCAGAGGAGCGGGTCGGACCCGAGCTCCCGGTCCGCCGCGCGGTACGCGTGGGCGATCGCCGTGCAGATGCAGTGGCAGTCGAAGACCGCCGCGATGAAGCCGCCGTACAGCACGTCCGTCGGACCGGCCATGAACTGCGGCGGCGGCTGCAGGCGGCACACGGCGTCCTCCCCTTCCCAGTAGCTCTTGATCCGGAGCCCGTGCGGGTTGAGGGTGCCGCAGCCCCAGCAGTGGTTGTGCGGGATCGAGTCCTGGAAGGCGCGCATGCGGGGATCGTTGCGCGGGCGCGCCGGCACCGCTCGCCTCGGTGGGGGCCGGGGCGGGCGCCTCCCTCAGGCGGCGGCCGCGATCGCGTACGGCTGGCGCGCCCAGATCGCCTCGTCCGCCACGGCGGCGATCGCCGCGGGCGCGTCGGTGGCGCGGACCAGCGCGTCCGCGCCCAGCGCGCGGAGCCGCTCCCCGGCGCGCGGCGACAGCTCCCTGCACCGGAGGACGAACGCGAGCTCGCGCTCGCCGCCCGCGACGCGCACGAGCTCGAGCAGCGAGGCGCCGCCGCGGCCGGGGAGGTCGAGGTCCGCGACGAGCACGTCGAGCGAGAGGAGGTGCTCGAGCAGGAGCTCCACGCCGGCGGCGCCGTCCGAGCCTGCGACGACGTCGAAGCCGCGCCGCTGGAACGCCGCGGCGAGGGAGGACAGGGCCTCGCGGTCTCCGGCGAGGAGGAGCGCTCTCGGCTTCCGGTCGGTCGTCGTCATGCCCTGGAGACGGCGCGCGCCGGCGGGCCATTCACGCTCGGTCGCCGTGCGCGCGCGGCGAGGTGGGGTGTGCCGGTCCTTCACGACGTGCGCGGCGTTCACCCGCGTGCCGGCCGGAGACGGACCCGTGCCCGCCCTTCACGCCGCCGGTCGGGCGGTCCGCGCCCCGGTCGTCGCCGGACGCAGGCGCGGCGGCGCGACGGCTGCGCCGCTCCTCCGTCCGCCGGGACCCAAGGGATTCGTGGCGCGGCGCCGCGC
>JAEYZK010000203.1 GCA_023428085.1 Pseudomonadota bacterium
GGCGAGCCCGAGCGCGCCCTCGGCGCCTACCAGGCCGCGCTCGCCGCGAACCCGGCCCACCTGCCCGCGCTGCGCAACGCGCGCAACCTGTTCGCGCAGCGGCGCGACTGGGGCGCCGTCCGCGCGACGCTGCAGGCCGAGGGCGGCACCCTCCTCGACGCGCACGAGGCCGCCGCCGCCTGGCGCGAGGCGGGCGCGATCGCCGAGCAGTGGTTCGGCGACGTCGAGGGCGCGGTCCTCGACTACCGGTCGGCGCTGGAGCGCGACCCGTCCGATCCCGTCGCGCTGACCCGGATCGAGGCGCTGCTCGCCGAGCACGGGCGGGCCCAGCTCGCCGAGGTGCACGCCGCGCGGGGCCGGGCGGAGCAGGATCCCGCCCGCGCCGCCGAGGCCTGGCTCGCCGCGGCGCGCGCCGCGCAGGAGGCGCACGAGGACCGCGCGACCGCGCTCGGGTACCTCGACGAGGCCCTCGTCCGGCGCCCGGACCTCGCGGCGGCGCTCGAGCTCCGGGCCCGGCTGCGGTCGCAGTCCGGCCAGGCCTCCCTCGCGTTCGACGACCTCGAGCGGTGCCTCGCGCTCGGCGGCGAGCCCGCGACGCAGGTTCCGCTCCACCTCGCGGCGGCGGCGCTCTGCGAGGAGAAGCTGCTCGATCGCGACGCCGCCCTCCGGCACGCCGAGGCGGCGCTCGCGCTCGCCCCCGAGAGCGCCGAGGCCCTCGCGCGCATCTCGCGCCTGCACCGCGCCGCGGGCCGGCTGCCGTCCGCCCTCGCCGCGCTCCGCCGCCTGACCGCCGTGCCGGGGCTCCCGCGCGAGGCGCTGCTGGAGCACGGGTACGCCCTCGCCACGCTCGAGGCCGAGCTCGGAGAGCACGACGCCGCCAGCGCGAGCTGCCGGCGCCTGCTCGACCTCGATCCCGGCCACCCCGGCGCGTTCCAGCTCCAGGTCGAGCTCGAGCGGCGGCGCGGCGATCCGCAGGAGCTCGCCGCCGCGCTGGACGCCGCCGCCGAGGGCTCCCGGGACGCGACGCTCCGCGGCGACGCGCACCTCGAGGCGGCGCGCCTCATGGCCGCCACGCCCGGGAGCCGCGCCCAGGCGATCGACCACCTCCGCACGGCGCTCGAGCTCGACCCCGAGCGCGACGACGTCCGCGCCGCGCTCGCCGACGTCGCGGAGGACCCCCACCCCGCGCTCTCCCTGGAGCAGCACCGGCGGCTGCTCGCGCGCGATCCGGGCCGGATCGGGAGCTGGAACGCGCTCTACCGGATCTTCACGCGCACGCGGGTGCACGACGGCGCCTACGTCGCCGCGACCGTGCTCCGCTGGCTCGGGGCGGCGATCCCCGGGCCGGGGGCGGAGCAGCTCCTGCTCGAGGGCGACCGGCAGACGTTCTCCGCCCCGCCGGTGCTCTCCGCGGCCGACTTCGAGCTCCTCCGCTCGCCGGGGGACCGCGGGGCCCTCGCCGAGGTGGTGGCGATCGCGGGAGACGCCCTCGCGACCGTGCTCACCGATCCGCGCGAGACCCGCGGCGCGCCGGTCCGCGCCGATCACCCCTTCCGCCGGATGCTGCTGGAGCTCGCCCGCGCGCTCGGCGCAGGCGACCACGAGCTCTACGCCGCCCCGCTCGGCCGGCTCACGGTCGAGCCGGGCGTGCCCGCCGCCGTCCGCGTCGGCGCCGACCTCGCGCACCGCTCCACCGTGCGGGAGCAGCGGTTCATGCTGGGCCGGGTGGCGGCCCGGCTGCGGACGCGCAGCGCGCTCGCCGAGGCCTTCCCCGAGCAGCTCCCCGACGCCATCGGCGCCGCCGTGCGCCTCGTCGTCCCGCACTACGCCGGGCTCGGCGCGCCCGGGGACGAGCTCTCGCGCCGCCTGGAGAAGGCCGTCTCCCGCCGCACGCGCCGCGCGCTGGAGGAGCCGGCCCGCGCCCTGGCCCACCTCCGCCCGCCGCCGGACCTCTCCGCGTGGCGCACCGCCGCCGCGGCCACCGCCGATCGGGCGGGCCTCGCCCTCGGCGGCGACGTCCCCACCGCGCTCGACCTCCTGCTGCGCGACGACGGCGGGCGGAAGCCCGCCCCGGGCGATCGCCTCGTCGCGCTCCGCGCGCGCCCCGAGGCGCTGGCGCTGCTCTCCTTCGCGGCGAGCGACGCCCACCTCACCCTGCGGCAGCGGCTGCGCGTCGCGATCGCGTGACGAGGGGACCCGGCGCGTCGGGCGGGACGGGCACCGGCGGCGTCAGCCCCCGCTCGCGTGCCGCGCCTCGTACTCCTCCACGTGCTCCTTCAGGTCCCTGTACTCCTCGCAGCGCGCGCGGCAGAGCTTCGCGAGCCGCGCGAGGTGCTCCTTGGCCTTCGCGACGTCGCCGACCAGGAGGTACGCCTCGCCGACGTACTCGTGGGCGCCGCGGTGCTTCGGGTCGAGCGCGAGCGCGCGCGCGTAGTGCGCGAACGCCGCGTCGGTGTTCCCGCGGTTCCGCTCCGCGTAGCCGAGCCAGTTGAAGACGTCGGCGTTCGATCGGTCGCGCTCCGCCTCCTTCGTCAGCGCCTCGACCGCCTCGTCCCACCTCTCCTGGTCGATGAGCCGCTCCGCCCTCGAGAGCTCGGCGGACCTGGCGCCGGGCGGCGGACCCCCGCTGCTCCCGCTGCCCCCACCCCCGCCACCCCCGCCACCGCCGGCGGCCCAGACGGGGCCGGCGAGCACGGCGGACGCGGCGATCACCACGACGTGTCGGAGATGCATGTGCTCCACCTCGGGAGGCCGATCCCGCCGGCCCGAGGTCTCCGATGCTCCAGGGAACCGATGGTTACGGGTCCACCGCGTGTGCAGGCCGCGCGTGCCCCACCCTCACCCGGGCCGTCCCCGCACCCCGACGCCGCGGCGCGCCACCCACAGCTCCTTTCACTGTCGGTCGCTGTCCCTCGTGGACGGGTCACGAAGAACGATCCTAACGTTCGCGGAGCACAGCCGGAGGTCACCATGAAGCGCGCCCGCCTCGTCCTCCTCTCCGCCGCCGCCATCCTCTCGCTCGCAGCCGGGATCGCGGTGGCGTGCCCCCTGCTCTTCGTCGCCATCACGGGTCCCGTCGAGGGACAGCGCGTCTCCGGGGAGCGGACGATCGCGGTCTCCGGCACCGCGGCGGGTGCGCGCTGGTGGCGGCCGTACGTCTCCGTGAGCGTGAACGGAGGCCCGGCCGCGTACGCCCCCGTCTCCCGCGGGCGCTTCCGCGTCCTGGTCAGGCTCACCGACGGTGACAACCTCATCCAGGTCGCGGTCCGCGCCGGCCCCCTGTACGGCCGGGCCTCGCGCCGGGTCACGTACGAGCAGTCCACCCAGCCGTCGTTCGAGATCGCGGTGACGTCCCCCGCGGCCGGAGCCTCGGTGACCGGCGGCCGCGCGCAGGTGGTGCGGGGCAGGATCTCCGGCCGGGAGGGCGCGGCGGTCGTCGTGACGGTCAACGGGGGCGCGGCCGTGGCGGCGACGGTCGTCGGCGGCGAGTTCAGCGCTGCGGTCGAGCTCGCGGACGGCGACAACGTGATCGTGGCGAGGGCGGTGGCCGGCGACGAGTCGGTCTCCTCCACGGTCCGCGTGACCTACGAGGAGCTGCCGCCCCCGACGGTCGCGATCGAGTGGCCGCCGGAGGGCCAGTACGTCTTCGGCAGCCGGACCGTCCTCGTCCGCGGCGCGGTCGAGCGCGCGACGGATCCCTCCGTGCTCGTGGCCGTGAACGGCGGGACGCCGGTGCCCGCCAGCGTCGCGGGCGACGGCTCCTTCACGGCCGAGGTGCGGCTCGACGATGGCGCCAACGCCGTCGTCGCCTCCGTCCTGGCCCCGCAAGGCGCGGCGGCCGCCACCACCCACGTCATCTACCCGTTCCTCACGCTGGACCCGTTCCAGGCCGCCGCGCGGGTGATCGGGCAGCCCGATCCCACCGCCGCTGCCCCCGAGCCGTGCGGCCCGATCACCGCGAGCGACGTCTGCTCCCCCTTCGGCTCCGCGGGGTGGGACGGCGCGGCGTTGTTCCTCCCCGACTCTGGGCGGAACCGGGTGCTCGTCTTCGACGGCGTCCCGGCGGTGGACGGCGCCCCCGCCCGCTTCGCGCTCGGCCAGCGCGACCTCGCCAGCGGCGCAGCCTCCACCGCAGCCGGCGGGCTCGGAGAGCCCGAGACGATCCGGATCGCGGACGGCAAGCTGTTCGTGGCGGAGTACGCCAACAACCGGATCCTCGTCTTCGATGCCGTCCCCGAGGACTTCGGCGCCGCGGCCGCGGTCGCGGTCGGCGCTCCCTCCGTCGACGCCGCCGGGAGCGGCGCCTGCACGGCCGACGCGCTGCTCCGCCCGGAGTCGTTCGCCGTGGTGGGCACCCGCCTCATCGTGGCCGATCGAGGGCACAACCGGGTCCTCGTCTGGAACCAGATCCCGACCGTGTCCGGCACTCCTGCCGATCTCGTCCTCGGACAGCCGGGCTTCACGTCCTGCGAACCGAATCACGGGGAGCGCTCCGAGCGCTCGCTGTTCTGGCCCACCGACGTCTGGAGCGACGGCACCCGTCTGCTCGTCGCGGACACCCGGAACCACCGCATCCTGGGCTGGAGCACGTTCCCCGACGCGTCGTTCGCCCCCGCCGACCTCGTCCTGGGGCAAGCCTCCTTCACCCTCGCGGAGCTCGCGAGCACGCGCGCAGGGCTCCGCGAGCCGGTCGCGCTGACCTCCAACGGCAACCAGCTCTTCGTGGTCGATCAGCTGAACCACCGCGTCCTCGTCTGGAACTCCCTCCCGTCGAGCTCCGGCGCCCTGCCGGACGTCGTCCTCGGCCAGGCCGACTTCGTGCACGCCGCGCCCAACGACGCCGACCAGGACGGAGCGCCGGACGCGTCCCCGACGGGCGAGACGCTGTCCATCCCGGCGGGCGTGCTCGTGACGGAGGACGCGCTCGTCGTGACCGACTCGGGGAACAGCCGGTACGTGGTGTTCGGCGGCCGGTGAGGTGCCAGCCCCTCCCGCCCCGCGGCGGGAGGGCTACGGCTCCTCGACCCGCAGCACCCACTCCGCGGGCAACGCGGCGAGGAGCGCGCGCAGCGCGGCCGCGACCGCCGCCGCGTCGCGCGCCTCGACGGTCACCCGCACGCGGTGGTCCGCCTCCGCGTCGAACCGCGGGTAGCTCCCGATCTCCACGCCGGCGTGGGCGCGCGCGAGCGCGGCGAGCTCCTCCGCGAACCGCTCCTCGCCGACGGACAGGTAGATCACCGCCAGCCGGAAGGGCGCCGCCTGCAGGAGCGGCGCGACGGCGTCGAGCTGGTGCCGGAAGAACCGCGGCGGCCCGGGCAGCATCAGGACGTTCTCGACCGCGAGCGTCGGGTACGCGGGATCGCCGAGCAGGCGCGTCCCCTCCGGGACGTCGGCCATCCGCAGGGCCACCTCGGGCGGATCGACGCCGTGGTGTCGCCGGTGGAGCTCCCGGATCGTCGCCGCGAGCGCGGGGAGCCGGACGACGGGGCGGCCGAGGGCCGCGGCGACGGCCGCCACCGTGACGTCGTCGTGCGTCGGCCCGATCCCGCCCGACGTGAACACCCAGTCCACCCGGGCACGCGCGGCGAGCGCCGCGGCGATGTCGTCGATCCGGTCCGGCACCACGTGGATCGCGCGCAGCCGGACCCCGAGCTCCCGCAGCCGCCGCGCCGCCCAGGGCCCGTTCTCGTCGCGCACCTTCGCCGAGAGGACCTCGTTCCCGACGACGATCAGCGCGGCGGACGGATCGCTCACCGCAGGCTCCCCCCGCGGAGCCGTCGCGGCGGCGGGCGGCCCCCCGCGGCCGGGGAGAGCTTCTCCACCTCGGCGAGGACGGCGGCGGCGACGGCGGCGACGGGCGCCTCGCCGTCCACCTCCACGAGGCGCTGGCCCTGCGCGCGCAGCCGGGCGATGGCGCGATCGTAGCTCGCCGCGACCTTGCGCTGGAACGGCCCCACCTCGAAGATCTCGCGATCGACCGTCGCCGCCTGCCGGCGCCGGAACGCCACGTCCGCGCGCACGCGGAGGAAGACCGTGAGGTCGGGCACGGCGGCGCGCGCGTTCAGCGCGTCCACCCACTCCATGTCCCCCGTGGTGACCCCCTGGTACGCGAGCGACGAGAGGGTGAAGCGATCGGAGACGACGTCCACCCCCGCGCGCAGCTTGGGCGCGATCTCGGCGGCGACGTGGTCGAGCCGGTCGGCGGCGAACAGGAGGGCGAGCGCCGCGGGGTCGAAGCCCGCGCCCGGCGCCGACACCCGCCGGGTCAGGATCTGCCGGACGAGCGCGCCCGCCGGTCCGCCCGAGGGTTCGGCCGTCCCGTGCACGCGCCCCCCGGCGGCGCGCAGCGCCTCGCAGAGGAGCCGCGCCTGCGTGGTGGTCCCCGCGCCGTCGAGCCCCTCCAGCACCACGAAGCGCCCCGCGCGCGGCGCCCGGCCGGACGACCTCGGCCCCCTCGCGCGGGCCGCGGTCACGGGTCGATCCCCAGCGCCCGGCGGAGCGCGCGCAGCCGCTCGAACATCCGATCCTCCTCGCGGGCGAGCCGCCGCCAGCGCGCGACCGTCACGCCGCAGAGCACGACCAGCGCCACGCAGGCGACGAAGGTGAGCAGCGCGCCGAAGCGGTAGAGGTCGGTGTGGGCGAGCGCGTGGCGCGTCGGGGTCTTCCCGTAGCGGTCCCAGGTCAGCCCCCAGGACAGGCCGAAGGAGACGAGCGCGAGGAAGCCGTAGGTCGCGGCCCACCGGAGCGCCTCGACCGACCGCCGCGCCGCGAGCCGCTGCGCGACCGCGTCGTGCTCCGCGCGGAGCGCGGGATCGCCCTCCCCTTGCCACGCCTGCGGGGTCTCGTCCCGCTCCTCTCGTCCAGGTTCGCGCATGGTGCCGCCCGCGTCTCCCTCAGCCTCGGCCGAACCGGGCCGAGATCGCGTCCTGCACCGCCCCCAGCGAGGCCGGGAGCTTCACCCCCGGGTTCCGCAGGGGCGAGGCGATCCCCGGCAGCGTGCCGTCATGATAGCCGGTCTTGAAGTCGGAGAACTTGAGGCCGTGGGCGGTGGAGACGACCACCACCTGCTCGTCCTTCTTCACCACGCCGCGCGCCGCGAGCTTCTCGAGCGCGGCCAGCGCGACCGCCGTGTGCGGGCAGGTGAAGAGGCCGGCGCGGTCCGCGCGGGCGCCGGCGTCCGCGAGCTCCTGCTCGCTGGCCTGCTCGACGATCCCGTCCATGGCCTCCAGCGCGCGCAGCGCGCGCTTCGCCGAGACCGGCGCGCCGATCTGGATCGCGCTCGCGAGCGTCTTCTTCGCGGGAACCGCCTCGACCTGCACCGCCGGGGTGGGCTTCTTCCCGGCCCCGGTGGTGGAGCGCCAGAGCGGGTTCGCGTTCTCGGCCTGCGCCACGACGAGGCGCGGGAGCCGGTCCACGAGCCCGAGGTCCTTGAGGAGCTGGAACCCCTTGCCGACGGCGCTCGAGTTCCCGAGGTTCCCGCCGGGGATGACGATCCAGTCCGGCGCGCGCCACCCGAGCTGCTGGGCGATCTCGATCGAGGCGGTCTTCTGCCCCTCGATGCGGAGCGAGTTCATCGAGTTCGCGAGGTAGATGTCCTTCGTGTGCGAGAGCTCCTTCACCACCTTCATGCAGCCGTCGAAGTCGGTGTCGAGCTCCAGCACCAGCGCGCCGTTCGAGATCGGCTGGACGAGCTGCGCGGTGGAGATCTTCCCGCGCGGGAGGAGCACCACGCTCGGGATGCCCGCCGCGGCGCAGTAGGCGGCGAGCGCCGCCGAGGTGTCGCCCGTGGACGCGCACGCCACCGCGCGCACGGCCGCGCCGCGCGCCTGCATCTCCTTCACGGCGGAGACGAGCACCGTCATGCCGAGGTCCTTGAACGAGCCGGTGTGGGTGACGCCGCACTGCTTCACCCAGACCTCCGCGAGGCCGAGCGCGCGCGCGTACCGGTCGACGCGCAGGAGGGGGCTCGCCCCCTCGCCCATCGAGACGACGTTCTCGAGGGCGAGCTCCGGGTACACCCACTCCTTCTTGCCCCACACGCCCGAGCCGTGGGGCCAGGCGCCGCCGCGGTACCGGCCCTCGAACAGCCCCTTCCACTCGGCGGCGGAGCGCTGGCGCAGCGCGGCGAGGTCGTGCTCGACCTCGAGGAGGCCGTCGCACCGCGGGCACTGGTAGACGACCTCGGTCAGCGCCGCCCGGAAGTCGCAGCCTTCGGCGCAGCGGAACCAGGACGAGAACGGGGTCTGGGCGACGTGGTCCATAGGAGCGGGCCAATTTGCCGGGCGCGGAGGCGCGTGGCAAGGGCATCGTGCGCCGCAGGGGCGCCGTTCACTCGCTCGGCGTTCGCGCGCCGCAGGCAGGGCACCGCGGGCCCTGGACCGGGACGCCGCACGTGCACAGCCGGAGCGACTCCTCGGCCGCGGGAGGCTGCACGAGCGCGACCGCCGGGAGCCGCATCCCGCAGCGCCCGCAGATCCGCTCTCCCGGCGCGGCCTCGGTCCGGCAGTACCGGCAGATCATGAGGGCCGGGAGCGGGGTCGGGCCGTCCGACGGGAGCCCGTCCATGCCCCGGTCCAGGCCGTCCAGCGGCGCGACGGAGACGTCCACCGGGGCCGCGGGCGTGGGCTCGAGGTCCGGGATGGGGTCGGCCCAGGCCGCCTCGACCGGCGCGTGGGCGTTCACCTCGAGGCCGGGGACGGCGTCGGCCGGCGCGTCGCCGGCGGGCGGCGCCAGCGTCGGCTCGAGCCCCTCCAGCGGCGGCGGCGCGACCACGCCCTCGATCGCCCGGCCGCCGGGCAACCGGGCCCCGCACACCTCGCACTCGGTGCCACCAGCCTGTGGGTGCTCGCAGAGCGGACAGACGACCATCGAGCCTCCTCCCGCCCCTGCGACGGCGGGGCGAGCGGAGGCGAGTCTACCCCGCCGCGGGCGCGCCGTGCGTCAGGGGCACGAATCGCACCCCGAGCACGTCCACCTCGGCATACCTCCCGTCCTCGCGCCGATCGACGACCCGCAGCACCTGGCTCGCGGCGTGGGGGCCGACGGGGAGGATCATGCGGCCGCCCGGGGCGAGCTGGGCGAGGAGCGCCGGCGGGACCTCGGGCGCCGCCGCGCCGACGAGGACGCGATCGAAGGGCGCCTCCTCGGGCCAGCCCCGCGCGCCGTCGCCCTCGCGGAGGTGGACGTTCCGCAGGCCGAGCGCGCCGAGGAGCAGCGCGCGGGCACCGCCCGCGAGCTCCGGGACGATCTCGATCGAGTAGACCTCGCGCGCGAGCGCGGCGAGCAGGGCCGTCTGGTAGCCGGACCCGGTCCCGAGCTCGAGCACCCGCTCGTCGCCGGAGAGCCCGAGGCGCTCGGTCATGTACGCGACGATGAACGGCTGCGAGTTCGTCTGGCCGAAGCCGATCGGGATCGGCCAGTCGCCGTCGGCCTCGCCCCGCCGCTCCGGGGGCAGGAAGCGGGCGCGGTCGAGCCTGGCCACGGCCTCGAGCACGCGGGAGGACTGGATGCCCATGCCTTCGAGGCGGAGGGCGAGCGCGGCGCTCACGGCGACATCGTAACCCGGGAGGCCGCGCCGGGCTCGGGCGCGGGCGCGCGCACGGGGCGCGGCGCCGCCGTCACCCGACCTGCGCGATCGAGAGCCGGCCCGCCCAGCGCTCGGCGAGCGCCTCGCGCGCGGCGGCGTGCTCGGGCCGCTCGAGGGCGGGATCCGCCTCGACGAGCGCCCGGGCCTCCTCGCGGGCCTCCTCCAGGATCGCCTCGTCCCGGTACAGGTCCGCCACCTCGAGGAGCCGCTGCCCGGACTGCTGGGTGCCGACGAGCTCCCCGGGGCCGCGGATCCGGAGGTCCACGCGGGCGAGCTCGAAGCCGTCCTGCGTCTCCTCCATCGCCCGGAGCCGCTCCCGCGCGTCGTCGCCGGCGCGCCGGAAGTGCGCGATGAGCAGGCAGTGGCTCTTCGCGGCGCCGCGGCCCACGCGCCCGCGGAGCTGGTGGAGCTGCGAGAGCCCGAACCGCTCGGCGTGCTCGACGATCATCACCGTCGCGTTGGGGACGTCCACCCCGACCTCGATCACGGTGGTCGCGACGAGGACGTCGAGCTCCCCCGCGCGGAACCGGTCCATGACCGCGCGCTTCTCCTCCGCCTTCATCCGGCCGTGGAGCAGGCCCACCGTCCGCCCGGCGAAGACGCGCGCGAGCTCCGTGGCGCCGCTCGTCGCGTCGGCGAGGTCGCTCTTCTCGCTCTCCTCGACGAGCGGGTAGACGACGTACGCCTGCCGCCCGCGCTCGAGCTCCTTGCGGGCGACGTCGTAGGCCGCCTTCCGCTGCGAGTCGCCGTACAGCCGGGTCGCCACGGGGGTCCGACCGGGCGGGAGCTCGTCGATCTTCGAGTGGTCGAGGTCGCCGTAGAAGGCGAGCGCGAGCGTGCGCGGGATGGGGGTCGCCGTCATGACGAGCACGTCGGGCCGCCGCCCCTTCCCGATGAGCCGCGCCCGCTGGAGCACGCCGAACCGGTGCTGCTCGTCCACCACCACGAGCCCGAGCTGCTCGAACCCGACCTCCTCCTCGAGCAGCGCGTGCGTCCCGACCGCGATCCGCGCGCGCCCCGCCGCGACCGCCGCCCGCGCCTCGCGCTGCTCCTTCCCGCGCGCGGCGGCGACGACCCGCGCCACCTCCACGCCGGAGCCCGCGAGCCAGCCGGAGAGCGTGCGCGCGTGCTGCTCGGCGAGGATCTCGGTCGGGACCATGAGCGCCGCCTGCCACCCCGACCGCACGGCGAGCATCATCGCGGCGAAGGCCACGGCCGTCTTCCCGCTCCCCACGTCGCCCTGGAGGAGCCGGTTCATGGGCTCGGGGCGGCCCATGTCGTGCGCGATCTCCGAGAGCACCCGCTCCTGCGCGCGCGTGAGCGCGAACGGCAGCATCGCCACGGCCCGGGCGCGCGCCGCCGGCGAGGCGTCGAAGGCGATGCCCTCCGCGGCGCGCACGCCCTGGCGCCGCCGCGCGAGGACGAGCTGGAGGAAGAAGAGCTCCTCGAAGATGAGCCGCCGGAACGCGGGGCTCGCGCGCGCCCCCGCCTGGACCGGGTCGGTCCCGGGCGGCGGGAAGTGGACCTGCTGCAGGGCCTCGCCGCGCCCGAGCAGGCCCCGCCGCGCGCGCACCGCGGGCGGGAGCTCGTCGGGCGCGAGGGGCGCGAGCTCGTCGCAGAGCCGCTTCATGAGCTTGCGCAGCGCGGGGTGCTGGTGATCGGCCGGGCCGACGTAGAAGGGGACGATCCGCCCGAAGCTCGCCGAGTCCCCGGGCTGGACCTTCTCCACCTCCGGCTGGCTCATCTGCCGCCGCCCGCCGAACCCCTCGGTGATCTTGCCCGACGCGAGGAGCGAGTCGCCCTGCGCGAAGCTCTTGAGCCGCCACGGCGGCGGGTTGAAGAAGACGAGCTCGAGCGCCGCCCCCACGGCGCCGCCCTCCCCGTCCGCGAGGGTGACCTTGAGGAGCGGCCGGCCGTTCCGCATGCGCTGCGTGCGCGTGGCGACGACCTTCGCGAGCACGCTCGCCTCGTCGCCCAGCCGGAGGTCGCGGAGGGACCGGAGCGTGGTGCGGTCCTGGTAGGCCTTGGGCCAGAACTCGAGCGCGGCCTCGACCGTCGCGCGGCCGCGCTCCTCGAGCAGCGCGCGCGGCGCGGGGTGCGCGCGCGGCAGGTCGGCGAGGCGGGTCTGGAGGAGGCGGCGGCGCTCCGCGCTGCTCGCGGGGATCGATTGCGCCGGAGGTCCCGAGCCCGACACGGGCGCGGGCCTGTGTGGCGCTGCGGGCGTGCTGCGCGCGATCCGCGCCCGCGCCGCCACCCCCCGCAGCTCCTCCGGGATCGGGATGAGGGCGCCGAGCAGCGCCGCCATCCGGGCGAGCGCACGACGCCGCGCCGGTCCGGGGGCGGCGTCGAAGTCGCCGGCGAGCTCCTGGAGCTCTCGGAGCGCGGGCGAGTCGGCCGCGCCGAACGCGCGCGCGCGGGCGACCGCGCCGCGCACGGTCTCCCCGAACGCCTTGAGCCGGTCGGCCCCGGCGAACCCGTCCTTCACCGCGAAGCGGAGCGGCGGGAGCAGGGCCTCGAGCGCACGCGCGGCGGCCCCCAGGTCCGTGGGCCCCGTCGTCCGGGCCGGCGGTCCCGGCGGTCTCTCACCCCCGCGCTGCACGCTGCGTGAGCCTCCCCGCCCCGGGTCTGCGCGCCGCTCGCGCCGACCCGGCACGGCATGGGGGCGATCCTACGCCCCCGGTCCGACGTCCGACTCGACCTCGGGGGGCAGCTCCTCCTCGACGAAGTCGATCGACTGGATCTCGTACTCCTTCTGTCCGCCCGGCGTGCGCACGACCACGGTGTCGCCTTCGCTCCGACCGATGAGCGCGCGGGCGATCGGGCTCGTCACCGAGATCTTCCCCTGCTTCAGGTCGGCCTCGAGCTCGCCGACGATCCGGTACCGCGCCTCGTCGCCGGAGTCCGCGTCCTCGAGGTGCACGGTGGCGCCGAACACCACCCGATCGCCGGCGTGCTTGGTCACGTCGATGACCTCGGCGCTCGCGATCCAGTGCTCGACCTGGAGGATGCGGCCCTCGATGTGACCCTGCTTCTCCTTGGCGGCGTGGTACTCGGCGTTCTCGGACAGATCCCCGTGCGCGCGCGCCTCCGCGATCTCGCGGACGATCTTCGGCCGCTCGACCGCCTTGAGCCGCTTCAGCTCCTGCTTGAGCCGGAGGAGGCCGCTCTTCGTCATGGGCACGCGCTCGGACATTGTGCCTTCCCTTCTCGGTGAACCCTTCGTGCTACCGCGGCGCCCCTGCGCCACAAAAACAGGGCGGCCGGCCCGGGGATCCGGGCGGCCGCGCCAATTGCCTCAATGACTAGAGCGCCCGGGGGGCGAAAGTCAACGTCCGTCGGCGTGATACTCCTGGATCGACCGGACAATCGGGTCCCCTCCCCGCGCCGCCTCCATCGCCCCCACCGCCGCGCGCGCCCCCGTCAGGGTCGTCACGTACGGCAGCCGCTTCATGAGCGTCTCGCGGCGGATCGAGTAGCTGTCGGCGATCTCCTGCTTGCCCGCCGTCGTGTTGACGACGAAGTGGACGTCGCCGTCGATGATCCGGTCCACGATCGACGGGCGTCCCTCCTGGACCTTCTTCACCAGCGTCGTGGGGATCCCTTGCTTGCCGAGGAACGCGCTCGTGCCGGCGGTGGCGAGCACCTCGAACCCGAGCCGCACGAGGCGGCGGGCGATGTCCACCACCGCCTCCTTGTCGGCGTCCTTCACCGAGACGAACGCGCGCTTGCCCGGGCCGCCCGCGGGCAGCGTGTTCCCCGCCGCCGCCTGCGCCTTGAGGAACGCCGTCGCGAAGTCCGGGGCGACGCCCATGACCTCGCCCGTCGACTTCATCTCGGGCCCGAGGACCGTGTCCACCCCGCGGAAGCGGGCGAAGGGGAACACCGCCTCCTTCACCGAGGTGTGCCGGAGCACGGGGCCGCCGACCGCGCCCGCCTCGACGAGCGTCTTGCCCACCATGCAGAGCGCGCCCGCCTTGGCGAGCGGGAGGCCCGTCGCCTTGCCCACGAACGGGACCGTTCGGCTCGCCCGCGGGTTCACCTCGAGGACGTAGATGTCCTTCCCCTGGATCGCGAACTGGACGTTCATGAGGCCGACGACGCCGAGCTCCTTCGCCATCGCGATCGACTGGCGCTCGATCTCCGCCACGACGTCGGGCGCGAGCGAGTGCGGCGGGAGCGAGCACGCCGAGTCGCCGGAGTGGATGCCGGCCTCCTCGATGTGCTCCATCACGCCGCCGATGGCGACGTCCTTGCCGTCGGAGACGACGTCCACGTCCACCTCGGCCGCGTCGCGGAGGAAGCGGTCGATCAGCACCGGGCGCTCGTTGGAGGCCTGCACCGCGTCGCGGAGGTACGTCTCGAGATCGCGGTCGTCGTAGACCACCTCCATCGCCCGCCCGCCGAGCACGTACGAGGGCCGGACCATGGCCGGGTAGCCGATCCTCCGGGCCACCGCGAACGCCTCCTCGGCGCTGCGGGCGACGCCGTTCCGCGGCTGCTTCAGGCCGAGCTTCTCGATGAGCGCGGCGAACCGCTCGCGATCCTCGGCGCGGTCGATCGCGTCCGGCGAGGTCCCGAAGATCGGCACGCCCAGCTCGTGCAGCGGCACCGCGAGCTTGAGCGGCGTCTGGCCGCCGTACTGCACGATGAGCCCCTTCGGCTTCTCCTTGTGGACGACCTCCAGCACGTCCTCGAGCGTGAGCGGCTCGAAGTAGAGGCGGTCGGAGGTGTCGTAGTCGGTGGACACCGTCTCCGGGTTGCAGTTGACCATGATGGTCTCGAACCCGGCCTTCGCCAGCGCGAACGACGCGTGCACGCAGCAGTAGTCGAACTCGATGCCCTGGCCGATCCGGTTCGGGCCCCCACCGAGGATCATCACCTTCGGGCGGTCGGTGGGCTGGGCCTCGCACTCCTCCTCGTACGTCGAGTAGAGGTACGGCGTGTAGGCCTCGAACTCGGCCGCGCAGGTGTCCACCCGCTTGAACACCGGGCGCACGCCCGCGGCCCAGCGCTGGTCCCGCACGGCCTTCTCGGTCGTGCGGGTGAGGCGGGCGAGGCGCTTGTCCGAGAACCCCATCGCCTTGACGGCGCGGAGCGCCGCCGCGTCGCGCGGGAGCCCCTCCTTCGCGATCCGCGCCTCCGTCCGGACGATCTCCTCGATCTCCCGGAGGAACCAGGGATCGATCGCGGTGAGCTGGTACACCTCGTCCACGCCGAGCCCGGCGCGGAAGGCCTCGCCGACCCAGAACAGCCGGAGCGCCCGCGGCACCCGGACCTCGGCGCGGAGGTGATCGAGCTCCGCCTGCGTGTACGGGTCGCCGGGCCGCTTCCCGAGCGGCGAGTCGAACCCGGCCCGGTCGATCTCCAGCCCCCGGATCGCCTTCTGGACGCTCTCCTGGAACGTCCGGCCCATCGCCATCACCTCGCCGACCGACTTCATCTGCGTGGTGAGCGTGTCGTCCGCGCCCCGGAACTTCTCGAAGGCGAAGCGCGGGATCTTCGTGACCACGTAGTCGATCGTCGGCTCGAACGACGCGGGGGTGTACCGGGTGATGTCGTTCTGGATCTCGTCGAGCGTGTACCCGACCGCGAGCTTGGCGGCGATCTTCGCGATCGGGAAGCCGGTCGCCTTCGAGGCGAGGGCGGACGAGCGCGACACGCGCGGGTTCATCTCGATGACGACCATCCGGCCGTTCTTCGGGTCCACGCCGAACTGGATGTTCGAGCCGCCGGTCTCGACGCCGATCTCGCGGATGATGCGGACCGCGGCGTCGCGCATCCGCTGGTACTCCTTGTCGGTCAGCGTCTGCGCGGGGGCGACGGTGATCGAGTCGCCCGTGTGGACGCCCATCGGGTCGAAGTTCTCGATCGAGCAGATGATCACGACGTTGTCGTGCTTGTCGCGCATCACCTCGAGCTCGTACTCCTTCCACCCGATGATCGACTCCTCGCAGAGGATCGTGTGCGTGGGCGAGAGGGTGAGGGCGCGCCGCGCGAGCGGCTCGAACTCCTCGAGGTTGTAGGCGACGCCGCCGCCCTCGCCGCCCATGGTGAAGCTCGGGCGGATGATGATCGGGAAGCCGATCTCCTTGGCGATGGCCCGCGCCTCCTCCCAGCTCGTCGCGTAGCCGCTCTTCGGCAGCTCCACGCCGACCCGCTCCATCGCCTCCTTGAAGAGGAGCCGGTCCTCGGCCTTCTCGATCGCCTCGAGCTGGGCGCCGATGAGCTCGACGCCGTGGCGGGCGAGCGCCCCGTTCTTCGCCAGGGCCACCGCGAGGTTGAGCGCCGTCTGGCCGCCGAGCGTCGGGAGGAGCACGTCCGGCTTCTCGCGGGCGATGATCTGCTCCGCGACCTCGGGCGTGATGGGCTCGATGTAGGTCCGGTCGGCGAAGCCCGGATCCGTCATGATGGTCGCCGGGTTCGAGTTGAGGAGGACGATCTGGTAGCCCTCCTCCTTCAAGGCCTTGCAGGCCTGCGTGCCGGAGTAGTCGAACTCGCAGGCCTGTCCGATGACGATGGGCCCGGAGCCCACGATCATGATCTTCTTGATGTCCTGGCGGCGCGGCATGGGTGGCGCACCCTAGCATAACGGGGTGCCCGCGATCAGGGCGGCAGGGCCGTCCTCGTCGCCGCAGCCCGGGCGTGGGATCGCACTGCCGCAGCGCGTCCGGCGACCCTCAGGAGGGGGCCTTCGCCGCTGCCTCCTTTTCGCGCGCCGCCTGCACGATCTCGAGCAGCTTCTTCATCTTCGGGAACCGCTCGGCCAGCGCTGCGATCATCGGGGCGGGGAAGACCACGACCGAGGTCTCGGTCGTCGCGACGAGCGCGAGCGGCCGGCCCGCCCCGAGCACCCGCCCCTCGCCGAACGTCGCCCCGCGGCCGAGGTGGGCGATCTCCACGCCGCCGGCCTGGGCGGACGCGCCGCCGTCGAGGACGAGCAGGAACGTCTCGTCGGCCTCACCGGAGACGATCTCCCCGGGCGCAAGGTCCACGCGCTGCGCGAGCTGGAGCAGGTCGCGGCGCGCCTCCGCGTCCAGGGACCGGAAGAGCGGGCTCGCTTCGACGAAGGCGGAGGCTGCGAGGTCGCCGATCACCTCGCGAGGCGCGCTGGCCATGTCGGAAAAGCTAGCATAAGCTCCGCCCCCCGATGCACGGCTTCCTGCACCTGACGCCGATCGTGGCGCTCCTGCTGGGACAGGCCGAGCCGGCCGAACCTCCGGCCGAGCCGGCGGCCGCGGCCCCCGCCGCGCAGGAGGCGGCGCCTGCGCCGGCCGAACCGGCCGCCGAGGAGTCCGCCGAGCGCCCCCGCGCGTCGCCGC
>JAEYZK010000206.1 GCA_023428085.1 Pseudomonadota bacterium
GTCGAAGAACACGACCTGGGCGATGCCGCTCGCGTCGCTCGCGGTGGCCGTGAGGGTGATGGTCGTCGGCTGGGTCACGCTCGTCGCGCTGCTCGCGAGCGAGACGCTCGGGGGCGTGGTGTCACCGTTGTCAACGCCGATCGGGATGTTCTGGCCGTTGATCGTGATGGACGTGATCGTCGAGCCGCTCCAGGTGCCGATGCCCGTGAACCCCTCCTCCCACGCGCCGCCGGACCGGATGGGGCTCCACTGGAGCCAGCTCGCGTTGACCGCGGTGTAGGTGCTCCCCGACCCCGAGATCGTGCCGTTCCAGCCGGAGCCCTGGATCGACGAGCCGTTCAGCGTGAACCCGATCCGGAAGCTGGTGATGGGCTGGGGGAAGGAGACGTTCTGGATGCGGACGGCGCCGTTGTGGCCGCTGCCCCAGTTCTGGGTGGCGACGACGTCCACGGTCACGCCGCCGGCGGTCACGGGCGCGGCGCCGGCGTCGCCGGCCGCGACGAGGCCCGCGGCGAGCGCCGCGAGGAGTGCAAACCTTCGAGTGACCTTCTGCAGGTTCGTCATGGAGTTTCTCCGACACGGGTGAACGGCAATGACTCCACAGCGTGCTGCCCTGGGGGTGGCACCGCACGAGCTCGCCACCCGCCGTACTCCTCCCGGGCCAGCGCCGCACAGCATGGGACGGACCGACGCCACTCGGCCTGAGGGCGCGAGCTCGGGTCTCCAGTCGTTGGTGTAGCGGCGGCCACCTTACACCCGGGGTTCACGATTGCCGAGAGGCCCATGCGTAGCGTCGCGCGCAATGAAATTGTTTGCGCGCACAATCGGGGAGAATCGGAACACCCTCCGTCGCCCGTGCGCGTTGCAACCCGGAGTCGCTGCGTCTCCCGGTTCGCCCGCCGGCCGTCGGCTGACGCGCGCGCGCCCGGGGCGGCGCGGAGGTCCCGCAGCTCCCGCGCGATCGAGGGTGGACGGTCCTCCGGCCCCGACGCAGCGCCCTCTTGAATCGATTCGCCCGCCCGCCGACGCCGCGCATGCGCCTGGAGGAACGCACGGAAATCGTTTCATTGACTGGGGGAGAACCCCGCGATTGCCTTTGCCCGGCGCGCGTGGGTGGTCTACAAAGTGGTACCCGGTCGGCGGTCGTACCGTCTCGAACAGCAGGACCGCGCCGCAGCGCGGCGCGGCCCATCGTCGGTCCCGCGGGACCGCAGGAGGAGCGTCATGCAGGGACATGGACGTAGGCTGCGCTGGTGGTGCATCGCCACCCTCGCTCTCTCGATCGCGTGCGGCCCCGAGGGGAGCTCCGACGCGGCGGGCGCGAGCGCGGCCGCGATCGGCAGCGGTCACTACCAGATGGAGAACCTGGGCCGCGGGGTCGTGGCGGTGCAGGTCTCGAACGGCGTCTACGTCGGCTGGCGCATGCTCGGGTGGGAGTACGACCCGGCCAACCCGTCGGCGGTGTCCTACGACGTCTACCGGAGCGGGACCCGGATCGCCTCGGTCACGAACAGCACCAACTACCTCGACACCGCCGGCACCAGCGGCTCGACGTACACCGTCCGGGCCGTCGTGAACGGCGTGGCGCAGGCCGCCTCGAGCCCCGCGAGCGTCCTCTCCCAGAACTACCTCCGCATCCCCCTCCAGCCCCCGCCCGGCGGGACCGTCACGTCGCCGTGCGCCGACGCGGGCACGAGCTACTCGTACGACGCCAACGACGGCAGCGCGGGCGACCTCGATGGCGACGGCGAGTACGAGATCGTCCTCAAGTGGGATCCCACCAACGCGAAGGACAACTCGCAGTCGGGCTGTACCGGGAACGTCTACCTCGACGCGTACAAGCTCAACGGCACGCGGCTCTGGCGGATCGACCTCGGGCGCAACATCCGCGCCGGAGCGCACTACACGCAGTTCGTCGTCTACGACTTCGACGGCGACGGCAAGGCGGAGCTGGCGGTCAAGACCGCCCCCGGGACCCGCGACGGCACCGGCGCGTACCTGCGCAACGGCCCGGCCGCGAGCGACAGCGACTCCGCCGACTACCGGAACACGTCCGGCTACGTGCTGACCGGCCCGGAGTACCTGACGGTCTTCGCCGGACCGACGGGCGCCGAGCTCGCCACCGTGAACTTCGACGTCCCGCGCGGCACCGTCTCGTCGTGGGGCGACAGCTACGGCAACCGCGTGGACCGGTTCCTCGCCTCGGCGGCCTTCGTCAGCGACGCCGGCGGCGGCTCCCAGGGCGCGAGCGGCCGGCCCTCCATCCTCATGGCGCGCGGCTACTACACCCGCGCGACCATCACGGCCTGGAACTGGCGCGACGGCCGGCTCACCCAGGTCTGGAAGGCGGACAGCAACGCGAACACCGCGTACACGGGCCAGGGCGCCCACACGATGGCGGTCGCCGACGCCGACGGGGACCGCGCGCAGGAGATCATGTACGGCGCGTCCGTCATCGACTCGAACGGCACGCGCAAGTGCTCGACCAACTTCGGCCACGGCGACGCGCTGCACGTCGGCGCGTTCGTCCCCGGCCGCGCCGGGATCCAGGTGTTCATGCCGCACGAGGACGGGACCCAGCCGTCCTGGTCCCTCCACGACGGCTCCACCTGCCAGGTGCTCCAGCGCGGGCCCGTGACCGGTACGGACACCGGGCGCGGCGTCGCGGGCGACGTGTCCGCGGGCAACGCCGGCGCCGAGGTCTGGGCGAACAACAGCGCCAGCCTGATCTCGGCCAGCACCGGCGCGAACGTGGGCGCGAAGCCCGCCTCCGCCAACTTCCTCGTCTGGTGGGACGCCGACGAGACGCGTGAGCTCGAGGACGGGACGTCCATCACGAAGTACGGCGGCAGCACCCTGCTCACGGCGAGCGGCTGCGCCTCCAACAACGGCACCAAGTCCACCCCGGTGCTCACCGCGGACCTCCTCGGCGACTGGCGCGAGGAGGTGATCTGGCGGGAGTCGAACAACTCCGCCCTCCGGATCTACACCACGACCGCCGTGACGACCCGGCGCATCTACACGCTGATGCACGACCCGCAGTACCGCATGCAGGTCTCCTCGGAGCAGACCGCGTACAACCAGCCGCCGCACCCGAGCTTCGCCATCGGCAGCGGCATGGCCGCGCCGCCCCGGCCCGACATCCACGCGCCCGGCCAGGCCCCGACGAGCTACACCGTCACGATCGGCGTCACCGGGAGCGGCTCGACCACCCCCGCGCCCGGGAGCTACACCTATCCGGCGGGCACCACCGTCACCGTGACCGCCGTGCCCGCGAGCGGCGCGACCTTCGCCGGCTGGAGCGGCGCGGCCACGGGCACCGCGAACCCCGTCACGCTCACCGTGAACGGGAACCTCACGCTCTCGGCCGCGTTCACGGGGACGGCCTATTCGCTCGCCGTCACCCGGGCGGGCACGGGCAGCGGCACGGTCACCTCGACCCCCTCCGGCATCGCGTGCGGCACGGCGTGCGCCGCGAGCTTCCCCGGTGGCACGAGCGTCACGCTCACCGCCACGCCGGCGAGCGGCTCGACGTTCGCCGGGTGGGGCGGCGCGTGCACCGGGACCGGCGCGTGCGTGACCAACATGACCGCCGCGCGCGCCGTGACGGCGACGTTCGACGTCGTCCCGGTGGGCGGCGACGTCTCGGTCAACGCGGGCGGCGCCGCCGCGGGCGCCTTCGTGGCCGACACCGGCTTCTCCGGCGGGAGCACGTACGCGGTGACCACCGCGATCGACACCTCGCAGCTCTCCGGCGACGTGCCCCCGCAGGCGGCCCTCCAGAGCGAGCGCTACGGTGAGTTCACGTACACCCTCGGCGGCTTCACGCCGGGCAGCGAGCAGCGGGTCACGCTCTACTTCGCCGAGATGTACTGGACCGCGGCCGGCCAGCGGACCTTCGACGTCGCGATCAACGGCGCGACCGTCCTGTCCGCCTTCGACATCTTCGTCGCCGCAGGCGGCGCGGGCCGCGCCATCGCCAGGACGTTCGACGCCCTCGCCGACGCGAGCGGCAGGGTGACGATCCAGTTCACGCGCGGGGGTGGCCCAGACAACGCCAAGGTCTGCGCGATCGCCGTCACCGCGGGCGACGACCCCTTCCACCAACCGCTCTCGGTCGGCAAGGTGGGCCCGGGCGCCGGCACGGTCTCCGGTACGGGGATCGACTGCGGCGCAACGTGCAGCCAGAGCTTCGCCCACGGAACCATCGTCACGTTGACGGCGGTGGCGGCGGCGGGGTCCAGCTTCACCGGCTGGAGCGGCGCGTGCACCAACGCCACCGGGACCTGCGTGGTCACGATGACGGCGCCCCGGACCGTGACCGCGACCTTCCAGCTGGTGGCCACCACCGCTGCGCTCACCGTCACGAAGGACGGCACCGGCCAGGGGACCGTCAGCGGCCCGAGCCTCCAGTGCGGCACCGTCTGCTCGGCCCTGTACTCCACCATCGACACCGTCACCCTGACGGCGGCCGCGGCGAGCGGCTCGACCTTCGCCGGCTGGGGCGGAGACTGCACCGGCACCTCCGCCACCTGCGTCCTCCCGATGACGGGGCCACGGACGGTCCGGGCGACCTTCAACACCACGCCCGGCACCACCTGCAAGACTCCTGCGGGGAGCGGGCAGAGCGGCAACTTCGAGACCACCGGCGCCGTCTGTTACACGGTCAACGCCACCATCCACGGCTGGGGCTGCTCCAACGTGGACGGCCGGACCGTGACGGTGAACGGGACCGCGGTCACCTGCGGCCAGACGCCTCTGCCGGGGAGCGCCCCGTACACGTTCAGCTTCACCGCGGGCGCGTACCCCTGGGCCAGCTTCTACTGGTGGTAGGCGAGTCGCGCTGAGGGTGTGGGGGGCTCCGTCCGGCGGCGGACGGAGCCCCTCGAACCCCACCCGTCCCCTGCCCTCGCGACACGCTCGCGCGCGACGCGCCAGCGACCCGGCCAGCGCGACCCCGGTGCAGCCCCGCCCCGGCGGCGTGCCGCGGATCGCCTGGCATTTCGCGGATCTCCGGGGCCCGGGCCAGGGCACGTCGCCTGCACCGCGAGGGCGCTGGGAGACAGCTCCGTCGCATGGAACCCTCGTTCATCCAGAACCTCCGCCGGTCGCCGCGCGTCGCCGTCCGCTGCGAGGCCCACGTCGCGACCGCGCGCGGCCTCCTCGCCGCGCACACGGAGGACGTCAGCGCCCAGGGGTGCCGGCTGGTGGTGCCGCACCCGATCGCGCAGGGCGAGGTCCTGCGCGTCGCGCTCCGGCACGCGGGGATCACGCGGCACCTCCGGGTCCCGGCGCGGGTCACCTGGGCCGCGCACGCGGCGCCGTGGAAGCTCGGGCTCGCCTTCGACCCCTCGACACAAGCGCCGGCGGCCCGGTGGTTCTCGCAGCTCGTCCGGTCGCTCGGGCTCCCGGAGACGCTCGGGCTGCCCGAGCTCATCCCGGTGTCGGCGACGGTCTACCTCGGCGCGCCGCCGCTCGCCCCCCTCGAGCTCGGCCGGGAGGAGCTCGCGCTGCTCTGGGCGGTCCGCGAGGGCGCCACGGTCGCGGACCTGCTCGCGCGGTTCCAGGCGAGCCGGCCCGCCGCGGAGCGCGCGCTCTTCTCGCTGCTCGCCCAGCGGCACGTCACCCTCTCCCGGAGCGACGCGGTCCACCCGACCGTCTGGCGGGCGTTCCTGTCGCTGCAGCGCGAGCGGCTCCCGGCGGAGCTCGGCCGGGGGCTCGGCGCGGGCGCGCGCGCCGCGGGCGCCCTGGGCGAGCGGCTCGATCCCCTCGCGCGGCGCTGAGCGGCGCTGGCGCGACCTCCTTCGGCGGCGGAGGCACCGGCGCGGCGCGGCGGTCGCGGCGCGCGGTGGTGGCGTGAAGCTCGCGATCGCGCACGCGTTTCGGCGGCGACCGTCGTGCTTCGCCGATCCCCTCCCTGGAAAACGTTTGCACGCCTTCCTCGGGGCGTCGCCGCGACCGGGCGCGCTGCCCCCTTGACCCGTCGCACCGGTTCGCCTGAAATCCGCCCATCACCCATCGAGGTCCGTGGCGGGTCTCTCGACCCGTCGCCGGCGCAGACCACGGGACGCCTCCGTGGCCTCCCGGCAGCTCGCAGGCCCGGAGCTCACCGCTGCTCACCCGTGTCGGAGACTGCTCATGACGCCATTCGAGTCCTTCCGGAGGTTCCTCTCCCTCGCCGTCCCGCTTGCGCTCCTCGCCAGCGCCGGCGACGCCGCGGCGGTCACCGCCGGCGGCGTGACCGCCGACGTGGTCGCCGTCCAGAGCTGGCCGGGCGGCTTCAACGGCGCCGTCCGCGTCACCAACACCGCCTTCCCCGGCGGCGCCATCACCAGCTTCCAGGTCGTCTTCAAGCTGAGCGGGACCGCCGGGATCCAGGGCAACGGCTGGAACGGGACGATCTCCAGCCCCGACGCCTCGGGCAACCGGACGGCGCGCAACGCCGCCTGGATGGGCAGCCTCGCCACGGGCCGGACCTGGGACGAGGGGTTCTCCGGGACGGGCACGTTCTCCGGCGCGACGATCGTCGCGCTCACCGTGAACGGCCAGAGCATCCCGCTCGGCGGCACGGGCGACACCACCGCGCCCACCGTCTCCCTCGCGAGCTCCGCCGCGAGCGTCACCTCCGCGGCGACGATCACGCTCACCGCCACGGCGACTGACAACGTTGGCGTCACCCGCGTCGAGTTCTACGACGGCGCCACCCTCCTCGGCGCGGATCTGACGGCCCCGTACACCTGGCAGATCGCGCTCTCCTCGGCGAACAACGGCGCCCACGCGTACACCGCGCGCGCCTCGGACGCGGCCGGCAACGCGGCGACGTCCGCCGCCGTCACCGTCTCCGTGAACATCCCCACCGGCGGCGACACGACCCCGCCCACCGTCTCGCTCACCAGCAGCGCGACGAGCGTGACCACCGCCCGCACGATCACGCTCACCGCGACCGCCACGGACGACGTCGGCGTGACCCGCGTCGAGTTCTACGACGGCGCGACGCTCCTCGCGTCCGACACGGCCGCGCCGTACGCCACCACCGTCTCGCTGACCTCCGCGAACAACGGCACGAAGTCCTACACGGCGCGCGCGTACGACGCGGCGGGCAACAACCGGACCTCCGCCGCGGTCGCCGTCACCGTCAACATCCCGGTCGCCGACACGACCCCGCCCACCGTCGCGCTCACCAGCAGCGCGACGAGCGTGACCGCCGCGACCACGATCACGCTCTCCGCGACCGCCTCCGACAACGTCGGCGTGGCCCGGGTCGAGTTCCGGGACGGCGCCACGCTCCTCGCGACGGACACGAGCGCGCCGTACGCCACGACGGTCTCGCTCACCTCCGCCCAGAACGGCACGCGGTCCTACACCGCGCGGGCCTATGACGCCGCCGGGAACAGCGCGACCTCGACCGCGGTCACCGTCACCGTGAACATCTCCGGCGGCAACCCCGGCACGCCCGTGTACACGGCGGCCGGCGGTAGGTTCCTGAAGGACGGCGTCGCGCTCGAGCTGTTCGGCCTCAACTGGTTCGGCATGGAGACCCCGGACCGCGTCCTGCACGGCCTCTGGACCGGCCGCCAGCTCGACGACTTCCTCGCGGACTTCAGGAGCAAGGGGTTCAACGCCCTGCGCCTCCCGCTCTCGCCGCAGGTCATCCGGCCCGGCTACCCCATCGACTCCGGCCCGTACAGCGGGAACGACTGCGCCGCGATGTGCGGCAAGGACGGCCGGACCGCGCTCGAGTACACGCTCCAGCGGTTGCAGGCGGCGGGGATGTACGCGCTCCTCGACTTCCACACCTGCAACCCGGCCCAGCTCGGCTCCGGGCTGCCGGGGAGCCCCGTCAACTGCTCGGGCTACTCCCTCAGCGCCTGGATCTCCGACCTCGAGACGCTCGCCCAGCTCTCGAAGACCTATCCGAACGTGATCGGCGTCGATCTCACGAACGAGCCGCACCAGCTCACGTGGGCGGCCTGGGCCGACTACGCGTCGCTCGGCGGTCAGGCCGTGCTCGCCGTCAACCCGAACACCACCGTGTGGGTCGAGGGCGTGGGCAACGCCTCCACCGCCGGCGTCCCGGGCGGCGCGAACTGGGGCCAGAACCTGTACGAGGCCGGCGCGATCCCGGACGTCCCGAACAGCAAGCTCGTCTACACGCCCCACTCCTACGGGCCGAGCGTCGCCAACATGAGCTACTTCAGCGACCCGACCTTCCCGGCCAACATGCCCGCGCTCTGGGACACGATGTTCGGCCACCTCGTCGGGAAGGGCTACACCGTCGTGGTGGGCGAGTACGGCGGCCACTACACCGGCGCCGACAAGACCTGGCAGGACGCCTTCGTGTCGTACCTCTTCAACCGGCGCATGACGAGCTCGTTCTACTGGTGCGTGAACCCGAACTCCGGCGACACGGGCGGCGTGCTCCAGGGCGACTGGCGGACCTGGAACAACGACAAGCTCATGCTCCTCCAGCGACTGATGCAGGTGCAGTGACCCGGGGAGCTGCGCGAACGGTGGGCCGGGCGGACGCGCATCCGCCCGGCCCCCTCCGGTCCATCTACCGCTCCGCCGCACGACGTGACGATCGCCGCGACCGGCGACGCCGGGGGCGCCGCCGCGGTGATCACCCGCGCTCGCGCCGCCACGCCTCGCGCGCGAGCCCCTCGACCACCGAGTGGAACCCCTTGAACTGCTCGAGGCGCGCCGCGGGCAGCCGGGCCCGGAGCTCGGCCGCGAGCCGCGGGACCTTCGCCGTCCCGCCCGTGCAGCACACGACCCCGACGTCCTCGGGGCGGACGCCGGCGGCGCGCACCGTCTCCTCCAGGCACGCGACGATGGCCTCCAGCTCCCGCCGGCTCGCCCCCTCGAACCCGGCGCGCGTCACCGGCTCCCGGACCTCGATCCCCGGCGACGCGAACCGGACCTCGCCGGCCTCCGCCGCCGAGAGCTCCTTCTTGGCCGCCTCGATCGCCTCGAAGAGCTGGAAGCCCTGGCCGTCCTCCACCAGGGTGTTCAGCTGATCCATCGCCCGCCGGTCCGCCGCCGAGAGCGACCACTGGCGCACGTCGGCGAGGAACGTGGCGAGGTCGCGGCGCTGCAGCATGGAGAGGTGCGCCGGCGAGCAGAGGTGCACGAGCACGCCGTGCGGCATCTGCAGGACGTTCTTGCCGAAGGGGGTCCGGTACCGGACCTCGGCGCCGAAGTGGCGCGCCACCTGCGACCGCATGATCGCGGAGTCGAGCGCGTCGCCCGCGACGGCGACCCCGCCCACCGCCAGCACCTCGCTCCGGTCGAGGTCCGCGGGCGTCACCCGGAGCACGGTGAAGTCGGACGTGCCGCCGCCGAAGTCGCCGACGAGCACCAGCTCCTCCCGCTGCGCCGTGGCCGCGAACGCCCGGGCGGCGGCGACGGGCTCGGGCAGGAACTGCACCTCCTCGAACCCCGCCAGCTCCGCCGCGCGGCGCAGCGTCGCCTCGGCGTGCGCGTCGTCGTCGCCGTCGAAGCGCACCGGCCTCCCGAGCAGGACGCGCCGCACCTGGGCGCCGAAGTGGGCGTCCGCGCGCTCGCGCATCTTCCGGAGCAGCGTCGCCACGAGCGCCTCCGCCGAGACGAACCGCCCCGCCAGCGTCGTGCCCCGGAACCCGCGGGCGCCGAGGTGGCGCTTGATCGAGCGGAGGAGGCGCGCCTCGCCGGCGTGCTGGAGGAACTGCGCGAGGGCCTCGACGCCCACGAACACGCCGCCCGCGTCGGGGAAGCAGAGCACGCTGCGCAGGATCGTCGGATCCGCCGCGCGCGGATCGAGCGGCGCGGGCGCGAACGTCCGGTCCGCGTTCGCGGCCGCGAGGAGGGAGTTGCTCGTTCCGAAGTCGATCGCGTAGACGGTCGGCCGGTCCAGATGGGCCTCCTCGGGTCCTGTCCGCATTGGGACGACAACCCTCCTTGACTTCACGGGTCGGCGCCTGGGAAATTTGGGCGCAGCCGTCGAAGACGAGGCGCCGCGTGCTCGAACATCGCCTGGCCCAGGCCGCGAGGATCTCCTGGGCGCTCCGGATCGTCGGCGCCCTCGCCCTCGGCAGCGCCGCGGCCGCGCACGCCGCCCCCGTCCCGGCCCGCGCCGGCGCCCCCGCGCCCGAGCGAGCGGACGCCCCCCGGATCCTCCACGTGATGAGCTACCACTCGCCGTGGAGGTGGACCGACGGCCAGCTGCAGGGCTTCCAGGAGGGGCTCCAGGGCCTCCGCGCGCACTACCGGGTGTTCCAGATGGACACCAAGCGGAACAGCACGCCGGAGGCGAAGGAGGAGGTCGCGCGGAAGGCCCGCGCGCTCATCGAGCAGTGGAAGCCGGACCTCGTCTACACGAGCGACGACGACGCGCAGGAGTACGTCGTACGGCCGTTCGTGAACGGCGCGGTCCCGTTCGTCTTCAGCGGGGTCAACCGGGATCCCGCCGTCTTCGGCTTCACCGGCAGCAAGAACGTCACGGGGGTGATCGAGCAGGAGCACTTCGTCGAGTCGGTGCAGCTCCTGACGAAGATCGCGCCGCACGCGAGGCGCATCGCCGTCGTGTTCGACGACGCCGCGATGTGGGAGCCCGTGCGGCTGCGGATGGAGGCGGCGGCCAGGGCCATGCCGGGCCTGGAGTTCGGGCCGTGGGAAGTCATCCGGACGTTCGACGAGTACAAGCGCAAGGTGCGCGGGTACCACGGCACGGTGGACGCGATCGCGCTCGTCGGCATCTTCAACTTCCGGGACGCGGCGGGGAGCAACGTGCCCTACCAGGACGTGCTGCGGTGGACCGCCGAGCACAGCACCCTCCCCGACTTCAGCTTCTGGATCGACCGCGTCCACCACGGGACGCTGTGCGCGGTGACGGTGTCCGAGCGCGAGCAGGGCCTCGCCGCGGGGCGCATCGCCCGCGCGATCCTCGTCGAGGGGAAGGCGCCCGCCGCCATCCCGATGCAGCCCTCGGCGCGGGGCTTACCGGTCGTCAACCTGGCGCGGGCGCGGGCGCTGGGGCTCGTGCCCGCGACCGGCGTGCTCCTCTCCGCCCAGGTCATCCAGGGATACGACTGGGACCAGCGGTGAGCCTGGGCCTCAAGACCCGGATCGTCCTCATCGCGTCGGGCGCGATGACGCTCGCGCTCGGCGCGATCACCGCCTTCAGCGGGTACACGTTCCACAAGGAGTACAGGGCCGCCCTCCAGTCGCGGTCGCTCGCGATCGCCACGAGCCTGGAGGTCCAGCTGCAGCGCGTGCTCCAGCTCGGCCTCGCGCTGGAGGAGCTGATCGGGTTCGACGAGCAGTGCCAGGAGGCCGTCCGCGCGTACGAGGGGATCGAGCACGCGATGGTGATCGGCCGGGACGACACCGTGCTCTTCCACAGCGATCCCGGCCGGCGGGGCGAGCGGGTCCAGGATCCCGGGCTGCGCGACGCCTTGCGGTCCCAGCGCCCCACCACGGTCGCCTTCTCCGTCGACGGGCGCGAGGCGTACGGCGCGGTCGCGCCCATCCTCGACGTCCGCGGCGAGCGCCAGGCGAGCGTCGTCGTGGTGGTCCCCGCGGCCGTCGTGGCCGCGAAGGCGCAGCAGCTGGCCATCTCCGACCTCGGGGTGGCGCTCCTCTTCGTGGCCCTCGGGATGATCGCCCTCGTGGCGGCGCTGTCGGCGCTCGTCACGCACCCGCTGGCGAAGCTCATCGACAGGCTCAACGAGATGCGGCACGGCACCGACCTCTCGCGCCGGCTGGCGGCCCCGGCGACGGGCGACATCGGCCGGCTGGCGGGCGCCTTCAACGGGCTGCTCGAGGAGCTCCAGCGCACGACGGTCTCGAAGGAGGAGCTCGAGCGGGCGATGGCGGTCCTGCGCGAGGCCGAGGAGCGGTACCGGCGGCTCGTGATCACCTCGCCCAGCGCCATCTTCGTCGATCGCGGGGACGGGCTCGTCTTCGTGAACGCGTCGGCCCTCGCCCTGCTCGGCGCCGCGCGCGAGGAACAGCTCCACGGGCGGCCGATGCTCGACCTCGTCCACCCGGACTCGCGCGCCCTCGTCGAGGAGCACCTCCGCGCCCTCCGGGACGGCGCGCAGACCTTCCGCGCGCGCGACGTGCGGCTGGTCCGGCTGGACGGCGCGCTGCTCGACGTGGAGGTCACCGGGATCGCGTTCGCCTACGACGGCGCGCCCGCGGCGCAGCTCGTCGTCCACGACGTGACCGAGCGCAAGGCGATGCAGGCCCAGCTCGTCGCCGCCGGCCGCCTCGCCTCGCTCGGCGCGCTGGCCCGGGGCGTGGCCCACGAGATCAACAACCCGCTCTCGTACGTGATCAGCGGGCTCGACCAGGTCGCGGCCGACCTCTCGGAGCTCTCCTCGAGCGTGCCGGACGGGCGGCTCGCCGAGACGCTGGCCGCGCTGGCCGATGCCCGCCACGGCGCCAACCAGGTCCGGTACATCGTGAACGACCTCCAGGTCTTCGCGCGCGACCGGGATCGCCTGGAGCTCGTGGAGATCCACCGCGCCCTGGACCTCGCGGTCAAGATGGCCTCGAGCCACCTCCGCTACCGCGCACGGTTGGTGAAGGACTACGCCGAGGTCCCCCGGGTGCTGGCGAACGAGGCCCGCCTCGGCCAGGTGTTCCTCAACCTGCTCGTGAACGCGAGCCAGGCCCTGCCGGAGGGCAAGCCGGAGGAGAACGAGGTCCGCGTGACGACGCGGGTCGATCCGGCCGGGCGGGCGGTGGTCGAGGTCCAGGACACGGGCTGCGGCATCCCCCCGGAGATCCGGGACCGGATCTTCGATCCCTTCTTCAGCACCAAGCAGGTCGGCGCGGGCACCGGCCTCGGCCTCTTCATCTCGCACGGTATCGTCAAGGCGATGGGCGGCGAGATCGCCATCGAGAGCGAGGTCGGCCGCGGGACGCGGGTCCGCGTCGTCATCCCGGTCGCGGGCGCGCCGGCGGCGACGGTGGGGTGATCCGCCCGCGGCCCTGCGCCGCCGAGGGGTGGGCCACCTCGGTCGAGGCAGGGCGCGCCGGGCGGCGGACCGACAGGCGCACGAGGGCGGACGACCGCCACACAGGAGGGGCCTGGGTCGCCGGAGGTCGTCCGGCTAGACCCGAGGCAGGAGGACGACATGACCGACCAGGAGAAGCGCTCGACCCTCGCCCTGTGCCTCATGGCCGCGGTCGCCGACGGGACGGCGGACCGCGAGCGGGCGGAGCTGAAGCGGATCTCCGACGCGCTCGCCGAGGGCGAGGGCGTGAACCTCGCCGCCGTGTACCAGGACGTGCTGCTCGGCCGGCTGACCCTCGAGGACGCCGCCGCCGGGCTCGGCGCACCGGACGTGAAGCGGTACGCGTACGAGATGACGGTCGTCGTCTGCGACGCCGACGGCGCCGCGTCGCCCGCGGAGGCCGCGTTCCTCGAGCGGCTGCGCACCGCGCTCGGACTGCCGGAGGAGGCGCGCGCGGTCCTCGCGGAGGCCGACGCGCTGGCCACGGCGCCGCTCGCGCC
>JAEYZK010000210.1 GCA_023428085.1 Pseudomonadota bacterium
GGCGCGGGGCCCGGCCCGCCGGCGCGCAGCGCCGCGGGCGGACGCCGGCGCAGCGGGGCGCTTGGGGCGGAGCCCGCCGGTGAGCCGCCCGAACTCGGCCGGGCCGATGAACCGGGCGTCCACCATCGCCTGGTAGATCCTCCGCGCCGCCTCGTCGGCCGTGAGCTGGTCCGTGTGGACCGTGACCTCGGGGTGCGCCGGCGGCTCGTAGGGCACGTCCACGCCGGCGACGTCCTTGAGCTCCCCGGCGTACGCGCGCTTGTAGAGGCCGTTCGCGTCGCGCTTGAGGAGCTCGTTCATGTCGCAGTCCACGAACACCTCGAGGACGCGGCGCGCCTCGCGGCGGAGGGCCTCGCGCGGCTCGCGGTGCGGCGAGAGCGCGGCGCAGACCGCGACGCCGCCCGCCTTCATCACGGCCTTGGCCACGTACCCGAGCCGCGCCACGGCGCGCGCCTGGTCCTCCTTCGAGGTCCCGAGCCCCTCGAGCAGCAGCTTGGCGACGCCGCCCTCGTCGAGGATCTCCACCCTGCGGCCGACGACCGCGAGGCGGCCCGCGACGAGGTTCGCGAGCGTGGTCTTGCCCGCGCGGCTCATGCCGGTGAGCCAGACGATGAACCCGGGCTGATTCTCGAGCTCCATGTATCCCTCCGATCGGCACCGGCCTTCCCCCACGCCCCCGCGCGCCGGTCCGATTTGACCCCCGAGTATACACCGGCCGCCCAGGTTGTCGCACCGGGAACACGCCGGAAAAAGCGCAAGGATGTTCAGGGCGTGAGCCGATTCCGGGCTGACGCGCTCCGTTATCGCTCGGTGAAGGGAGCCCGGCTCCGGGATCGCTCCTCGTACCGGTCCCCCGTCCACGCATGCGCCTGGAGCTCCACCGCCGCACCGCCCTCGAGGGCGATCACCCACAGCTCGACGCCCGGCCAGAGCGGCCGACCCTCCGGCGCGAGCAGCGCGCGATCTGCCGCCGAGAGCCCGGCGCCGCCGCGGGGGTGCGAGTGGAAGATCGCCGCCACCGCGCGCCCCTGCGCCTCCGCGGCGCGCAGGGCGGCGAGGACCTCGCGCGGCTCCATCACGAAGCCGTGGCGCGGGTCGGCCGCGACATTCTGGATCGGGACGACCTGGGTCCCCTCCCCGCCGCCCGCGAGGACGAACCCGCAGATCTCCGCGTGCGGGCTCGCCTCCGCGCGCGCCGCCAGGGCGGCGACCGCGGCGCGCGCCGGCGCCGGCGCCGGAGGGATCCCACCCCCGCGAACGACCGCGCGCTCCGGCGCTCCGCCCGACAGCGCGGGCACGACCGTGAGCTCGTCCCCCGCCGCGACGGCCGCGTCGGCGCCGCCCGCGTGCCGCACGTCCTCGCCGTTCAGGAAGAACGTCACGTAGCGGCGCAGCCGCCCGCCGTCGTCGAGCAGGCGCCGGCTCAGCTCGGGGTGCTCGCGGCCGAGCGCGCGGAGCACGTCGCCGACGGTCGCGCCCTCGGCGCGGAGCTCGGGGCGGCCGCCCGCGAGGGGGCGGAGCACGGACGGCAGGCGGACCCGCACGCTCGGAGGAGCCGGCATCACTTCTTCCCGAGCATGCGCCCGAAGAAGCCCGGGCGCCGCGCGGCCTCGAGGGTGGCCGCGGCGCGGCCGGCGGGCGGCTGGACCTCGAGCGGCCGGGCGCCCTTGGGCGTCGTGGGGGGCTGCGGGAGGTCGAGCTTCGCCCGCAGCGACTCGGGCGTGTCGAGCGTCGGCATCGGGAAGGCGCGCTCCTTGCCGGTGGCGAGGTCCCGGACGGTGACGGTGAGGATGCTCTCGGCGCTCAGCGCGAACTCGACCGCCAGGCGGATCGCGCCCCGGGGCTTCGGCGGCAGCCCCGTCACCCGCACGGTCCCGAGGTACTCGCACTCGGTCACGAGGTGCGCGTCGCCCTGGAAGACCTGCAGCTCGATCTCCGTCTGCCCGTCCCGCGTCGTCGCGTGCTCGTAGGCCTTCTTCGCCGGGAGCTTCGTGTTCCGGGGGAGCACGGGCGCCATCCGCCCGCCCGGGAGCCCGATGCCGATCCCCATCGCGAGCACGTCGATGAGCACGACCGAGTCGATCCGGGTGGCCGAGTCGGCGAGCAGCGCCGCGCCCAGCGCCACCGCCTCGTCCGGGTGGACGCCCTTGTTCGGCTCGCGCCCGAACTCCTCGCGGATCCGCCTCCACACGAGCGGCATCCGGCTCTGGCCGCCGACGAGCAGGATCTCGTCCACGTCGCCCGGCGAGAGCCCGCGCGCCTGCAACACCTCGCGGCAGACGTCGATCGACCGGTCCACGAGGCGGACGGTGAGCTCCTCGAGCTGCGCCCGCGTCACCTCCACCTTGAGCTCCACGCTGGCGCCCGACGGCGCGCGGCAGAGGAACGGCACGTGCGCGACCGCCGTCTCGCGCTCGGAGAGCGCGACCTTCGTGGCCTCGGCGGCCTCGCTCATCCGCTGCCAGACCACGCGGTCGTCGGGCGGGACGAACCCGTGCTGCTGCATGAACTCGTACACGAGGTGGTCGAGGAGCTGGCCATCGAAGTCCACGCCGCCGAGGAACGTGTCGCCGCCCGTCGAGACCACCTCGTACACGTCGTCCTGGATCTCGAGGACGGACGCGTCGAAGGTCCCGCCGCCCAGATCGTACACGAGGACCCGCTTGTCGAGCTTCTTGCCGTGGCCGAACGCGAGCGCGGCAGCGGTCGGCTCGTTCACGATCCGCTCGACGGTGAGCCCCGCGAGCTTCCCCGCCTCGCGCACCGCGTTCCGCTGGTGGTCGTTGTAGTACGCCGGCACCGTGATGACCGCCCGCTCGACGGGCGCGCCGAGCGCCTGCGTGGCGAGCTCGCGGATCTCGCGCAGGACGAGGGCCGAGATCTGCTGGAGCGAGAAGTCCCGCCCCGCGAACCGGACCGCGGCCGCGCCGCCCGGCCCCTCGACGATCTCGTAGTGGAACCGGTCGCGGCAGGCCTGCACCGTGGGCGAGGCGAAGGGCCGCCCGACGAGGCGCTTCGACCCGTACACCGTGTTCCGCGGGTTGACGACCATCTGCGCCTTCGCCGCGTGGCCCACGAGGAGCCGCCCCTGGGCGTCGTACGCGACGATCGAGGGGAGCGTGCGGTAGCCCTGCTTCGAGGCGAGGACCTCGGCCTTGCCGCCGCGGGCGATGGCGGCGCACGAGTTGGTGGTGCCGAGATCGATGCCGATCACCGGGCCGGCCGCGGGGCGGGGGCCCGGCCCCTGCGCCGCGG
>JAEYZK010000419.1 GCA_023428085.1 Pseudomonadota bacterium
TGGAAGAGCCGCAGCCGGAGCCCCCCGCGCCCACCTCGGGCGTCTACGAGCTCACCGACTCGGTGCCCGAGCCGAAGCCCTCGGTGCCCGTCTACGAGCTCACCGAGGAGGTCGCCGAGGCGCCGCCGCCGCCGCCCGCGCGCCCGGCCGGCGCAGGCGCGCCGCGCTGGAAGCGCTCCGCGCGCGCCTCCTCCAGCGCGAGCCGCGCGCCCACGTGCGCGCCCTGCGCGCGCGCATGGAGGCGGCGGCCCGGAAGCTCGGGGCCTGGCAGTCCGCGACCTTCCGGCGGGAGGGGCTCCGCCTGGAGCGGCTCGCCGCCCGGCTCGAGCCGGCCAACGTCGCGAAGCTGCTCGCGCGCGGCTTCGCCCTGGTGCTCCACCGGGGCCGCCTCGTCGCGCGGAGCGCCGCGGTCGCGGCCGGGGACGAGGTGCGCGTCGCGCTCGGGGAGGGGTGGCTCGACGCGCGCGTCCTGTCGCGCGACGCCGGCGCCGATCCGCTGCCCGGCCGGGCCGAGGCGGCGGCGCGGAGCGGCGGAACGCCCCCCGGCGCGTCCGACGTTGACCCTCCACCACGGCGTCGCTAGAAGAGGATCGGGAGGTCGATCGTGGCCCAGAGCGAGCGGACAGAGGCGGCGACCGGCGCCACGCCCGAGACGTACGACGGGCTCGTCTCGCGCCTCGAGCGCGTGGTGGGGGAGCTCGAGTCGGGGCAGCTCACGCTGGAGCAGTCCGTGGAGCGGTTCGCCGAGGGGGTCCGGCTCGCGCGCGAGGCCTCGCGGAAGCTCGACGAGGCCGAGCGGAAGATCGAGCTCCTCGTGCGGAACGCGGACGGCGAGGACGAGGCGGTGCCGCTGGACGCCGAGTCCGGTCGGACCGGCTAGCGGGGGCCCCCCATGTCCACCTCCCTGGAACCGCGCCCCCGCACGCCCAAGGTCATCATCGTCGACGACGACCGGGACACGCGCGAGATGCTCACGCTCGCGCTGGAGCTCGAGGGGTTCGACGTGGGCCAGGCGGCGAACGGGCTGCGGCTGATCTCCGCCATGCACGTCGATCGCCCGGACGTGATCCTGCTCGACGTGATGATGAGCTGGATCGACGGGTTCGAGCTCTGCCGGGCGATCAAGAAGAACCCGACCTTCGGGGACATCCCGGTCATCTTCATCTCCGCCCGCAAGAGCATCGAGGACGAGCGGGTCGGCCTCGAGGCCGGGGCCGTGGACTACTTCTCGAAGCCCCTCGACATGGACCGGCTCGTCGCGCGCATCCGGGACATCCTGGCGCAGCGGGCCGCGCTCGCCGACCGGACCGGGTGAGGTCCGCGGCCGGCGGGCCGCGCCGCGCCCGACCCCCGGAGAGACCGTCGCCACACACGGGGGTGGCCCGCCGGACCCGCCGCGTGTCCGGCGGGCCGCGCGGCCGGGTTCGTGCTAGATGGATGCCTCCGTGGCCGATCCGTTCCCGATCGACTCGTACCTCACGGCCGTCGCCGCCCGCGTGGAGCGCTGGGCGCTCGCGCTCGTGGAGTCGCGCGCGCCCCAGGGCCCGGCCGGGCTCTGGGAGGCGTTCCGGTACGCGCTGCTCGGCGGCGGCAAGCGGCTGCGCCCCGCGCTGGTGCTGGCGAGCGCGGAGGCGCGGGGGGCGGACGTCTCGGACGGCGCCCTCGCGACCCGCTTCGCCCTGGCCCTGGAGCTCGTCCACACCTACTCGCTCGTGCACGATGACCTGCCGTCGATGGACGACGACGACCTGCGCCGGGGCCGCCCCACGGTGCACAAGGTCCACGGCGAGGCCACCGCCATCCTCGTCGGCGACGGCCTCCAGGCCCTCGCCTTCTCGCACCTGCTCGGGACCGACGATCCGCGCGCGGCGCCGCTCGCGCGCCTGCTCGCCGACGACGCGCTCCGGATGGTGCTCGGCCAGGCCCGCGACCTCGCGGGCGAGCACGCGCCGCTCTCCGAGGCCGAGGTGACGGCGCTCATGCGCGACAAGACGGGCGCGCTCGTCGCGTGCGCCGTGGCGGGCGGCGCGCTCTGCGGCGGCGCCGACGCCGCCGAGGCGTGGCCGGTCGGCCTCAAGCTCGGCCTCGCGTTCCAGATCGCCGACGATCTGCTCGACGTCACCGGCGACACCGCCACGCTCGGGAAGCGCGCCGGCAAGGACGCGGCGGCGGGCAAGGCGACGCTGCCCGCGCTGCTCGGCGTCGCCGAGGCGCGGCGCCGCGCCGAGCGGCTGGTGGACGAGGCCCTCGCCGCGCTGGCGCCGCTCGGGCCGAGGGCCGAGGCGCTCCGGGCGCTGGCGCGGTTCGTGCTATCGAGAGGGAAGTGACGCAGGAGACCCACGGGATGGCCACGAAGCTGCTCCAGAACATCGACGGTCCCGAGGACCTCAAGGCCCTCTCCCTCGACGAGCTCCCCGCCCTGTGCCAGGAGCTCCGCGCCGAGATCGTCCGGACCTGCGCGCGCAACGGCGGCCACCTCGGCTCCTCGCTCGGGGCGCTCGAGCTGAACGTCGCGCTCCACTACGTCTTCGAGACGCCGCGCGACAAGCTCGTCTGGGACGTCGGGCACCAGGCGTACGCGCACAAGCTCCTCACCGGGCGGCGCGACGCGTTCGCGACCATCCGCACCCCGGGCGGCCTCGCCGGCTTCCCGGAGCGGGCCGAGTCCCCGCACGACGCCTTCGGCGTCGGCCACGCCTCCACCGCGATCAGCGCCGCGCTCGGCATGCTCGAGGCGCAGCGGCTCACGGGCGCGCAGGGCAAGGTGGTCGCCGTGGTCGGCGACGGCGCGATGACCGGCGGCATGGCGTTCGAGGGGCTCAACCAGGCCGGCTACCTGGGCCGCGATCTGCTCGTCGTCCTCAACGACAACGAGATGTCGATCTCGCCCAACGTGGGCGCGCTCTCCGAGTGGCTGTCGAAGAAGTTCGCCTCGCGGACCTACGATCGCTGGCGCCGCTCGGTGAAGGAGTTCCTGGCCAACGTGCCGCGCGGGCCGCAGGCGATCGAGGTCATCCGCCACGGCATCAACGCCACGAAGGCGCTCGTCACGCCCGGCATCCTGTTCGAGGGCCTCGGGTTCCACTACGTGGGTCCGGTGGACGGCCACGACGTCCTGAAGCTCGTCGAGACCTTCCAGAAGCTCGCCTCGTTCGACGGCCCGGTGCTCCTCCACGCGGTGACCACCAAGGGCAAGGGGTACCAGCCGGCGGAGTCGGACAAGGCGACCGGCGGCCACGGCCTGTCGTTCTTCGACGTGGACACCGGCAAGCCGGTGAAGAAGGCGACCCCCGCGGCCCGGAGCTACACCGAGCACTTCGCCCAGGCGCTCTGCGAGGAGATGGAGCGCGCGCCGGGGATCGTGGCGATCACGGCGGCCATGCTGGAGGGGACCGGCCTCATCCAGGCGAAGCAGCGGTTCCCCGAGCGGACCTACGACGTCGGGATCGCCGAGCAGCACGCGGTCACGTTCGCCGCCGGCCTCGCCTGCGAGGGCGTGCGGCCGGTGGTGGCGATCTACTCGACCTTCCTCCAGCGCGCCTACGACCAGATCATCCACGACGTCGCGCTCCAGAACCTGCCCGTGACGTTCGCCCTCGACCGCGGCGGGCTCGTCGGGGCCGACGGCAAGACGCACCAGGGCGCGTTCGACCTCGCCTACCTGCGCTGCGTCCCCAACCTGACCGTGCTCGCGCCGGCCGACGAGAACGAGCTCCGGCACGGGCTCCACACCGCGCTGGGGCTCCCCGGCCCCGCCGCGATCCGCTTCCCGCGCGGCGCCGGCGAGGGCGTGGCGCTCGAGCCGGTCCGGGCCCTCGAGGTCGGGCGCGGCCGGATCGCGCGGAACGTGCCGGGGAAGCCGGACGTCTGCGTGATCGCCGTCGGGCCGACGGTGAAGGCGGCGCTCGCCGCCGCCGAGCGGCTCGCGGCCGACGGGCTCGCCGTGACGGTGATCGATCCCCGGTTCGTGAAGCCGCTCGACGCCGAGCTCCTCTGCGCCGAGGCGGCGCGGGCGGGGCGGGCGGTGACGGTGGAGGAGGGGTGCCTCGCCGGCGGCGTGGGCGGCGCGTGCCTCGAGCTCTTCGCCGCCCGCGGGCTCGTCCTGCCGGTGCGGTGCCTCGGCCTCCCCGACGCCTTCGTCACGCACGGCGAGCCGGCGGCGCAGCGCGCCGGCTTCGGGCTCGACGCCGACGGGATCGCCGCCGCCTGCCGCGCCCTGGTG
>JAEYZK010000266.1 GCA_023428085.1 Pseudomonadota bacterium
GCGCCACGTGAGCCGGCCGCCGTCGCCAGGGGGCCCCGCCCCGCGGCGCCTGGACGCCCGGTCGGCGCTCCTCTCCTGGGCGCTCGCCACGGCAGCGGCGGCGGCGGTCGCGTGGGGCGTGCACGCCGTCCAGCGCGCGCACATCCGGCGCGGCGCAGAGGAGCGGCTCGCGCGGATGGCGGAGCTGAAGCGCGATCAGCTCGCCGCCTGGCTCGACGCACAGCGAACGTTCGCGGCGGCGGCGACCCTGGGCACCTCGATCTCCGCCGACGTCGAGCGGACGCTCGGCCCCGCCGGCCCCGTGCCCCCCGGCGCGCTCGCGCGCTGGCAGCCGCGGCTCGAGGCGCTCGCGCAGGTCGGCCGGTTCGCGGACGTCACCCTGCTCCGGCTGGACGGCGGCATGCTGCTCTCGAGCCGCGGGTACGCCGTCGCGCCACGGGTGGACCACGACCTCGTGGCCGAGGCGGTCCGCACCCGCGCCCCGGTCGTGAGCACGATCCACCGCGACGACGAGATCCCCGGCGCGCCGCTCTGCCTCGACGTGCTGGCGCCGCTCGTGGCCATGGATCCCTCCGGCGCCCGGGCCGTGGCGCTGCTCGTCTTCCGGGTGGACCCGCGGGCAGCCTTCTTCCCGCTCCTCCGCGACCTGCCCCTGGACGAGGAGACGGCGGAGGTCGTGCTGGGCGAGCGGGTCGGGGACGAGGTCGTGATCCTGAACGAGCCCCGGTTCGCCACCGGCCTGGCGCTCGGCGGCCGCGTCCCGCTGGATCGCCGGGCGCGGCTCCTGGTGCAGGCCGCGCAGGGTGCGCGCGGCGTGCTGCGGGGCGTCGATCACCGCGGCGAGGCGGTGTTCGGCGCCGCCCAGGCGATCCCGGGCACGCGCTGGGTCCTCGTGCTGAAGGAGGAGGAGCGGGAGCTGTCGCGGGCGGTCCTGTCGCGCACCCTCGGGACGAGCGGCGCCGCGGCGGCGCTCGTCCTGGCGCTCGCGCTGGTGCTCCGGTCCTGGCTGCGCCACCGGGCCACGGCGCTCGTGGCCCGCGCCCACCTCGAGTCGCGCCTCCGCCTCGAGGAGGTCCTCTCGGCGCAGCGCCAGGCCGAGGCCGCGGCGCGGGCGGAGCACGCCCGCGTGCGGGCGGTGCTCGAGAACGCCGGCTTCGGGATCTCCATCACGAATCGTGAAGGCCGGATGCTCGAGTTCAACCCCGAGTGGGCGCACTTCCTGGGGTACGGGCTCGACGAGCTGCCAGGCCTGACGATCCGCGAGGTCACGCACCCCGCCGACCGCGAGGCCTCGCGCCGCAACCTCGAGGGCGTGTACCAGGGGGTGATCGCGTCGTACACGCAGGAGAAGCGGTACCTCCGCAAGGACGGCGAGGCGGTCTGGGGGCTCCTCGCCGTGACGCCGATCCGCCAGCCGGACGGGCGGGTCGAGAGCGCCATCGGGATCGTCGCGGACATCACCGAGCGGAAGCGGATGGAGCGGGAGCTGGCGCTCTCCGCCGAGCGGCTGTCGCTCGCGGCGCAGGCGGCCGGGATCGGGATCTGGGACTGGGACGTGCAGAAGGACGTGCTCGTCTGGGACGACGCCATGTACCGGCTCCACGGCCTGCGCCGGAGCGACTTCGGGGGCGCGCACGAGGCGTGGCGGCACGCCCTCGATCCCGCGGACCTCGCGCGGGCGCAGGCGGACCTCGCGGCGGCGCTCCGGGGGGACCGGGAGTACGCGACGGAGCTCCGCGTGCGCTGGCGGGACGGCAGCGTCCACCACCTCCACGTGGCGGGGCGAACGGTCCGCGACCCGGGCGGGAGGCCCGTCCGGATGGTCGGGGTCAACCTGGACATCACCGCCCTCAAGCGCGCGCAGGTCGAGCTGGAGCGGCTCAACGAGGCGCTCCAGGAGCGCACGCGCCAGGCGGAGGCCGCGAGCCGGGCGAAGAGCGACTTCCTCGCCAACATGAGCCACGAGATCCGCACGCCCATGAACGCGATCATGGGCCTCTCCCACCTGCTCCTCGGCTCCGAGCTGGCGCCCAAGCAGCGCGACTACCTGGCGCGCATCCAGGGCGCCTCGCGCAGCCTGCTCGGCGTCATCAACGACGTCCTCGATCTCGCGAAGATCGAGGCCAACAAGCTGGAGGTCGAGCGTGTCGCCTTCGAGCTCGGCGACGTGTTCCGCCACGTCGACAGCCTGCTGGGTGAGAAGGCGCGCGAGAAGGGGCTCACCCTGCGCGTGGAGCTCCCGCCGGACGTGCCGCGCCAGCTCGAGGGCGACGCGCTGCGGCTCGGCCAGGTGCTCCTCAACCTCGCGAGCAACGCGGTCAAGTTCACGGAGCGTGGGTGGGTGGCGCTCTCCGCCCGCGTCGCCGACGAGGAGCCGGACTGCGTCCGGATCCGCTTCACGATCCGCGACACCGGCATCGGCATCCCGGCCGACGCGCTCGCCCGCCTCTTCCAGCCCTTCAGCCAGGCCGACGGCTCGACCACGCGGCGGTTCGGGGGCACCGGGCTCGGCCTCAGCATCTCGCGCAAGCTCGTCGAGCTCCTGGGGGGCGCGCTGACGGTGCAGAGCGCGCCCGGCGAGGGGAGCACGTTCTCCTTCGTCATCCCGCTCCGGCGGGGCCCGCAGGCCGACGCGCACCGCGGCGGCTCGCTCGCGGGGAAGCGGGTCCTCGTCGTGGACGACGACCCGGGGTTCCGTGCCGTCGCCGCGGACATCCTCTCCGGCATGGGCATGGTCCTGCGCACGGTGGGCTCGGGCCCGGAGGCCCTGGACGCGATCCTCGACGCGGTCGCGCACCCGAGCCAGGCCTTCGACGTGGTCCTCCTCGACTCTCGCATGCCCGGCATGGACGGGCTCGAGACCGCGCGGCGGGTCCGCGCCGAGGCCCGCCTCGCCGCGCCGCCGGTGGTGATCCTCACGACCGCCTACGGGCGCGCGTACGTCGATCGCGAGGGCGACGCGCGGCTCTTCGACGGGCTGCTCCTCAAGCCGGTGGAGCCGGCAGTGTTCCGGGACGTGGTGGCGGAGGCCGTCCGCAAGCGCCTGGGGCTGTCGTACGAGCCCGGCCCGCCGGCCCCCGGAGCGCGCGTGATCCCGGGGCGGCGGCGCGGCAAGGTGCTCGTCGCCGAGGACAACGAGACGAACCGGCTCGTGCTCCACGAGCTGCTGGCGAGCGCGGGGCTCGCGGTGGACGAGGCGCTCGACGGCCGGGACGCCGTGGAGAAGGCGCTCGCGCCCGGGGCCGGGTTCGACCTCGTGCTCATGGACGTACAGATGCCGGAGATGGACGGCTACCAGGCGGCGGCGCGCATCCGCGAGGCGCTCCCGGCGCTGCCCATCGTCGCGATCACCGCGCACGCGATGGAGGCCGAGCGCGCCCGCAGCCTCGAGGCCGGGATGCAGGACCACGTCGCGAAGCCGTTCGAGCCGGCGGACGTGTGGCGCGCGGTCGATCGCTGGCTGCCGGGCGCCGGCGGGGCGCACGATCCCGCGGCGCGCGGCGCGCGGCCCGAGGACGGGCGGTTCCTGGCCGCGCTCGCCCGCGATCTCCGGGCGAGCGCCGAGAACCTGCACCGCGCCCGCAGC
>JAEYZK010000270.1 GCA_023428085.1 Pseudomonadota bacterium
GTGATCAGTTGTCAGTGATCAGTTGTCAGTTTTCAGTTTTCGGGTGCAGTCGAGCGCGCGCAGTCGCTCGAACTGCAAACTGTGAACTGCAAACTGTGAACTGCAAACTGTGAACTGTGAACTGTGAACCGTGAGCCGTGCAGCTCACTCCCTCTTCACCGCGTCCCGCAGCGACGCCGCGAGCTCGTTCAGCGACGCCGCCTCGCGCTCCACGTGCTGCGTGGCGTTCACGGCCCCGCGCGTCACGTGCGCGATCTCGTTCACCGCCTTGAGCACCTGCTCGACGTCGCCCTCCTGCTGCTGGGCGACGCGGGCGATCTCCCTGGCGGCCCGGGCCGACTCGCGGAGCGACACCGCGAGGCCGCGCATCGTCTCGCTCGTCCGGCTCCCGACGCGCGCGCTCGCCCCGGCGCGCTCGGCGCCGGCCTGCGCGGCGCGCGCGGCCCCGTCGCGCACGTACTGGACGGCGGCGAGCAGGTCCTGGAACCCGGACGCGGCGCGCCGCGCCTCCTCCGCGTGCGCCCGCAGGGCCGCCGCGACGCCCGCCATCTCCGGCCCGCACCCTCCGTCCGCCTCGGCCCTCGACGCCTGCGCCGCGAGCCCCTCCGCGCGCGTGGCGAGCTCCCCCACCCGGTCCGACTGGGCGCGCAGCGCCGCCAGCGGGCCGGTGAGCGCGTCGATCGCGGCCGTGAACGCGCGGACCTCCTCGGCGAGCTGCAGGAGCTCCGCCGCCGAGGCCTCCACCTGCCGGATCCCCTCGGCGCTGGCGCGCTCCGCCTGGACGCCGATCCCGATCACGGTGTCCGCGGTGAGCGCCGCCGCGCTCGCCGCCTGCGACAGCCCCTTCATCGCCTCCGTCACGCGCCGGACCAGCGCGGCCGCCTCGCCGGTGGTGGCCGTGAAGTCGGACACCGTCCCGAGGAGCCCGTGGGCCATGTGGAAGAGCTTGTCCGCGGCCCCCTCGAACCCCTCGCGCCGGGCCTGCTCCACCGCGACGAGCGCCTCGCTCTGGCGGACCACGGTCTCCTGCTGCGTGCGGATGATCCGCCCGAGCAGCCCCAGGACGATGGGCGTGGTGTCCATGATCCAGAGGAGCGGCTGCCCCAGGTGCGCCCGCACGAACGCCTCCGGCGCCACCGAGCCCGAGATGCGCAGCGCCTCGATCGCGGTGCCGACGAGCGGCAGCCCGAGGCCGAGGACGGCGCCGTACCAGTCGTAGCGGGGGTTCCGGGTCATTCGCGAGCCGGCGGGCGCCGGCGGCCCGGATTGTGCTCCATGCCCCCGCCGGGCGCCACCCTGCTCCCGCGCGTCCTCTCGCCGCCGCCCTGGCGCTCCCCCGCGCAGCGCGGTACGAACTGTCGCGATGCGACCCGAGCCCACACCCGAGCCCTCCCCCGCCCCCGACGCGCCCCTGGCCGCCCTCCTCCCGGCCGCCGGCGCGGCGCTCGCGCAGGACGAGATCCTGGATCGCTTCGTCACATGGGTCTCGTCCACCGGGCTCGCCCTCTACCCGCACCAGGAGGAGGCGATCCTCCACCTCCTCGACGGCTCGCACCTCGTCCTCGCCACGCCGACCGGCTCGGGCAAGTCGCTCGTCGCCATCTTCCTGCACTTCCAGGCGATGGCCGCAGGGCAGCGCTCGTTCTACACCTGCCCGATCAAGGCGCTCGTGAACGAGAAGTTCTTCGACCTGTGCCGCATCTTCGGCCCGGACAACGTGGGCATGATGACCGGCGACGGGGCCGTGAACCGCGACGCGCCGATCATCTGCTGCACCGCCGAGATCCTGATGAACCTCGCCGTCCGCGAGGCCGCGCCGCGCGTGGACGCGGTCGTCATGGACGAGTTCCACTACTACGGCGACCGCGACCGCGGGGTGGCGTGGCAGGTGCCGCTCCTCACGCTGCCCCGAACCCGGTTCCTCCTCATGTCGGCCACGCTCGGCGACACCGAGCTCATCGAGGCCTCGCTCGTCGAGCGGACCGGCCGGCCGATCGCGTCGGTCCGCGGCGCCGTCCGGCCGGTGCCCCTCGAGTTCGAGTACCGCGAGACCCCGCTGCACGAGACGATCGAGGACCTCGTCCAGGCGAACCGGGCGCCCATCTACCTCGTCAACTTCACCCAGCGCGCCGCGGCGGAGCAGGCGCAGAACCTCATGAGCGCGAACTTCTCCTCCAGGGAGGAGAAGGCCCGCATCGCCGAGACGCTCGCCGGCGTCAGGTTCGACTCGCCGTACGGCAAGGATCTCCAGCGCCACCTTCGCCACGGGATCGGACTCCACCACGCGGGCCTGCTCCCGCGCTACCGCTTGCTCGTCGAGAAGCTCGCGCAGGGCGGCCTCCTCAAGGTGGTCTCGGGCACCGACACCCTCGGCATGGGCGTGAACATCCCGATCCGCACGGTGCTCTTCACGCAGCTCTGCAAGTTCGACGGGGCGAAGACCGCCCTCCTCTCCGCCCGCGACTTCCACCAGATCTCCGGGCGGGCGGGGCGCAAGGGGTTCGACGACCGCGGGTACGTCGTCGCCCAGGCGCCCGAGCACGTCATCGAGAACAAGAAGCTCTCGGAGAAGGCCGCGGCGGGGAAGAAGGTCGTCAAGAAGCAGCCGCCGGCGAAGGGGTACGTCCACTGGGATCGGGCCACCTTCGAGCGGCTGCGCGAGAAGGCCCCGGAGGCGATGGAGAGCCGGTTCGAGGTCACCTTCGGCCTCCTCGTGAACCTGCTCCAGAGCGAGACCACCCAGGTCGGCGGCGGGTACGGGCGGCTCGTGGAGATCATCGGACGCTCGCACGGCAGCGACCACGTCCGCGCGCGCCATCGCCGCACCGCCGCCCAGCGGTTCCGCACGCTCCGCGCGGCGGGGCTGCTCACCGTGACCCGGATCGAGGGCTACCCCGGCGCGTACGTCCGGACGGCGCCCGGGCTCCAGCGCGACTTCTCGCTGTTCCACACCCTGGCGCTCTACCTGCTCGACACGCTGCCGAAGATCCCGGTCGAGCGGGAGACCTACGCGCTCGACGTGCTCTCGATGGTCGAGTCGATCCTCGAGGACCCGGACACCATCCTCTGGAAGCAGCTCGACCGCGCGAAGGGGCAGGCGGTCGCGGAGATGAAGGCGCAAGGGATGGAGTACGACGAGCGGATGCGGGAGCTCGAGAAGGTGGAGTACCCGAAGCCGAACCGCGACTTCGTCTACGCGACGTTCGACGAGTTCGCGGCGAAGCACCCCTGGGTCGGGCACGAGAACATCCGGCCGAAGTCGGTCGCGCGCGACATGATCGAGCGGTTCATGACGTTCGCCGACTACGTGCGCGAGTACGAGCTGCAGCGCTCCGAGGGGCTGCTCCTGCGCTACCTCTCGGAGACCTACAAGACCCTGGTGCAGACCGTGCCGGAGAGCTACCGGACCGACGAGCTCCTCGACGCCATCGCCTTCCTCCGGGCCACCGTCCGCGGCGTGGACTCGTCGCTCATCGACGAGTGGGAGAAGCTGCGCGACCCCACGTACCAGGCGCGCGCGTTCGATCCGCGGGCGGCCGTGGCCGAGACGCTCGGGCCGCCGCCCCCATGGGCCGACGCCCGGGCGTTCGCGGCGCGGCTCCGCAACGAGCTGCACGCGGTCCTCGTGGCGCTGGCGCGCAAGGACCACGCCGCGGCAGCCGGAGCGCTGGCGCCGGGATCCACCTGGACGCCCGACGAGCTCGCGAAGGCGATGGAGCCCTACTGGGCGGCGCACCCGAAGATCGACGTCACCCCCGCCGCCCGCCGGCCGCACAACACCTTCGTCCGCGAGCTCGAGCCCCGCCGCTGGGAGGCCGTGCAGCGGATCGTGGACGAGGCCGGCGAGGTGGACTGGGCCCTCCACTGCGAGGTCGATCTCACGGGCGCGTTCGACCGCGACGCGCCCTTCGTCCGGCTGGTGCGGATCGGGGAGTAGGGGAGAGCAACGCTCTCCGTTCCGCTCGTCCTGAGCGTAGCCCCGCCTTCAGGCGGGGCGGAGTCGAAGGGCGAGCGAACACGCTCAGGGCTCGAGCGCGCCCTCCGGCACCTCGTCCAGGAGCTCGACCGCGGTCAGCGCCACGTCGCCGGTCGCCTCGCCGTTGGCGTAGCCCTCCTCGCGGAACGGGACGAGGATCCCGTCCACCGTGCGGAAGTCGCGGAAGACCGTGAAGAGCTCGAGCTCGCGCGGGCCGCTCTGGGCGAGGCCGCGGGCGTACAGGATCCGGCCGGTCTTCGGGTCGATCCCCGCCTCGATGCGCGCCCCGCCGGCGAGCTCGAGCCCGAGCACGCGGAGCTTCTGGCCCTCGTGCTCGACCTCGCCCTGGTCCTGGACCTCGGCCTCGCGGTCCTCGAGCAGGGCGGGCAGGTCGAGGCGCGCCGCCTCGAGGTGCAGCGCCACCGCGACGGGCTTCGGCGCGGGCTCGCCGTAGCGGAAGGCGCGGGCACCGTCGAGCACCTGCACCTCCGGCGCGCTGCCGGCGAACGCCACCTCGATCCGGATCCCGCGGCCGCGCACGAACGTGCGGGAGAACGTGCCCGTCTCCCCGGGGTGAAGGCGCGACGAGAGCTTGCCGGTCGCGCGCACCCGGCCGAGCCGGACCCGGGCGCGGCTCCCGCCGTAAGCGTTCATGCACCTCCGGAGGAGCACCTCCGTCGTCTCGCGCTCCGGCGCGGACGCCTTCGGTGGCTGCTCCGGGGTCGGCGGCTGGGCGGACGGGGGGGGGTCGGCCTGGGGAGCCGGCGACGTCTCCCCGGCGGCGAGGGCGACGGCGAGCGCGAGCGCGGCGGGCAAGGAGGCCATGGGAGCCCCTAGTTTCGCGGGCTCCGGCCCGGAAGGCAAACGCGCGAGCGGGCAGGCGCTCCCTGCGCCGCCGGCGCCGGTGTCGCCCCCCGCGAGCCACGTTGACAAGGTCGCCGGATCGGGCGGATATCAGCGCATGTTTTCAGGCAGGAACGAGGGACCGCGCTGGCCGCGCGGGCAGAAGTTCTCGCTGTCGCTCGCCGGCCGGGAGGCGCAGGCCGCCTACCAGACGGCCGTGCTCTCGGCGCGCGGGCAGAGCCGCGCCGCGCTCGACGCGGCGCTCGCGGCCTGGGCCGCGCCACGGCAGGTGGAGCCTGCAGACGGCGTGCTGCTCGGCGAGCTGCTCGAGCGGGCGCGCGGCCTCCCCGATCTCACACGCGCCCTCGAGGACGCCGGGACGTCCGGCGCCGAGGTCCGGACGGCGCTCGCGCGCCTCATCGCCGCTGGCCTCGTGGACGCCGCGCCGGCCCGCGCCGCCGTCGAGGAGCCGGTGCGGCGCTGGTACGGCAACTGACGAGGAACGGGCCGCGAGGCTCGGCTCCAGGCTCGAGGCTGAAGGATGACGCCGACCGCGGACGCGCCCTCGCCCCAGAGCCCCGCGGAGCTCCGCCGCGCCCGCGCGCGCCGGGCGCTCGCGCTCCCGGACGACGACCTCCTGCGCGAGTGCGAGGAGACGTTCTTCGTCGGCGGCGGGCCGGGCGGCCAGCACCGGAACAAGACCGCGAGCGCGGTGCGGCTCGTCCACGGCCCCACGGGCGTGACCGTCACCGCCACCGAGCGGCGGAGCCAGGCGCAGAACCGCGGCGCGGCGCTCGAGCGGCTCCGGGCGGCGCTCGCCCCGCTCTCGCGCAAGCCCAAGGTCCGCCGCCCGACGCGCCCCGGCCGCGGCGCCAAGGAGCGGCGGCTCTCGGAGAAGAAGCGCCGGAGCGAGAAGAAGGCGACGAGGCGGGGCTTCGAGTGACGCGGATCGGTCGCGGGAGCTGAGACCCGGGGCCCTGGAGGCTCGGGCCTACCCGCGCCGCTCGCATCCCGTCGTACACTCTCGCACCGTGTCCCGCCGCGCCGGCATCTCGCCCGAAGACGACCGCCGCTGGGTCTTCAACCGGCTCGCGGAGGACTACCGCGCGCGGCCGGCCTATCCGCCGGCCCTCGTGGACCGGCTCGCGGCGCTCGCGGGCGGGGCCGGCGCGCGCGTGGCGGACGTCGGCGCCGGGGTCGGCCACCTCGCGATCCCCCTCGCCGCCCGCGGCCTCCGCGTGGTCGCCGTGGAGCCCGCCCGCGCCATGCTCGCCGCGCTCGCCGGGGCCGCGCGCGGGGATGGCGTCGCGGTCGAGGCGGTCCACGCCGCCGCCGAGGCGACCGGCCTCCCCGGCCAGGCGTTCGCGCTGGTCGTGATCGCCGACGCGCTCCAGTGGATCGACCCGGAGGGCGGGGCCGCCGAGATCCGGCGGCTCCTCGCGCCCGGCGGCGTCCTGGCGGTCGCGACCGCGCGCCCGGCGGGCACGCCCTTCCTCGAGGCGCTCGCTGCGCGCATCGCCGCGCGGAACCCGAAGGCCTCGCCCAGACCGCCGCCGATCGATCTCTTCTTCTCCCTCGCCGGGCTGCCTTCCCCCACAGTCGAGGCGCTCGAGGACCCGGAGCTCCCGCTCGACGCCGCGGCGCTCGAGGCCGTGCTCCGCTCGCTCTCCTACGTCGGCCCCGCGCTCGGGCCCACGGAGCGGGACGGCTTGCTCGCCGAGGCGCACGCGCTCGCGGCGGCGCACGGCGGCGCGACGTGGCGGCGCGAGCTGCGGGTTGCGTGGGCGCGGGGGCGCTAGTGCGCCAGGCCGCTTCAACTTGCCGACCGCCGCACCCGCGTTCACGCCATTACTTGCGCTCCAATCCCGTCAAGAAGGCTGCGCCATTGCCCGACCGAACTGCACGCACGAGGTCCCGGGCGAATGCCACAAGGGGTACTTCCCAGGTAAAGGGGGTACGGCCAGGCGTCTCGAACCGCGCGATGGCCCGTTCACACCAGTGCAGCGCCTTCTCCTCCATCCCCAGGTGCATGCTCAGGGCTGCGAGCGCGCAATCGTCGAAGAACGCTCGCAGCTGTGCTGCCGAAATGGGCTTTATCATGAATGAAAGGGTCGTCTGCCCCCTCGGGAGTGCATGGGAGCTATCGCAAGGACACCAACTCTCTGCCGATCAGGGCCGACAGTCCCACCTGAGGACGCTCTATCGAGACCGTGATGTCGGAACTGTGAGCAGAGGCACGCGGCGTGAGCACCATGGCCTTGATGCGTATCTCGACGCCGGGCACGCCCGGGACCTCGGCTCTATCTCCGGAGAGGATCCTCCCCTCTCGTAAAATGCCGATGAGGTGGTACACACTCAACGAGTCGCTCCCCCAAACATCCTTTACCGTGAACCTGAAAGACATTCTGCAACCCTCCAGCACGGCCTCGTGGTCGGCGACGCCCTCGCCGTCCACGGCGAGCTCATGCGCAGGCCGCTCCTCACCGAGATGCACGTCGAGCGGAAGCGGATGGCACCTCCAAACTGTGGATTGAAGTCCGACAACGACCGTTCGGACGACTCGCCCTTCTGATTCAACCACGGCCAGCCCGTCGTACGCCACCCAATGCGGGGGCGAGCGGCGATGTATCGGCGCGCCGCTGACGTCCACGATCGCGCCCCCCTCTGCGCGCGGCCCGCGGCTGCCAGCCGAACTCCGCCAGCGAGAGAAGTTCGAGGAGCCAAGAGGCAGATCTCATGGGCACTCGTGGGCCCAGCCCATCGGGGACGCCATTCGAGCGGCCCACATGTGCAACCGGAGCGGCGGATCAACTTGTAGGCCGTCTGCCTGCTGATACCGAAAACGCGGGTGAGCGCAGCGACGCTGTGAACTCGCCGCTTCCACTCCAAGATGAACCGAATCTTCCGCTCGAGCACCGAGGTCTCTTTCCAAGGCACCGGAACTTCCTCCCGGTGCAAGTCTCCTGGATCTGTCAGCGATGTCTCCGGTCCAGAGTGTCAGCGATGTACCCGGTTTGGACCTTCATTGACGGACCGTTCTGCTATCCATGTGTTCAGCCATGAAGGACGCGACCACCTCCGGCGCACCGCCGCCGCTCTCCCCCGAGGCCCTCGCGGCGCTCAGCAAGCGGGCGTGGCCACTCCTACCGGTGCAGCCCGAGGATCGGCGGCACCTCCTCCGCGACGAGGCGGCGCTGCTCATCGACGAGCTGCTCGTGAAGGTCGCGCGCGGGAGCGGAGCGATCGCGGTCGCGATGGGCGAGTGCCTCGACGCGCTCTGCACGGGCGCCGGGCCGATCCGGCTCG
>JAEYZK010000276.1 GCA_023428085.1 Pseudomonadota bacterium
CCCCCGGACGGCCCTGCCGAGGAGGTGACCGCGTGACCGCCACCCCCGCGGCGCCGCTCGAGGTGAACACCGCGCACGGCGTGGTGCTGTACCTCGAGGACGTCACCGTCTCCTTCGACGGCTTCAAGGCGCTCAACGGGCTCACGCTCTACGTGAACGTGGGCGAGCTCCGCTGCGTCATCGGCCCGAACGGCGCCGGCAAGACGACGATGATGGACGTCATCACCGGACGGACCCGGCCCGACCGCGGCCGCGCCTTCTTCGGGCAGAGCCTCGACCTGACGCGGCTCTCCGAGGTGGAGATCGCCCGCGCCGGCATCGGCCGGAAGTTCCAGAAGCCGACGGTGTTCGAGGCCCACACGGTCCTCGAGAACCTGGAGCTCGCCGGCGCCCGCGATCGCCGCGCGCGCGGGCGCCTGTTCGCGGTGCCGGGGCCGGAGGACCGGCGCCGCGTCGAGGAGACGCTGGCGCTCGTCCGGCTCGACGCCGAGGCCCACCGGCCCGCCGGCCTCCTCTCCCACGGCCAGAAGCAGTGGCTCGAGATCGGGATGCTCCTCATGCAGGACCCGAAGCTCCTCCTGCTCGACGAGCCGGTGGCGGGCCTCACGGACGAGGAGACCGCCCGGAGCGCCGACCTCATCCGCGGCCTCGCCGGGAGCCGGTCCGTGGTCGTGGTGGAGCACGACATGGAGTTCGTCGAGCGGCTCGGCGGGATGGTGACCGTGCTCCACGAGGGCGCCGTGCTCGCCGAGGGGCCGCTCGCCCGCGTCCAGAAGGATCCGAAGGTCATCGAGGTCTACCTGGGGAGGTAGCCGTGCTCGCGCTCCGAGAGGTGAACCAGTACTACGGCGGCAGCCACATCCTGCGGGACGTGACGCTCGACGTCGCGCCCGGCAAGGTCACCGCGCTCCTGGGCCGGAACGGCGTGGGCAAGACGACGCTGCTCCGGACGATCATGGGGCTCGTGCCCGCGGCGCGCGGGACGATCGGGTTCCAGGGCCAGGACCTGACGCGGGCGCCGTCGCACGTCCGCGTCCGCGCCGGGATCGGCTACGTGCCGCAGGGGCGCGAGATCTTCCCCCGCCTCACCGTGCGCGAGAACCTGCTCATGGGGCTCGCCGCCCGGCGGGGCCGCGGCGCCGCCCTCCCCGAGGCCGCGATGGCGCTCTTCCCCGTGCTCGGCTCGATGCTCGGGCGGCGCGGCGGCGACCTCTCCGGCGGGCAGCAGCAGCAGCTCGCCATCGCCCGCGCCCTCGCCGGCGGGCCGGCGCTCCTGATCCTCGACGAGCCGACCGAGGGGATCCAGCCCTCGATCATCAAGGACATCGAGCGCGCCATCCGCGCGCTCGCCGCGACCGGCACGATGGCGATCCTGCTCGTCGAGCAGTACTACGACTTCGCCCGCTCGCTCGCGGACCACTACCTCGTCATGGAGCGCGGCGAGATCGTCCGGCGCGGCGAGGGGAGCGCCATGGACCAGGACGGCGTGAAGGCGCTGCTCTGGGCCTGATCCCGGGAGATCGAGCCCCCCTCCCCCACCGCCCCACCCACCCCAGGAGGTCACCACCCGGGACGCCCGCCAGGGTGTACGCTCGCGCAAACGATTGGCACCCGGAGGAGACCATGCGGAGCGGTCGCATCGTCCTAGTCCTCGCCTTCACCGCCGGTTGCTCGATGACGCCGCCCCCCGAGCCGCCGCCGCCGCCCGAGCCCGTCTACCTCTGCGGCGCGCACGCGCCCACGTGCGGCGCGCGGATCCTGGACGCGCTCGCGAGCCGCACCATCGCCGATCCCCTCGCCGGCAGCTCCGTGGAGCCCGCCAGCGCGGTCCCGGTCATCCAGGCCGTGGACGAGGCCTTCGCGAACGAGGTGCGTACCGTGGGCGGCTCCGCGCTCACCGAGACCGAGTACTACTCGCTGTATCGCCGCTACCTCGGCAACCCCCCCGGTGAACGGATGCTCACGCTCGCCGCGATCGGGGTGAGCCACCGCCCCCTCGCCGAGGGGTTCGAGCGCGAGCGGTGCTGGCACTGGTTCATGGACCACGGGGGCCGCGAGGACGGCCGGGTCGCGGCCCCGGCCAGGTGAGGCGGGGCGGCCGGCGTCAGTCGGCGAGGTCCTGACCCGAGAGGTCGAAGGTCCAGCGGACCCCCAGCGCCTTCAGGGCCTGCTCGACCTGCGCGCGGATGCGCCGGACCCGCTCGTCCTCGTCCGGCGACGCGTTCACGACCGAGACCGACCAGGTCTCCCCTTCACGGTGGGTGACGAGCACCTTCACCCGCGCGGACGGGTCCGCGGCCTCGTCGTCGAGCACGGCGCGGAACCGGTCGAACTTGGCCTCGAGGACCATCGCGCGCCGCCCGAGCCGCTGCGCGAGGAGATCGCCCGCCTCGGACGCCTGCTGCCGCGCGGCGTTGTAGGACGTCTGCCGGACCTCGTAGCGGCCGAGGCAGACGGCCGCCGGCGCGCTGCCCGTGGTCGCGCACCCCGTCGAGAAGGCCGCCAGGACCGGGATCCAGGCGAGCCGACGCCATGGCGAAGCCGAGGTGAGCATGGGCGACCTCCGGAAGCCGGCGACGTGCGCGGGTTGGTCATCGTTGCACGATCGAAGCGCGCGGCGCAATCGTTTGGCAACCGAGCGTCCGCGCCCCGGACGCCGTCGATCGCGCGTCGCCGAACTCGCATGGATCCCGGCCGGTTGCGCCGGAGGAGCCGAGCGGGCGCCGGCGTCCGGTTCGGTACACGCGAGGCCGCAGGCGGTGGCCCGCCCGTCCCGCACGCCCGCGGCATGCGCCGGCCGCCGCTGGCCCCGGCGTCGCGCCGGGCACAACGTGGTCGTGAAACCCGAACACGAGGGGGAGTCCCGATGAACGCGCACGTCCTCCGCGCCGCCACCCTGGCGGCGCTCGTCCTCGCCGGCCTGCCGTCGCGCACCGCGGCCCAGACCTCGGCCACCTGGCCGACCGAGCTCACCCAGCGCCCGTTGACGCTCCGCCAGGACATGGTGGAGCTCTGGGTGCCGCTCCAGTCGAACCTGTCCTCCGATCGCGTCGGAGAGCCGGTCTTCCTCAACCCGAGCATCTCCTACGGGCTCACGGATCAGTGGTCCATCGGCCTGCGCCACTTCCTCGGCGTGTGCCTCGGCGACGAGGAGGCCGGCTGCGTCCAGGCGTACAACGACGTGAGCGTCGAGACCGTCTACGGCCTGGGTACGCAGGGGCCGGTGAACCTGGCCGCCCGGCTGGCGGTCAACTGGGCGCCGATCGATCCGTCCGCGTGGAGCGGAGAGCTCGGGGCGCTCGCGCGCGGGACCCTCGGGCCCCTCACCGTCCTCCTCGCCCCGGCGCTCAACTTCGGCCTGAGCGACCGCGACGAGACCGTGAAGGTGACCGGCACGCCGATCTCGCTCGGGTCCTACAGCGTGCTCGTGCCGACCTCCTCGGTGGACAACCGCGAGTACCTGCTCCTGCCCGCCACCGTCCAGGTCCAGGTCGCGCCCGCGATCGCCGCCGTCGGCGCCATCGCGGCGAACGGCCCGCTCAACCCCGAGATCGGCGGATACGGCGACTTCTACACGGTCCCCGTCTCGCTCGGCGCCGTGTGGACGCCGCACCGCACGCTCGACGTGGGGGCCCACTTCACCTGGACCAACCTCGCGGGCGCGGAGAGCGACGCCGCCAACCGGGTCGGAGGCGTGTTCGCGACGCTGCGGCGGTGAACGGGCCGGCGGGGCCGGGCGCCGGCTCACCGGTACCCGGTCACGTCGGCGGGCTTGCCCGGATCCTGCACCTCGACCAGGTAGCGCCACGCGTCCGGCTGGCTGCCGTCCACGTCGGTGAAGCCGTAGACGCGCGCGAGCTGACCGCTCGAGAGGGAGCTGCCGTTCCAGCGCGACACCGCGGGATCGGCCGCGAGCGCGACCACCGCCCGGCCGACGTACGCGGGGCTCTCCGAGATGGCGAAGTGGGGTTCCCGCGCGGTCGCCTCGCGCCAGGTGGCCTCGGTGACGCCGTAGGCCTCCAGCATCAGCTCGGAGCGGAGCCAGCCCGGCGTGAGGGCCACGGCCGTCGCGCCCCGCGGCCCGAGCTCGTGGGCGAGGGCGAACGCCATGCGCAGGTTGGCCGCCTTCGCGAGGTCGTAGAAGAAGGAGACGCGGTAGCGGGCGGCGTTGTACTCCGCCGTCCCGTCGGTCACCTCCACCACGAGGCCGCCCGCGGTCCGGAGGAGGAGCGGGACGGCGAAGTGGCTCGTGATGGCGTGGGTGTCGATCGCGGAGCGGAGCGATCGCAGGCCGAGGTCGAGCGAGGACTCCCAGACGGTCCTCCCCCACTCCATCACCGTCGCGCCCCAGATGTCGTTCACGAGCAGGTGGAGCGCGCCCTGCTCCGCCTCGATGCGCGCCACGAGGGCGCGGACCTGCTCGGGGACGAGGTGATCCACCTCCACCGGGATCCCGCGGCCGCCCGCCCGCTCCACGAGCGCCGCGGTCTCCTCGATCGTCTCCGGCCGGTCCATCTCGGAGCGCCGGGCGCGGGTCGAACGTCCGGTCACGTACACGGTCGCGCCCGCCGCGCCCAGCTCGACCGCGATGCCCCGCCCCGCGCCGCGGGTGCCGCCCGCCACCAGCGCGACCCTTCCCTCGAGCGCCCGTTCCATCCCGCTTGCCTAACCGTGCACGAGGCCGGGCGGCTGCACCCACCCGGCACGCCCCGGACAGCACTGCGCGGCGACGCCGCGCCTGGATTACCGTCCGTTCGCGTCCCGGGCACCCTGCCCACCCGAGGAGATCCGCATGCGCCGCCTGCTCCCGCCGTCCGTCCTCACCGCGTTCCTCCTCGCCGTCCTCGCGCCGGCAGCCGCCGCCGCGCACGGCGGTGGCCCTCGCGGCGCGCACCCGGCGAGCGCGCCCATCGGCGTGCTCACCCGGAACCTGTACCTCGGCGCGGACCTCACCCCGGTGATCGCGGCGACCACCCCCGCCGAGTTCCTCGCGGCGACGACCGGCGTCTGGACGATGGTGAACCGGAACGACTTCCACGTCCGGGTGGAGGCGATCGCCGAGGAGCTCGCCTGGACGCGCCCGGCGCTCGTCGGCCTCCAGGAGGCGTACACCTGGCGCAACCAGGCGCCCGGTGACGCGCTGCAGGGCGGCAGCGCGCCGGCCACGACGGTGGTCTACGACTACGTCCCGGAGCTGCTCGCCGAGCTCGCGCGGCGCGGCCTCCGCTACCGGGTCGCCGCGGAGCTCGAGCTCTTCGACTTCGAGGCCCCGATCGCCACGGGCGAGGACGTGCGGCTGACCGATCACCTCGTGGTGCTGGCGCGCGCGGACGTCGAGACCCGCACCCCGACGGCGCAGGTCTACTCCACGCTCCTGCCGGTGCAGGTCCTGGGGACGGCCGTGTCGGTCGAGCGCGGCTGGGTCTCCGTGGAGGCGCGGGTCCGGAACGGCCCCTGGCTCCGGTTCGTGAACACCCACCTCGAGGCGTTCCACCCGCAGGTCCGCACGGCGCAGGCGGCGGAGCTCGCGGCGGCGCTGGCGAGCGTCCCCGGTCCGGTGGTGCTCGTCGGCGACCTCAACTCCGATCCCGGCGCCGAGGGCGCGGCGGTCCTCGCCGCGGCCGGGTTCGAGGACGCGTGGGCGGAGCGGTACCCGCGGCGGCCCGGGTTCACCTGCTGCTGGGCGGAGGACCTCACGGTCTCCTCGCCGCCGGCGCCGCCGCTCTCCCAGCGGATCGACTACGTGCTCACGCGCGGCCCCGTGCGGCCGCTGCTCCTCGACGTCCTGGGGGATCGCCCCTGGGAGCGCGAGGGCGGGCTCTGGCCGAGCGACCACGCCGGCGTCGTGGGGTGGCTCCTCGTCCGGGCGCGCTGACGTCGGGCGCGCGCGGACGGGACCTCACGGTCCGTGATGCTCCTCGTGCGCGCCGGCGCGCTCACCGGCGCGGCCTTCGTTCGCGTCCGCCGCCGGCCCCGGCGCACCCCCCCGGCCGCGCCGCCGATCGAGCTGGTCGCGCTGCGGAGCCGTGAGCAGCGCGCGCGCCTCGTTGCGGGCCCGGACGCTCGCCTCCAGCATCTCCTGCCGGAGCTTGCTCACCTCGGCGAAGGCAGCCCCCACCTGCCTCGGATCGGGCTGCGGGGAGTCCTGCACGTCCCGGAGCCGCGCGCGCGCGTCGATCATCTTGCCCATCGTGGCCCAGTGCGCGCGGCGGAGCGCGTCGGAGAGCCTCGTGAGCTGCTTCCGCTGCACGTCGGTGAGCTCGAGCCGCCAGATCGGGCCGAGGCCCGCGCCCATGCCGTCGGGGCCGTCCCCGTGCCCCATGCCCATCATCCCGTCGCGGTCCATCATGCCCATCGTCTCATGCATGTCATGCATGCCTCCGCCGCGCCCGTCACCGGCCCGGCACCCCCCGTCATCCCCACCCCCGCGTCCGTGTGGGAAGGCGATCCCGGGCACGAGGAGCGCGGCGGCGCCGACGGCGCCGGCCAGCACGACTCCCTTCGCTCTCTTCATCGCTTGCTCCGCAGGTCGGGTCTGGTCTGCTCCCTCTCCGGCCCGGCGAGGGAGCGTCGTGAGCGCTCGGGAGCGCACCCGCCTGCGCCCCCGAGCCGTGATGGCCGCATTCACGCCGCGCGCCATGCGGATCACGACCCCGCTCCGAGAAAAACGTGACCGGTGAGGCAGCCCGGGCGCTCGCCGGGCGGGCGGGCGGCCTCCTCGCGTACTACGCCGGGAAGCTCGCCATGCGCGCCCTCAACGCAGGGAAGCCCCGCCGGCCGCCGTCTCCGGAGTCGGCGCGGCGCCTCCGGTGGGTCTTCCCGGGCCTGGACCTCGCCGGCGTCACGATCGTGGAGGACGCGCGGCTCGTCGCCCGCTGGGTCGAGCGGCCGCCGCGCACCGCGGGGATGGCCTTCGGCCGCGTCGTCTACCTCGCGCGCCCGTGGTCCCAGCGCACGCCCGAAGGGCTCCTCCTGCTCGCGCACGAGCTCGGTCACGTGCAGCAGATCCTGGCGCTCGGGGAGGCGGCGTTCGCGCGCCGGTACGGCGAGGAGTGGCTCTCGCACGGGTACGAGCGGATGCCGCTCGAGCGCGAGGCCGAGGCGTTCCGCGCCGCGCTCCGCGCGCGGCTGACGGCGCGCGCCCCCCCGGCCTGACGGACCGTCACCCGCCGGCCGGCAGCCACCGCGCCAGGAACGCGCTCCCCTCCTGCAGCACGAAGGTCCGGAACGCGGCCGCGGCGGACGAGAGCACCTTCCCCTCGCGGTGGACGACGTTCCACTCCCGGTGCACCGGGAGCCCTTCGACGGGGAGCACCACGAGGTGTCCGGCCGCGAGCTCGAGGCCGACCGCGTGCGCCGAGAGGAAGGCGATGCCCATCCCGGCCATCACCGCCTGCTTGATGGTCTCGTTCGACTGCAGCTCCGCCGTGCGGCCGGCGCGGACGCGGGCGCTCCGCAGGAACCGCTCGAACGCCGCGCGCGTCCCGGAGCCCGGCTCGCGCACCAGGAACGGCTCCCCCGCCAGCTCGGCGGCCGCGACGCGCCGGCGCCGCGCGAGCGCGTGATCGGGCGGGGCGACGACGACGAGCGGGTGGCGCGCGAACGCCTTCGCCGCGAGCGGCAGCTCGTGCGGGGTCGTGCCGGTGATCGCGAGGTCCACCTCGTCGTCCGCCAGCAGCCGCACGACCTCGGCGCGGTTGTTCACCAGCAGGCGCAGCTCGATCCCGGGGTGACGCCGCGTGAACTCCGCGAGGAGCCTGGGGGCGAAGTACTTCGCCGTCGAGACCACCGCGACGGTGAGCCGGCCGCGCGAGAGCCCGGCCAGCGCCGCGATCGCCTCCTCCGCGTCGCGGAGCTCCTTCAGGACCCGCTGCGCGTGGACGAGGAGCTCCTCCCCTGCGGCCGTGAGGCGGAGCCGTCCGCGCCCGCGCTCGAAGAGCGGGAGCCCGGCGATCCGTTCGAGCGCGCCGATCTGCATCGACACCGCCGGCTGGGTGAGGTGCACGTCGCGCGCGGCGCGCGAGAACGAGAGCGCCCGGGCGGCGGCCGCGAAGATCTGGAGCTGGCGGAGCGTGGCGTCGCGCACCGCCTGGACATAAGCGCCGCTGATGCCGGCGCGCATGAGAACTGATTGGCGCTGATGCGTGGGGGTCCCTAGCGTCTGGGAGCGACGGAGCGGGACCGAGGGGCTGGGGTGGAGAGGGCCGCGAGATGCGGCGCGGGCTCGTTCACGCGAAGGAAGGGGACGGATGGAGACGAACGAGAGGCGCGGCACCCGGACCGGGCCGGAGCGGTACCGCGCGGGCGTGCTGCCGTACCGGGAGATGGGCTACTGGGAGCCCGACTACACCCCCGGCGACACCGACGTCGTCGCCGTGTTCCGGATCACCCCGCAGGACGGCGTGCCCGCGGAGGAGGCCGCCGCGGCGGTCGCGGGCGAGAGCTCCACCGCGACGTGGACGGTGGTCTGGACCGACCGGCTGACCGCCTGCGAGCGCTACCGCGCCCGCGCCTTCCGCGTCGAGCGGGTGCCGGACACCGGGCCGGGGACCGCCCGGCCGGCGCAGTGGTTCGCCTGGATCGCGTACGACCTCGTGCTGTTCGAGGAGGGGTCGATCGCGAACCTCACCGCCTCGATCATCGGCAACGTCTTCGGCTTCAAGGCGCTCCAGGCGCTCCGGCTCGAGGACCTGCGCCTGCCCGTGGCGTACGTGAAGACCTTCCAGGGCCCGCCCACCGGCATCGTCGTGGAGCGCGAGCGGCTCGACAAGTTCGGCCGGCCGCTCCTCGGCGCCACCGTGAAGCCGAAGCTGGGGCTCTCCGGGAAGAACTACGGCCGCGTCGTCTACGAGGCGCTCCGGGGCGGGCTCGACTTCGTGAAGGACGACGAGAACATCAACTCCCAGCCCTTCATGCACTGGCGCGACCGCTTCCTCTTCGCGACCGAGGGCGTGAAGCGCGCCGAGGCCGAGACCGGCGAGGTGAAGGGCCACTACCTGAACGTCACCGCCGCCACGATGGAGGACATGTACGAGCGCGCGGACTTCGCCCACGCGCTCGGGTCGCCCATCGTGATGATCGACCTCGTGGTCGGCTACACCGCGATCCAGAGCATGGCGCGCTGGGCGCGCGCGCACGACATGATCCTGCACCTCCACCGGGCCGGGCACTCGACGTACACGCGCCAGAGGTCGCACGGCGTCAGCTTCCGCGTGATCTCGAAGTGGGTCCGGCTCGCCGGCGTCGATCACGTCCACGCCGGCACCATCGTCGGGAAGCTCGAGGGCGATCCGGGCACGGTGCAGGGGTTCTACGACGTCCTGCGGGAGCGGCGCACCGCGGCCGACCCGTCGCGCGGCCTCTTCTTCGACCAGGACTGGGCCGACCTCCGCAAGGTCCTGCCCGTGGCGAGCGGGGGCATCCACGCCGGGCAGATGCACCAGCTGCTCTCCTACCTGGGCGAGGACGTGGTCCTCCAGTTCGGGGGCGGGACCATCGGCCACCCGCAGGGGATCCAGGCCGGCGCCACCGCGAACCGCGTCGCCCTCGAGGCGATGGTCCTCGCGCGGAACGAGGGGCGCGATCTCTGGCGCGAGGGGCCGGACCTCCTCGCGGCCGCGGCGCGGACCTGCGCCCCGCTCCGCGCCGCCCTCGAGGTCTGGCGCGACGTCACCTTCGACTACGCGTCCACCGACACCCCGGACGCCGTCCGCACCCGCAGCGTCTGAGGGAGCCGCCATGAGGATCACGCAGGGGACGTTCAGCTTCCTCCCGGAGCTCACCGACGAGCAGATCGCCCGGCAGATCGCCTACGCCCTGGCGCAGGGCTGGGCCCTGTCGGTGGAATCGACCGACGACCCGCACCCGCGCAACGTGTTCTGGGAGATGCACGGGCCGCCCATGTTCGACGTCCGCGACCCCGCCGCCGTGCTGCGCGAGGTCGAGGCGTGCCGGGCGGCCCATCCCGACCGGTACGTGAAGGTGAACGCCTTCGACGCCACGCCCGGCTGGGAGACGGTGCGCCTCTCGTTCGTCGTCCAGCGCCCGCGCCGCGAGGCCCGCTACCGCCTCGTGCGGCAGGAGGGCCCGGGCCGCGCGGTCACGTACACGCTGGAGCGCGACGGGGCGCGCCCGGGCGGGAGCGCCGAATGACCGCGGACGGGAGCACGGCCGCGCCGGAGCGCGTGGACCTCTCCGCCCTCGCCGCGGAGGCGGGCGTGGACGACGCGCTCGACTCGCTCGAGCGCGAGCTCGTCGGCCTCGCGCCGGTGAAGGACCGCCTCCGCGAGATCGCCGCGCTGCTCGTGGTGGACCGCGCCCGCGCGCGGATGGGCCGCGCCCGCGTCGCGCCCACCCTGCACATGTGCTTCACCGGGAACCCGGGGACGGGGAAGACCACGGTGGCGCTGCGGCTCGCCGGCATCCTCCACCGGCTCGGCCACGTGCGCCGGCCCACCCTCGTGGCGGTGACGCGCGAGCACCTCGTCGGCGAGTGGGTGGGGCACACCGCCCCCAAGACGCGCAAGGTGCTGGAGCGCGCGCGCGGCGGGGTGCTGTTCGTGGACGAGGCGTACACCCTCTACCGCCCCGAGAACGAGCGGGACTACGGCCAGGAGGCGGTCGAGCTCCTGCTCCAGGCGATGGAGGACGACCGGGAGGAGCTCGTGGTGGTGCTCGCCGGCTACAGGGCGCGCATGGACGCGTTCTTCCACTGCAACCCCGGCCTCGGCTCGCGGATCGCGCACCACGTGGACTTCCCGGACTACGGGCCGGACGAGCTGCTCGCGATCGCCGACCTGTTCCTCGAGCGGCTGGGGTACGAGCTCGGCCCGGGCGCGCGGGAGGCGCTCCGCGCGTACGTCGTCCGGCGCATGGCGCAGCCGCGGTTCGGCAACGCCCGCTCCATCCGGAACGCGCTCGACCGCGCGCGCCTCCGGCAGGCGCGCCGCCTCGTGCGGAGCGGCGGGGCGGTGGACGGCCGCGCGCTCTCGACGATCACCGCCGAGGACATCCGCCAGAGCCGGGTGATGGCCGACGGGGCGCCCGCGGCCGAGCCGTTCCGGTCGCCGCTGTTCGGCACGCGGTCGCTGTTCACCGACCGCTGAGAGGAGCGCCCCGTGTCCGTGAAGCACCCCGTCGTCGCCGTCACCGGATCGTCGGGCGCCGGGACCACCTCGGTCACGCGCACCTTCCAGCGCATCTTCCGGCGCGAGGCGATCACCGCGCACGTCGTGGAGGGGGACGCGTTCCACCGCTACGACCGGGCGGGGATGGCCCAGGCCATGGCCGAGGCCGCCGCGCACGGCGACCGCCACTTCAGCCACTTCGGGCCGGAGGCGAACCTGTTCCCGGAGCTCGAGGCGCTCTTCCGGGGCTTCGGCGAGACCGGGCGCGGCAAGGTCCGGCGGTACCTCCACGACGCCGAGGAGGCGACGTCCTTCGGCCAGGACCCCGGGACGTTCACGCCGTGGACGGAGCTCGCGCCCGGCGCGGACCTCCTCTACTACGAGGGGCTGCACGGCGGCGTGGTGTGCCGCGACGTGGACGTGGCCCGGCACGTGGACCTGCTCGTCGGCGTCGTGCCGATCATCAACCTCGAGTGGATCCAGAAGCTCCACCGCGACAAGGGCACCCGCGGCTACAGCACGGAGGCGGTGGTGGACACCGTCCTGCGGCGCATGCCCGACTACGTGAACCACGTCGTCCCGCAGTTCTCGCGCACGCACGTGAACTTCCAGCGCGTGCCCACCGTGGACACCTCCAACCCGTTCGCCGCCCGCGACATCCCCACCGCCGACGAGAGCTTCCTCGTCGTGCGGTTCGCGCACCCGAAGGGCATCGACTTCCCCTGGCTGCTCTCCATGCTCCACGACTCGTTCATGTCGCGGCAGAACACGATCGTCGTGCCCGGCGGGAAGATGTCGCTCGCGATGCAGCTCATCATGACGCCGATGATCCTGCAGCTGCTGGATCGGCGGCGGCGGGTGCTGTGAGGGCCGAGGGACGCCTCCGTCCCGGGTCGATGCCGCCCCGCGGGCGCGGGTCCCTCGTCCCCACGGGGTCGCGTGCACCCCAGGCGAGCGAGGGAGCCCTGGCTCCACGGCTTCACTTCGAGGCCCGCCCGGATGCAGGATCCGCGGGTGAGCCGCGTGTTCGACAACCCGCCCGGTGACGGGGCACCGCCCCGCGTCACCATCGGCCTCCTCGTCGATACGCTCTTCGACGCGTACGAGGAGGCGATCTGGAACGGGGTCATGTCGGCCGCCGCCGAGGTCGACGCGAACGTGCTCGCCTTCGTGGGGGGCGCGTACGCCGAGCGTCGCGAGGGACAGAAGGCCGTCTTCGACGTCATCCACCCGGACAACGTCGACGGGCTCGTGACGCTCTCGGCCTCCATCGGGAACCTGATCCCCGCGGAGGAGCTGGTCCGGCGGCTCGCGCAGTTCGACGCCTTCCCGCGCGTCTCCGTCAGCAAGCGGATCCCCGGCGTCCCGAGCGTCGTCCTCGACAACGAGACCGGCCTGCGCGCGCTCATCGACCACCTGGTGGTCGCGCACGGTCGGACGCGGATCGCCTTCATCCGCGGTCCGGCCACCAACGACGAGGCGGAGATCCGGTACGCCGTCTACCGCGAGCGGCTCGCCGCCCACGGCTTCCCGCTCCGCCCCGAGCTCGTCTACGACGGCGACTTCGACCGGGTGACCGGGATGCACGCCGTCCGGGCGCTGCTCGACGAGCGCCGCGTGGCGTTCGACGCGCTCGTCGGGGCGAACGACTACATGGCGCTGTACGCGATGCAGGAGCTCCGCCACCGCGGCGTGCGCGTCCCGGAGGACGTCGCCGTGGCCGGGTTCGACGACATCGCCGACGCCGCGGCCGCGGAGGTTCCGCTGTCCACGGTACGTCAACCGCTGGAGCAGATGGGGAGCGAGGCGGTGCGGCTCCTCGTGGCCGTGCTCCGCGGCGCGCAGGGCCCGGAGGTCGTCACCGTCCCCGCCCTCCCCGTCCTCCGGCGCTCGTGCGGATGCCAGGCGCAGCGCGCGCCGCGCCCCTCGCGCCCGCAGGCGCCCGCCCCCGACCGGATCGGCGCGCGCCTGCGCGAGCTGTTCCCGGGGATGGCCGCCGAGCTGCGCCACGAGCCGTGGGCCGAGGAGCTCGCCGCGGCGCTCCAGGAGAGCGTGCGGCTGGAGTCCGCGACGCCCCTCGAGGACGCGCTCGGCCGGCTCCTGGAGCGCGGGCTGGCCGGCAACTGCCCCGCCGCGCGGTGGTACCCGGTGCTCGCCGCGGGCTTCGAGCTCCTCGGCGAGGCGGGCGGCGCGGCCAGCCTCGCGGCGCTCCAGCGCGCGGCCCTCGTCCACGTCGGAGCGACGGCGGAGCGGCTCCTCACCGCGCAGCGGGCCCGCGCCGAGGAGGACTTCAAGGTCCTGCGCCGCGTCTTCATGCCCTCCGACCTGAACGAGGGGGACGTGAAGAAGGTCCTCCTCGCCGAGCTCCCCTCGCTCGGCCTGCGCGGCTTCTACCTCTCGCGGTTCACGGATCCCTCCCGCGCGCGCGCCGCCCTCTTCCTCCACTACGACTTCGAGGGCGCGGTCGCGCTCGATCCCGCGGCGACCTCGTTCCCTTCGCGCCACCTGGTGCCGGGCCGGTTCGCCCCGGGGCGCCGCCACGCGTACGCGGTGCTGCCGGTCTTCACCGGGCGCGAGCGGCTCGGCTTCGCGCTCTGCCAGCTCGGGCTGGTGCGCACCCCCGCGTACGAGGCGCTCACCTACCAGGTCAGCGCCGCGGTGAAGGTCACCGAGCTCCTCTCCGAGGTGCGCGGCCACGCGGCCGCCCTCGAGGTGAAGGTCGCCGAGCGGACGCAGGAGCTCCGCGCGACGCAGGAGCAGCTCATCGAGGCGGCCCACCGCGCGGGCATGGCCGAGATCGCCATCGGCCTGATGCACAACGTCGGGAACCTGCTCACCAGCGTGAACGTCTCCGCCGAGACCATCGCCTCGATCGCCGCCGGCGGGCGCCTCGACGGGCTGGAGAAGGCGAACGCGCTCCTGCGCGCGAACGCCCGCGACCTGGCGCGCTTCTTCGCCGAGGACCCGCGCGGCGCGCTCCTCGCCGACTACTACGACAAGGTCCTCGACGAGCTGCGCCAGGAGCGCTCGCGCGTCGGCGGCGAGGCGCGCCAGCTGCTCGAGAACGGTCGGCTCATCCGCGAGACCATCAAGACGCTCCAGGAGCACGCGGGGGACGGCCGCTACGGGCTGCGGGAGCACGTCGACGTGCTCGCGCTCCTCGAGAGCGCCCTCAAGCTCCAGGAGCCGAACCTCCTCCAGCACCAGATCACCGTCGCGCGGGACCTGGAGCCGCTGCCGCCGCTCAACACCGAGCGGACCAAGCTGATCCACGTCTTCGTGAACCTGGTCAAGAACGCGGTCGAGGCGATGGAGGCCCAGCTCGACGCGCCCCGGCGCCTCTGGGTCCGCAGCCGCTCGACCGGACCCGGGCGCGCGCTGGTGGAGATCACCGACAGCGGCGTCGGCATCGCGCCGGGAGATCTCGATCGGATCTTCTCCTACGGCTTCACGACCAAGCCGCACGGCCACGGCTTCGGGCTGCACACCTGCGCGAACTTCATGACCCAGCTGGGCGGGCGGCTCTCCGTGACGAGCCCGGGCCCGGGCAGGGGCGCGACGTTCACCATCGAGTTCGGGGTGCGGGCTGGCGGGTAGGAGCGCCGGACCTCTTCAGGGTCCTCCGCACCGCCCATGTGACGTTCCGCGACGCGATGGTTCCCTGCTGAAGCTCCAGCAGGGGGTCGGACATGGCCGGCGACGCGATCCCGTGGCACGGGACGAGGCGCAGCGAGGACGCGAGGACGACGGAGGAGTCCGCGCGGGCCGCCGCCCCGGTCCCTCCGATCCGCGGCCGGGTGGAGCTGTCCACGCCTCCACGTCAGCCGACCGTCCTCGACAAGCGACCGCCCGACGCCAGCTTCGCCATCGGAGAGGGCCGGCTCTGGGACGAGACCGTCATCAACCTCGACGACCGCGTCCCGGTCCCGGACGTCTCCGCGTACCCGTGGCGGGCGATCTGCGCGCTCCGCATCACCTCGCGCACCGGCCAGCAGTACGTGGGCACGGGGTGGCTCGCGTCGCCGACGCTGGTGGTGACCGCCGGCCACTGCGTGTACCTGCACCAGGACGACGACTGGGCCGAGGAGATCACCGTCCTCGCGGGCCTGGATGGGAGCGCCGCGCCGCGCTTCGGCGCGGTCCGGGCGCGGCGGTTCCGGACGGTGGACGGCTGGATCGAGGGGAAGGCGGCGGGATCGGACTACGGCGGCATCCTGCTCGACGAGCCGCTCGGGGACGAGGTCGGGTACTTCGGCGTGGGCGCCCTCGGCGACGATCAGCTGCGGCGCTCGTGGGCCAACATCAGCGGGTACCCCACGGACGTCGGGAGCGCGCGGAGGCAGTTCTTCCACGCGCGGCTCCTCGTCGAGGTCAACGAGTCGAGGCTCTTCTACGACATCGACACGTTCAGCGGGCAGAGCGGAAGCCCGATCTGGTTCTCGGCCGAGGACGGCCGGCGGATCGCGGTCGGGATCCACACGAGCGGCGGCAGGCGCGAGAACGCGGGCACGCGCATCAACGGCAACGTGCTCGCGAACCTGCGCGACTGGCGGCGGGACGGCGGCGGCCCGGCGACGACCGCCTCCTGAAGCGAACCCGTGCACCGGCGCCCGGGCGCCGGCGAGGGCTGACCGATGGCCACACCGATGATCCGGGACGACGCTCCGCGCGGCGAGGCGATCGACGAAGGGTCCACCGGGCGGCTCCCGCCGCCGCAGCCGGCGCCGGCGTCGCCGGTCCCCCAGGCGAGCGCCGCGCTGACCAGCGCCCCGCAGCGCGTGGAGGTGGCCGCCGGCGCGGTCCGGATCGAGATCGTGATCACGACGGGGAGCGCCGGGCCCGCCGGGACCGTGGGCGGCGCGCCCGACGGGGCCGCCGCGGCGCGCGCGCCCGAGCGGGCGGTCCGCCCCTGGACCGACCCGGACTACGGCAATCGCAAGGGGTACGACCCCGGGTTCCTGGACGTCCACCTCCCCCTGCCCACGATCAAGACGCCGTCCATCGCGGCGAAGCTCCCCGGCGGTGGGCACCGGCTCGACTACCAGAACTTCAGCGTCGTGATGCACCGGGAGCGCCGGCTCTGCCTGTTCACCGCGGCCAACGTGGACAACGCGCCCCGGCGGCGCCGGCCGGACCCGACGCGCAAGTACGGGCGCGCGCCGCTCGGCGGCCTCGGCCCCCGGGACACCGAGGTCTGGTTCACCGATCCGCGCCTCCCGGAGCAGTCCCAGCTCCCCGATCGCTTCTTCACGCGCGACGCGGGAGCGTTCGATCGCGGGCACGTGGTGATGCGCGAGTCGGTGTGCTGGGGGGACTCCTACCTCGCGGTGCGCAGGGCCAACGGCGACACGTACCACACCACCAACTGCACGCCCCAGGTCGCCGGCTTCAACCAGTCGAGCAAGGGCGGGCGCTGGGGGAAGCTCGAGGCCACCCTCGCGAAGAACCTGAAGCAGGAGCGGATGACCGTCTTCGCGGGGCCGATCTTCGGCCCGGACGACTGGTGGTTCGACGGCCTGGACGACGCCGGCGAGGTCCGGGTGCAGATCCCGTCGCGGTACTGGAAGGTCGTGGTGGGGCGGCGGGACGGCGCCCTGGTGGCGTTCGCGTTCCGGCTCGAGCAGGACCTGAGCGAGGTGCCGCTCGACCCCGAGCTCGACATCGATCCGGAGGCCTGGCGCGACGAGCTCGTCAGCGTCGAGGCGCTCGACGCCGAGCTGCCGCAGCTCGGCTTCCCCGACGTGCTCAAGGACGCCGATCAGTACGAGGAGGAGCTCGGCCGCGCGATGGCGGGCGAGCTGGGGGTCGTGCGGCCGGGGTGAGGGGTTCTGCGGAGCGACCCGGCGCCGATCGCGAGCAACGCCGCCAGCCACCCGAGCGCCGCGCCGCCCCCGTCCGGTGCGGAGGTGCCGCATCCTCCCTTCGCGCCGCCCACGGGCACGCGCACCGGCCAGTCGCGCGCCACGCCCGCGGGCGCGCCGGCGCCCTGCGTCCGCGCGGCGCCCGGCGCGTACTCGTACGCGCCGAGGTCCACGGCCGCGCCCCAGGGCCGCGCCACGCCGTCGGCGTCGGTGGCCGGCGCCCCGTCGCCCGTGCCCGCGTCGATCGCCGGGGAACCGGCGGCGAGCCGGAGATCCCCGCGGGCGAGGTCCACGAAGAAGCCGCCTGCCGCGGCGGGGAGCACGAGGTCGTGGTCCTCGACGCCCGCGCCGTCGTCGATGGATACGTCGGTGGCGAGGTTGTTGCGCACGACGTTCCCGGCGCTGGCGGTCCCGCTCTTGTGGGCGGTCACCATGATCCAGGGCGGCCCCGGCCTCCCCGCCGCGGCGTCGAGGACGGTGTTGTTGACGAGCCGGACGTCCCGGGCGCCGGAGAACGAGATGCCGTGCCAGTGATCGGTCACGACCACGTTGTTCTCCACGAGCCACCCCTCGTAGAAGCCGTCGAAGCACCCGATGCCCTGCATCGAGGCCAGGTAGGGGAGCCCGGGATCGTCGAAGTTGAGGAAGACGTTCCCGCGGAGGGTGACGTTCCGCACCGCGCCGGTCCCCACCCCGCCCGCGCCGTACGACCACGACTGGAAGCCGTCCACGTGGTTGTCGTTCACCTGCCGTGCGTTCTTCACGAGGTTGCGCTCGAACACCTGACCGTCGCCGAGCCCGCGCAGCCCGTCCCCCCAGAACCCGTCCACGGTGCACCGCTCGACGCGGCTCCCGCGCCCGCTCATCGCGATCCCGAACGCCACGTTGCGGACGCTGCAGTTCCGCACCGTGACGCGCTCGCCGTCGGCGACGATCCCGTCCCAGGCCTTCGCGTCCCAGTCGGCGGCCGACCTCCAGAGCCGCTCGTCCGGCACCGTGAAGACCTCGAGCCCGTCCACGACCACGTCGGACGCCGGCCCGTGCCAGGAGTGATCCTCGACGGAGACGATGGCGCCCAGGTCGTTCGGCGTCCCGTGCCAGGGGCTCACCGAGAGGCCGCGCAGCACCCAGCGCTGCGACGCGCGCACGCGCACGCTCGGGAGCCGCGGCACCTCGCCCGGCGCGGCGGCCACCGTGACGTTCGCGGAGTTGTAGGCGCCCTGGATGACGAGGGCGGCGTGCAGCCCCTGGTGCAGCCAGATGGTGTCGCCCGGCTGCACGGGCGCGCCGCCGGGGTGCGCGCGGACGAGCGTGCTCGAGCCTGCCTCGTACGGGAGGGAGTCCCACCGCCACGTGTCCACCTTCTCGTCGATCACCCGCTGGATCGCCTTCCAGGGGCGGGCGGCGCTGCCGTCACCGTCGTCGGAGCCGTGGACCGGATCGACGTGGAAGTCGGCGGCGCTCGCCACGAGCGGGCGGAGCAGGAGCAGGCTGCACAGCAAGGCGCGTCGGGCGGCGCCCGGGCGCGACCTCCGGATGGCGAAGGCGTGGGCCTGCTTCACCGGCCGAACTCGATCCGCGCCCCCCGGAACGTCAGCGCCGCGGGATCGTCCCTGGTGGACCCGGGACCCGGCGTGCTGTTGCGCACGCGCGGCGTGAATCCGTGCAGTTCCACGGGAGGCCTCCTCGCCGGATGCTGGCGGACGAGGCATTCTCGCCGGGGGCGGACCGGGCGAGCAAGGCGGCCTGCGTCGGTCGGTGGATCGCGTCCCTGCGGCGCTCCGCTCCGCGCGGATCGCAGCGCCCACGTGTGCAGCGATGTGGGTGGGCACTCGCCCTGTGCTGCCGTGCCGTTCTCGTCTAGCATCCGGAGCGTTCACTTCGACCTCGGGAGGGATCGAACGATGCACACACTGAAGCAGCTCGCCCCCGCCGCCGCTGCCCTGCTCCTCTCCGCCTGCGCCGGCACGCTGAACGTCCCGATGGACAGGCCCATGCCCACCTCCAGCGCCTTCGCCGACGGCAAGGGCCCCAAGGGGACCCTGAAGCTCGTGGACGCGCGCGGCGCCGAGGCGGCGACCTTCCACGTCGGCCTCGCAGGCCTCGCCCGGTTCGCGCTGGCGACCGAAGGGCTCGACCCCGTCGCCTTCCTGGCCGACGGGCTCGGGGCCGAGTTCGCCGCCCGCGGCTACCCGGTCCAGGTCACGGCGGATCCCGCCGCCGCTGCCGACATGGAGCTGAAGGTCCTTCGCTACCGGATCGTCCACCGGAGGGTCAACGCGTACTCGCCGTGGGAGGCGATGCACCAGTTCCGCGGCGTCCTCACCTCCGGCGGCCGGGAGTTCCCGATCCTCGCCTACTTCACGAACGGCAAGGTGCCGGTCTGGAAGATCTCGGAGGTCTTCGAACCCTGCGTGCAGCTGCCCCAGTCCATCCTCGTGAAGGAGATCGCCTCCAAGGTGAACCGCGCCCTGCTGCACGTCCGGGCGAGCGACGCCGTCGTGGCCGAGATCGCCGGGCGCGCCACGCCGAAGGACGCCCAGAACGACGGCCCGTTCATGGAGATCATCGAGCTCGCGGGCACGAGCAACCCGGCGGCGATGCCGATCCTCAAGAAGTACGTCGGCCACAAGGACGAGTTCGTCCGGATCGTGGCGCTCGACGCGATCGGCATCCTCGGCCCCGAGCCGGAGCGCGCCTTCCTCCAGGAGCGGTACGCGGCCCTGACCGACATGGACAAGGCGATGGCCCTCAAGGCGATCGGCGACATCGGGGACGAGGCCGCGCTCGCCTTCGTGACGGCCCAGACGAGCGACGCGCTCTACGCGAAGGAGGCCGGCTTCAGCCACCTCGTGGACCTCTACTCCGGGAAGCAGGACGCGGCCCCGCAGGCCAAGTAGCCCACGACGTCTGCACCGGCACCGGGGAGGGCGCCCGCCGCGCCCTCCCCGCGCGCACCGGGCCGCCCGGATCGCGGTCCCCCCGCGAGGCTCCGAGGAGGAGCGATGGACCGCTGGCTCGTCGCGCTCGCCGGCACGGTGCTCATGGCGTGCCTCGGCGCGGTCTACTCGTGGAGCCTCTTCACGCAGCCGCTCGTCGTCGCCTTCGGCTGGTCGAGCACCACCACCACCTGGGCGTTCGCGGCCTGCATCTTCTTCCTCGGCGTGGGCGCGATCGTCGGCGGCCGCTGGCAGGACCGCGCCGGCCCGCGCCCGGCGGCGGTCGCGGGCGCGATCCTGTGGGGCCTCGGGAACGTGCTCGCCGGCTGGGGCACGGCGCGCCTGGGTGCGCCGTGGCTGTACGCCACCTACGGCGTCGTCGGCGGGCTCGGCCTCGGCCTCGCGTACGTGACGCCCGTGGCGGCGGTGACGAAGTGGTTCCCCGACAGGCGCGGCCTCGGGAGCGGCGTCGTGGTGATGGGGTTCGGCCTCGGCGCGTTCGTCTACAACAACGCGCTCCAGGCCTGGCCCTCGTTCGCGGGCGCCGCCCGCGAGGCGGCCGCGGCCGCGGCGGCGGGGGCCGGCGCCCGGCTCTCCGCGGCCTCGCTCCACGCCCTCGAGCGCACGTTCGTGGTGTCCGGCCTGTTCTTCGCGGTGGTCGGCGGGCTCTGCGCGGCGCTGGTGCGGGACCCGCCCGCCGTCGCCCCGGTCGCGGGCGCGGCGCCACCGCCGCCCGACCTCGCCGCCCGCGAGCTCCCGCCCGCGCAGGCCCTGCGGACGCCGCAGTTCTGGGCGCTGTGGCTCATGCTGTTCCTGAACGTCACCGCGGGCATCCTCTTCATCTCGAACGCGGTGCCGATCATGCGGGAGCTCACCGGCGCCCCCGCCGCGACGGCCGTCGCCGTGTACGGCTTCATCGCGCTCTTCAACGGGCTCGGCCGGTTCTTCTGGGGCGCCGTGTCCGACCGGCTCGGGCGCAACCTCGCCTACCTCCTCATCTACGGCGTGCAGGTGGCGGTGTTCCTCGCGGTCGGCGCGGCGTCGAGCCTGTGGCTCGTCGCGGCGCTCTTCGCGGTGGTGCTCCTCTGCTACGGCGGCGGCTTCGGCACCATGCCGTCCTTCGTCGCCGACTGGTTCGGCACGAGGTCCATGGGCGTGAACTACGGGTGGATCCTGCTCGCCTGGGGCGTGGGCGGGATCGCCGGCCCGATCTTCGTCGCGGCCACGAAGGACGCGACGGGCAACTTCACCGGCGCGCTGCCGGTCATCGCGCTCGTGCTGCTCGGGGCGATGGCGCTGCCCATCGTGGCCCGGCGGCCCGGCTCCGCCCGCGCGGCCGGGCGATGGGCGCACCTCGATCCCCGCCGGCGCCACACGCGCTGACGCCGGGCCCAGCCGCGTCCGGCCGGAACACCTCAGCTCGGCGGGCCGAACGGGTATACTGGCGCCGCCGTTCCAACCAACCAGGGGGAGACTCCATGACGAGAAACGGGCTGCTTGCTGTGGCGCTGGCGACGTGCGGGGCGCTGGCCGGGTGTGGCGGCGACGACGACGGTCCCGAGCTGCGGACGATCATCCGCTGCGCGGCGCTCGACGGCTCCACCTGCGGGATCTCGCAGTGGGAGGTCCCGGTGGAGATCCGGTGCAGCGAGGGTTATCGCGAGGTGAGCTCGTGCCCGGACACCGGGATCCTCGCCACCTGTACGGCCTCCAATGGGCCCTCCCACGTCGAGGCGCACGTGTACGACGCGAGCCAGCTCGACGCCGCCGAGGATGAGTGCGAGAGGATCGGCGGCACCTGGACGGTCGTGGATTGACGCCTTCGCCTCGAAGGTCGCGCTGAGCCCTTCACCGCTCGTGCTCCTCACGGAAGCACGAGCGGTGAAGCAAGATCCTCGTCCTGAGCCTGTCGAATGGCGCGCGGACCGTCGTCCCAGGCGGTCGGCGCCGCTCAGAAGAGCGGCATCTCGGGCAACGGCTTCCCCTTCTTCCAGGGGACGATCCAGATCACCACCTCGACGCCGTACTGGATGTCGGGCTCGTCCTGCGCCAGGATCCGCAGCCCGCCCTGGCCCTCCCACATCGCCCACGAGAAGCGGAACTCCTCGAGCTTGTAGCTCCCCTTCTTGAGCGGCGGTCCCCATTGGTCGCGGAGGATCTCGCTGGCCTCCGCAAACACCTGATCGAAGCGCTTCTCCGCGGCGAGGAACTCGTCCCGGGTCGCGTGGTCCTCCTCGTCCCAGTCCTCCCACGTGTAGATGTTGACGCGAGTCGGGATCGTCTCCTCCTCGTCGTCGCCCTCGCCGGTGAGGATCGCCAGGTCGCTGGCGATCAGGAACCGTTCCGAGCCGGGCGGGTCTTCGGGCCAGCCTTGCTGCGCGCAGGTCGCGCGCAGCGCGTCGACGTCTCGGTATTTCGACGGCAGGTTCCGGATGCGTTCCGCGTTCTCACGCAGGCTGTCGAGCATGTCTTCCTCCGCGGCGCCTCTTCCCGATGTCTCCGCCGGTCAGCTGCAGTGCTTCTTGGCCGCCCGCTTCTTCTGCCGCACCGCGTTCCGGCGCGCGATCCGGTTCTGGAGCCGGATGTTCGGCCCCGGGCGAAACTAGCGGAGGAGCGGCAGCAGCTCGACCGCGATCCGCCGCTGCCGTTCGGCGTGCTCTTCCACGACCGTCCGCAGCGCCTGCCCCGACGGCACGTTCGCGATCAGGCCTCGGCCCGCTTCGGCGGGTTCGGCAAGCACCGGCCCGAGCCGGGCGAGGCTCCGCAGCGCGTTGCTGACGGTGAACAGGACGAGCTGATCGGAGTCGACCGCCACCGTCGGGTGCTCCCGGCGATACCCGGCGAGGAACGCGTCGAGCAAAGCGGACGCGGGCCCGGCCAGAGCACGTGGGTCCGGGATGAGGTCCCGGACCGCGAACGCGATGTCGGCGGCGAACCAGGACCGCTCCGCCTCGTCGAGGTCGTAGGCGATCGGCGCGCCGTCGACCCACGCAAGGTTGTCGAGCTCGAAGTCCCCATGGACGAGCCCGTAGCAGCCGGCGCTCCGTGGCAAGGCAGCCAGTCGCGAGCGCACCAGGGCGACCACCTCGCCGAGGGCTGCGTCGCCGTCGAGGGACGCCAGCGCCTGTCCGATGCGCTCCCGTCCGTCAGGCAGATCGAGCGCTGCCGCAGCGCGATCGCCGTCGCGGTGGAGCCGCCCCAACGCCGCGCCCCACGCGCGGGCCGAGGCGGGCGTGAGCTCGGCCAGGTCCACCGGGTCTCCGGCGGCGTTGCCCACCAGCATCGCGTGCACGCGCCACCCGCCGACGTCGACCGTCTCGACGAGGCCACCGCTCGAGGACCGACGGATCGGCACCGTCGCCGCCCCGGCCTCGGCGAGGGCCGACATCAGCGCGGCGATCACGTCGACCTCGCGCCGGCTGAACAGCCGGGCCGGGAGACACTTCAGGAAGCCCTCGCGCCGCGTCCGATCCTCGTTCAGGACCACGAAGACGTGGCTCGCGCTCGATCGCCAGTACAGCGCCGCGCCGGGCCGGCATCCCCACAGGGCGGCGACGGCGTCGGCCAGCGGCGAGCGCCAGTCCGCGTCCACGGTTTCCCTCAGCCTCGCGATCTCGCTCAGCGGCAGCATCGGCGGAGTGTGCGTGCCGGGCGTGGAGACGACAAGCAGGATCTCCGCGAGAGCGACCCTGGGCGCGCCGCGTCCGACCTCTGGTGTATCCCCTCCCCGCGTCGACTGGAGGTCCTCGGCGCCCTTGCCTGCCGGCGGCCGGCGCGGGGATCCGATCACGCTGCAACTCACCTGGCGGCGCTCGGCAAGCGGGCGTGGCCGCTCCTGCCCGTCATGCCGCAGGACCGCCGCCACCTGCTGCGCGACGAGGCGGCGCTGCTCATCGACGAGCTGCTCGTGAAGGTCGCGCGCGGGAGCGGAGCGATCGCGGTCGCGATGGGCGAGTGCCTCGACGCGCTCTGCACGGGCGCCGGGCCGATCCGGCTCG